>CAZYNY010000043.1:0-23590 GCA_964648095.1 uncultured Nitrospirota bacterium | reverse complement strand
TTATCCTTAAATATAGTGTTTATTATAGGGGAGCGACTACCCCCCTCCACCGGCAGAGCCGGATGGAGCCTCCCCCCTCCCTACGCTCGACTCCGCTTGCTGTTCTATAACAGTGGATTTTAGTCGCCCCCTCCAAAGGCCAAAGCTTTTGAGCCTCCCCTCGAGGCATACCTCCTTGAAAATCAACGGATAAGTATGGGATAATTTCAAATAGAAAAGGTATCCTATCGTTTCAATTTAATTTCTAATGCCAAGGAGGGATTGGAATGGATAAAATAATGACACTAATCGGAAGGATATTAATCTCCATCATTTTCCTGATGGCAGGTATAAGCAAGATAGGCAATTTCAGCGGCACACAGGATTACATGGCAGCATATGGTATGCCCCTAACCTGGTTATTTGCCGCAGGCGCCATAATTGTAGAAGTAGGCGGCGGCCTCTCTATCCTACTGGGCTATATGTCCAGGATGGGGGCCATAGCGCTTTTTATCTTTATGATCCCCACCACCCTGATATTTCATACCAACTTTGGGGATCAGATGCAGGTGATCCATTTTATGAAGAACTTGGCAATAATGGGCGGACTTGCATATATTGCTGCCTACGGCGGCGGAGAATTGAGCCTGGATAGCAGGCTTAAGAAATGATACAGGCAGGGATCTAAGTTTTAACCGGCTAAACCCTGATCTTAAAACTGCCTTTCCACTCTCTTTTTTTATTGATCTTGCCCCCGGTGTTAATATATACTCTGACTCTCTGGAGCGGTAATAATCTATCTATGGCAGGTAGTATGCGAAGAAACGGAAGGAAGAAGAACGAATTAAGGGATGTCAGGATCACCAGGGGTTACCTGAAGAATCCCGAAGGTTCTGTGTTGATTGAGGTTGGTGATACCAAGGTAATATGTGCTGTTTCAATAGAAGACAAGGTGCCGCCTTTTCTAAGGGGCAAAAATAAGGGTTGGATCACAGCAGAATATGGGATGCTGCCAAGGTCAACTAACGAGAGGATGACCAGGGAATCATCGAAGGGAAGGCTGGGAGGAAGGACCCATGAGATACAGCGTCTTATCGGGAGGTCTCTTAGGGCTGTAGTAGATCTTGAGGCCCTTGGGGAGCGGACCATCTGGATAGATTGCGATGTCATACAGGCAGATGGGGGTACAAGGACAGCCTCGATTACAGGGGCCTTTGTGGCGATGGTTGACGCCTTTTTGTTTGCAAAGAAAAATGGGATGATAGATAAGATACCCGTTAAGGATTACCTTGCTGCAATAAGTGTCGGCAAGATCAATGGGGAGATCCTGGTCGATCTGGCGTACGAAGAAGATTCATCCGCTGAGGTAGATATGAATATTGTAATGACAGGGAGCGGGAACTTTGTAGAGATACAGGGGACAGCCGAATTTTCTTCGTTTACAAGGGAGGAGTTGGATGAAATTCTCCTCCTTGCAAAAAGAGGGACAAAGAGCCTGATAAAATTGGAAAAGGAGGCATTAGGAAATCTATATGATCCAAAACCTCTTGCTGGGCACCAGGAACCGAAATAAGGTTGCTGAGTTATTAGCGATGCTGGAGGATCTTCCGGTGAAGATAGTAACGCTCCTTGATTATCCGGAGATAGGACCGGTCATTGAGGATAGGAATACCTATCACGAAAATGCATCGAAAAAGGCATTAACTTTCGCAAGGCATACTGGTATAGTTACCATAGCAGATGACTCCGGCCTCGAGGTTGATGCCATGGCGGGGAGACCCGGGGTCCATTCATCCAGGTTTGCAGGGGATGATGCAACGGATAAGGAGAATATCGATAAGCTGCTCAGGTTGATGGCCGGTGTTGAAAGAAAAAAGAGAAAAGCCAGGTTTGTATGTGTGATTGCCCTGGCCAGACCCTCTGGTGAGGTTGATTTTATAGAGGGTGAATTATATGGCGAGATAGGATTTGATAGGTCGGGTGAAAATGGTTTTGGCTATGATCCTGTGTTTATAGTGCCTGATACCGGAAGAAGCCTTGCCCAGATGGGATTTGAGGAGAAGAACAGGATTAGCCACAGAGGAAAGGCCATGGCAAAGGTAAGAAGATTATTAATGAATGAAAGCGGGAGTCAGGAGTCAGGAGGAAAGTCTGGATTCTAAATCTTCTATCCAGCGAGCGGATGCGAGCGTTGAGGGGGAGGCTCCATCCGGCTTTGCCGGTGGAGGGGGCGACGCAAGCCCCTTTAAATAGCAAATTACGGGGCGTAGCGCAGCCTGGCTAGCGCACCTGCCTTGGGAGCAGGGGGTCGGAGGTTCAAATCCTCTCGCCCCGACCAAGAATTCGCCGGTGGCGAATTCACTTATAACCGATAACTTCTAACAGTTATTAGTTATAAGTTACAGGTATAAAAATTGCGTCGCAATTTTTATCTTGCGCCTGTAGCTCAAAGGACAGAGCAACAGCCTTCTAAGCTGTGGGTTGGAGGTTCGAGTCCTCTCAGGCGCGCCAAGAGATTTTGCGAAAGCAAAATCTCACTGATAACTGGTAACTTTTAACTAAATACAAATTGGTGGTTTTGGTTAATAGTTGCAAGTTAATAGTTAATCGTGGAGGCTTTGCCTTCCTTTGGTGGATTCACTTGTAACATTTAACTTGTAACTAATAACAGTTAATTGAGGATAAGATGAGAAGGCCGGAGATAGATGCCAGGTTTAGATCCTCGATCCGGAAAGAGGTAATGGAGTTGTATGACGAGACGCCTCTAACCACTGGTCAGGTCATGGCCGATAGGATTACATCCCTTCTCGGTAGCTGGAGATTTATTGTATCGCAGACAATAGCAATAGCGGTCTGGATAGTGATAAATATCATAGGGTGGATCTATAAATGGGACCCATATCCATTTATATTGTTGAATCTGATATTGAGTTTGCAGGCGGCATATGCAGGCCCTATAATTATGATGAGTCAGAACAGGCAGACAGAGAGGGACCGGGCGACTGTCATGCGTGATTATCAGATAAACAGAAAGGCGGAGGGGGGGGTAAGGGAGATCATTACGCTGCTCAAACATCAGAGGGAGATAATCCTTGAGATGGAGCAGGAGATCAAGGAACTCCATAAGACCATGGAAAGGGAAGGTTTTAAGGAGAGGGAGATTTAAAATTAGACGGTGAGTGTAGCTCAACGGCAGAGCACTGGACTGTGGCTCCGGTGGTTGCGGGTTCAAATCCCGTCACTCACCCCATTACCCCATATCAATCCTCTTCTTTTAACTTATACCCAAACTGCTTGACAGTCAGGATTGACTCTGCAAGAACAGGCATCTTTTTACGCAGACCCAGTATGTGGGTATCAACTGTCCTTGTGGTAATATCTCCGGGAAGCCCCCAGATAGCGTCAAGTATTACTTGCCGGGACAGGACACGACCTTTATTCCTGACAAGATGGGTAAGGAGCCCGAACTCCTTTGGGGTCAATTCTACCTCTCTTTCTCTGTCTTTTACCGTGCAGGCAGCCGTATCTATTGTAATATTCTTATATGAGAGTGTGGCAGGGATCTCCTTGCTCCGGCCGGTTCTTCTTAATACCGCCTTTACCCTTGCCAGGAGTTCTCTTGGGGAAAAGGGCTTGGTAATATAGTCATCTGCCCCAAGTTCGAGTCCTAAGACCCTGTCAAGTTCCTCTGATTTACATGTAAGGATTATGATGGGGATTTGGGCTGTTCTTGGATCCATCCTGATCTCCCTGCATACATCAAATCCATCAAGACCCGGCAACATCAGATCAAGTATTAAAAGATCAGGGATCTCTTCCCGTATGAGTTTAAGGCCGGATATCCCGTCAGGGGCAGACTTAATATAGAATCCCTCCCTGCTGAGGACCGCCCTGATAATCGATATGACCTTCTCTTCGTCTTCTACAACAACAATCCGCTTCCCCATAAGCTGGATACCGATAAAAAATGCTGTTAATGTTTTTGTTTAGCCTTCACGGTTGAAAGATAACAGATCAATGTCATAGCAATGTTATGACTACGTAAAACATCAGTAAATTTTAGTAGATAAAACAAGCCCCTTTAAATAGAAAGAGGGATAACCCCAGCCTGCCGTGAGCTTGTCGAACCGGTATTTATGACAAATGAAGTCAACTTGAGGATATAAAAACAGATAAAAAAATATTACAATAATTTTACATAATCTTAATACCATCCTGACATTAGATCTATTATACTACAACATATTATTGATATTAATGCATATGCCAGGGACCAATAGTCCCAATAGATAGTCCCCAGGCATAATAATTAGTGGGTATCTACCGAGCGAACAACATGAGCGTGCGAGGGGGAGGCGACTATCATCTGTGGGGGCCCGTGCGGTGCAGTGGCTCCTCCGATGCCCCCACACCCCGCGCTTGCACCGGCAGAGCCGGATGCTCGCTTCGGCTTTGCCGGTGGAGGAGGGCGACGCAAGCCCCTTTAAATAGACATCCTTTGGATTAATAGCGAGGCAAAATATGTCATGCAGATTCCTTACAATTAAATCCAGTCCAATTTGGAAGGAGGTATCTCCCTCTGATCAGGAATACCAACATCTATGTGCTCTGAAGATGGAGAGCGAGAAACAAAAATCTATCATCCATCAGATTATGGTGAAAAAGGGGGTAGAACACTACATGACTGATAACTGTCCTTTTGCAGCCACCGGCGATTGGTCAGATTGCCCCTATAATTATGACTTAATTTAGCTGACCGTAATAAATGTTATGAAAAATTTACAAAGAATTTACACAGTCATGGCACACCGCAAAAAGTCAGGAGCTATACTGAGGATATGTTTTGTTTCTGCCATATATCGATCCGGTTTAAAAGGAAGGAGGTGATACCTTTTGAAGATAAGGGAGCCATGTCTTGTTGTATAAAAAAGGCTACAGGGATTTCATGTAGTCATGACAAAGGTATATTTATTTTACAGGAGGAATCAAAATGTATCTTCCAAGGAATGCATCAAAAGCACGCATGAGGGAGGCAGAGAACGCCCGGAGGAATCGGGCAGAGATCGTAAAAGCCCGCTCCCTGGGCCAGGTTACACGGCGAGACCTCATCAAGTATGGGATCTTCACGGCCGGGGGGTTGCTGCTGGCGAAGAACGGCTTGAGCCCCTTTGCCAGGAGCGCCTTTGCCCAGGTCCCAACAGGCACCCCGCTAAGCCCGGTGCCGGAGCCTCTCGATAGGCCATTTATTCAACCCCTGCTCCGGCTCCACAATTTGACAAGGCACCCGCTGGGAAGGTCTGGGACAGGTTTAGACACCCAGCTCGTGTGGCCTGCCTCTTTGGGCGAGACGAATGCACTGAGGATGGCGAACACCAATACGATCCTCCACACGGTCAATCTCGCCAACGCCACAAATACCGGTAACGTTCCAACTCCCGGGACAACAGGGCCACAGGAGGGCCGTCCCCCTGGAGAGGCCTTTGCACATCAGAGGTGGAATGAATTAGTAAACGGCGCTGCTGGGCTGGATGGACAGGTATCAAACCCGCTACCCCCTGTGGGCGTCAGATTGTCTACAGGGCAGATCGTACCTGGTGTCAGCTACAACCTTGCCAACAACTGGCCGGCGCAAAATCCGTCTGCTGTCTGGACCCCTGGTGAGCCGGTGGGTGCGGAACACTTTGTGCGGGGTGGAAACTGGATAGCAAATGGCGACTTGACATTCCCCGCCCTACTGCAGGCCCGGTATGGGGAAGCCGTAATCTTCAGACATTACAATAATCTCCCATTTTTTGATCCCGGGTTTGGCACTCCCGGCTTCCCCAATAACCCCAATAACACTAACGGAGGCTTCGGCCGCCAGGAACCGACCACCCATAACCACAATGGCCACAATGGCGCTGAGAGCGATGGAGCCGGGAATGCCCACTTCTTCCCCGGCGAGTACTATGACTATCTCTATAGCCTGATGCTTGCCAGGCGCGATCGCGGTCTGAAAGACTCCCTCGGTCGTGATTTAGACACCCTTCTTGGGGTCACGAGGGGAGATAACAGGGCCTCGACCCCCACAGATGATGGCGGGATCATAAATGTGCCGGGTGACTTCCGCGAGAACCAGGGGACCCTCTGGTTCCATGATCACAGGATCTCCTTCACGTCAGAGAATGTCTACAAAGGATATGCCTCGCTCCTTGAGTATTTCAGCGGACCTGATCGCGGTTATGAGAGGGCACTTAGAGACAAGGCAGCAAACACGGTAAACTTGAGGCTCCCGAGCGGCTTCAGGAATAATAGGACCTGGGGGAACCGCGATTTCGACGTATACCTCCTTGTTCAGGATGTTGCCTTCTCACCAGATGGGCAGCTATTCTTCGATGTCTTTGAGACAGACGGATTCCTGGGCGACGTAATGCATGTCAACTTCCAGTGGAAACCGACATTTAAGGTATTACCGAGAAAATACCGTTTCCGCATCTTAAGCGCAGGGATGTCTCGCTGGATCAAGCTCGCTGTTGCCGACAGCCTAGATCCGAACACTGCGCGGCCTGTATCGCTCACACAAATAGCCAATGATGGAAACATCAACCCCCGCTTTGTGCGGAATCTGACTGAGTTGGACGTCCAGTCAACTGCAGAGCGCTACGACATTGTCATCGACTTCTCCGGAGGCGCTACTACCACTAAAGGTCTTAATAATCAGGTAGGGAAGAAGTATTACCTTGTGAACATGTTGAAGTTCCAAAATGGACGGGCAATTGGCGATATCCTCACTATGAACCAGGCCCTTGCGGGCGACCCGGACGATCCTGCAGTCGGCGCGATCATGGAGTTTGAGGTAGTAAGTTCGGTTCCGAGTATCGACGACCCGAAGGCAACAAACACCATCTCGAATGCCTGCGGTAGGAACGATCAGAGCCTTGTTAATGATCCGGGTGCAGACTGGGAGATCCCCACTGTTGAACCCGTAAGAACGAGGATCATCGAATTCAATCGTGGCGCTGATGGCGGAGGCCTGCCTTTCGACCACCCGGATGGTGAAGAGCCATGGGGTGTTAGGGTGAATGGCGATCCAACTAAACAGGCTGACATGAGGCGCGTCTCGAATCTGCCGAGGCCCGGGGATGTCGAGCATTGGCACATTGTAAGCCCGGGCGGCTGGGGCCACCCGGTCCACCTACATTTCGAAGAGGCTAAGACAATAGCTCGGAACGGAGAAGGACTTCACCCAACGGAGGCGAATATGCGAAAGGATGTCTGGCACGTTGGCCAATTAGGGGATGTTACGATCCAGACCGCATTCGGCGAGTTTGGCGGGGCCTATGTGAACCACTGCCACAACACGGTACATGAAGATAATGCCATGTTGATGCGGTACGACCTAATAAAAGGGAATAGCAACGCCGGCATCGAGGCAGTCCACGTTACGGTACTCCCGACACCTGATCCGCGGCCCGAAGGGGTGACATATGTAAATTCCTGCATCATGCCTGAAGCGAATCCGCAGGGCTTCGATGCTGGAGTCGATGTATGTCCTGAACCGGATATAGGGCCGGTTGTGCCGTCCGCAGACCCGAGAACGGCCTAGTGGCAAGATGTAGGGGCAATTCATGAATTGCCCCTACAGGATTTCAAGATCAAGCCGGAACTCCCCTCCTTAACTCCCCCTTCCCCCTCTTTATCAAAGAGGGGGATAAGAGGGGGCGTTGAGGGGGAGGGGGGAGTTAGGTTGTGGAAGTTGGGAAATGACAAAAAGGCTATTTTCGGAACAAAGGAGGGAAAGAATCATGATAAAAGGCCTTGCGACCGTTGCAGCTCTACTCCTGGCCTTTTCGATGCTCGGGGGCATCACCTCGGCTGCGCCGGAGGGCTCTCACTGGGGGTCGAACTACTTCCCCAACGTGCCCCTTGTGACCCAGGAGGGGAAGAGGGTCCGCTTATATGATGACCTGATCAAGGACAAGAAGGTGCTGATCAACTTCATCTATGGCGGTTGTGAGAAGGCCTGCCCGCTCGCAACAGCAAAGCTGGCGCAGGTGCAGAAGCTGCTTGGCCCGCGCGTGGGCAGGGATATCTTCATCTATTCGATCACCCTGGACCCGGAGCATGATACGCCCGAGGCCCTGAAGGCGTATGCCGAAAAGTATGGGGCGGGGCCTGGCTGGCTGTTCCTGACCGGCAAGCCTGAGGACATCTATATAGTTCGCATGAAGCTCGGAGAGCGGAGAGAGGACAAGGATGAACATCAGGATATTGTCCGGGTTGGAAACGGTGTAAAAGGCGAGTGGATGAGGCTCCAGTTGTCCGCCGATGTCAACTATCTCACCAATGAGATCGGCAAGACGCTGTATGCGGACTGGTATAAAGACAAATCAGTGGAGAGCTACGCAGAGGCCCCGTGGCTTGCGATGCCAAAAGAGGGACAGGTCCTGTTTAAGAATCGGTGCGCCGCCTGCCACACCATCGGCAAGGGGGACCGCATAGGGCCGGACTTAAAGGGTGTGACGTCCCGCAGGGACCGCGCCTGGCTTTTCCGTTTTATCGCTGCCCCCGATCAGATGAGGGCAAGAAAGGATCCCATTGCCATAGATCTCCTCGCGAAGTATAACAAGGTGCTGATGCCTAACCTGAATTTGACCAGGGCCGAGGTGGGAGACCTGATCAGCTTTCTGGAGGCGCGAACCAACGACCTCGAGGCAAAGGAGAGGGAATCTCCCCCTGCGGATCCTTAGAGGAGTAAGGAGTAGTAATTTGTAAGTTGGGTCTGGAAATGGGAGGTGATTGAAGATAAACAATAAAAGGATATGATGACTATGAACATAAAGAGGGTTCCATTAAGTGAGGTTTTGGCTGTAATTAAGCGCCTTGAAAAAGAAGGGAGGCTTAACGATGCTGAATTGTTTAAAAAGGCGGTATATGGGGGGAGGCATGGGAGGATCAGGGAGTCGAAAAAGTTGCCTGGTCATACGGTGAAAACAGGGTAATAAAAAGATAGCTATCAATTCATCTTTTCTTGGAAAGATAAAACGGTATTTCTTATCTTGACTATTGCATGAGGAGGACGAGATGGAACAGGACATCAAGAAGAGACGTGACGGGTTGGAGAGGTCAAAGGACTTTTTAGGGAGTATCGTTGATAGCATCTCCGATCCCCTGCTGGTAATCGGTCTAAACCATAATATCCTCTTTGCCAACAGGGCCGCCAGGAGGATATTTGCTGTAAAAGACCCGGTTGGGATGCGCCTTGCCTGCTACCAGGTCATACATCGTCTCGAAAGGCCGTGCGAGACATCTTCAGCATGGATATTTACCTGTCCCTTAAGGTATGTCATTTCTGCAAAAGAGCCGGTAAGATTAATACATAAGTATAATGATAAGTCAGAAAATGAGGTAATTATAGAGATTAGCGCCTGCCCGATCTTAAATGATGCGGGCGAAGTAGCCCAGGTCATAGAGATCATTCGCGATATAACAAAGGTGAGACAGGAAGAGGAGGGGAGGGAAAAACTGATACTTGATCTTCAAAAGGCCTATTCTGAATTTGATCTCCGGAAGATGCAGAATATAATTACCAAAAAATCCTGGGATCTGTTGCCGGTCTGCATGTGTTGCAAAAAGATGCGGAACGGGAATGGAAGCTGGAAGAATATAGAGGATTTTATAAGAGATTACTGGAAGGCCGAGTTCACCCATGGTGTATGTCCGGACTGCGAAAAGAAGCTATATGATGCTGATATCTAGCCGCCTCTTATCCTTTGGGCCCGAAGCACACCCTCTACCTTTTCGATATTCTTTAAGACCTTTTCAAGGTGTTTTGTATTTGTTATCTCGACCACAAAATTCAGTACGGCCTTTTTCTCTTCAGTGGTTTTGATCTCTGCATGGCTGATATTGGCCTCCGCAGAGGTAATAGAGGCAGAGACATTAGCAAGAAGACCCGGCTTATCGACAGTCAAGACCGAGATCTTTACAGGATGGGTCCCTGCCCCCTTTACATCCCAGCCGACATCGACCAGCCTCTCTTTATCATAATCAAGCTCATCTATGTTAGGGCAATCTACAGTATGGATGGAGAGGCCCCGCCCCCTGGTTATGAAACCTATGATCTTATCGCCAGGCACAGGATTGCAGCATTTCGAAAGATGTATAAGGATATCATTTAGGCCATTCACCTTTACGCCTTCAGGCTTTATCCCTATCTTCTTAACGACCTTTTCCTTAAGTCCCTCCTTAAGGGACTCCTCCGGAAGGAGGTGGTTTATTATATGCAGCGGCGAGACCTTTCCATATCCTATATCAGCAAGGAGGTCCTCGATGTTTCCAAAGCCCATCTCCCTGGCCACAGCCAGAAGCTTCTCAGATTTGAATGTCTCTGTTGTGCTCAGATTGTGTCTTCTGATTTCCCTCTCAAGGGCCTTCCTCCCGATATCAAGGCTCCTCTTCGTCTCCTCAATCTTGATCCAATGTTTTATCCTTGCCTTTGCCTTTGCTGTCTTGACAAACTTTAACCAGTCCCTGCTCGGGACATGTGTTGGTGATGTGATGATCTCAACCACATCCCCGCTGCTTAACTGATATTTAAGGGGAACGATCTTTCCGTTTACCTTGGCCCCGACACAATGGTTTCCTACCTCGGTATGAATGCTATATGCAAAATCTACAGGAGTTGAATCCTTTATCAACTCCTTGACATCCCCTTTTGGGGTAAAGATGTAGACAACGTCCTGGTAGAGGTCCATTTTTATGGAATCCATAAACTGCCTGTTGTCGGCCATCTCCTTTTGCCACTCCATCAGCTGCCTCAGCCACCCGAATATCTTATTGTCCTTCTCATCGATCTGGCCCTTCTCCTTGTACTTCCAGTGTGCGGCAATACCCTCTTTGGCAATCTTATGCATCTCCTCTGTCCTGATCTGAAATTCCACATGTTCGCCATCAGGCCCGCTGACTGTTGTATGGAGGGATTGATAGAGATTGGGTTTAGGCACTCCGATATAGTCCTTAAATCTGCCGGGCACGGGCCTCCATAATGAATGGATCATTCCGAGTATTGCATAGCAGGACATCTTTGTATCGGTAATGATTCTAATGGCTGTCAGGTCGTAGACCTCCTCAAACGAGATCCCCTGCCGTTCCATCTTCTGGTAGATACTATAGGCATGTTTATTCCTCCCGACTACCTCGCCGTTAAAGCCGTATTCAACCAGATTCTTCTTCACTATGGCGATTAGGTTGTTTATGTATTTCTCCCTCTCCTCGCCCCTCTTTGCGATCTTTTTGGTAATATTCATATAGATGTCAGGCTTAAGGTATCTGAGGCATAGGTCTTCAAGTTCGAACTTTACCCAGCCGATACCCAGTCTATTTGCCAACGGCGCATAGATGTCCAGGGTTTCCTGAGCTATCCTTTTCTGCTTTGGTTCAGGCAGATGCCCAAGTGTTCTCATGTTATGGAGCCGGTCTGCCAGCTTTATCAGTATGACCCTGATATCCTCTGCCATTGAGAGTATCATCTTCCTGAAGTTCTCTGCCTGCTTCTCCTCATGGGTCTTAAACTCTATCTTCCCTATCTTTGTTACTCCCTCCACGACGCCGGCGATCTTTTCTCCAAACCGCCTGCCTATTTCTTCTGTGGTGTGCCTTGTATCCTCAACGGTATCGTGGAGGAGACCTGCTGCAATTGAAGGGACATCAAGTTTCAGGTCGGCCAGAATCTCAGCGACCTCAAGGGGATGCCAAAGAAAGGGGTCTCCTGATTGGCGGATCTGTCCTTCATGGGCTGCGGCGGCAAACTCATAGGCCTCCCTGATAAGAGAAACCTCTGCCTGAGGGTTATACCCCAGCACCTTATCTATCAGTCTATCCGGTGAAAGTGTCATCAGCTCTTATAGAAGGTTGAGTTTGAGGTCGAGGTTGAGGAAACCCTTAACCTCAGCCTTATCCTTAACCTTAACCTTTCTTCATCTAGGTGCACCCTCCGTCAGAGGTCATCCTAATATCCCTTATTCTCATCTGTATCCTCTCCTCTCCCCGCCAGGTATCAAGCCGTGGCGTGAAGGCTATATCCAGATACGATCCTTGCCTGGCCTGGATGCGGGAGGTAAGCTGGGGATAGAAAGACCCCATGTCAAAACCTATGGCGTCCAGGTGATGGGGACCGGATTTGATGGTCAGTTTCAGGTGATTGTTGCCGACCAGACGGGGTGATACAGGCTCAACATGCATGGCTGCCAGCACAGGTTCCGGATTTGCGGGGCCGAAGGGGGACAGCCTGTCAAGATCTTTTATCAGACCGAAGGTAACATCTGCCAGCCTTACTTCGGCATCAAGCCTGATGGCAGGAAGGAAATCTGATTCACCAAGGGACTCTGAGACAACCTCATCAAAGCGCCTTGAGAATGCATCGAACCTTTCCTGCCTTAAAGTTAATCCTGCTGCAAACTTGTGCCCACCAAACCCCTCCAGGTAATCAGAACACTGCTCAATGGCCTTGTATAGGTGAAGCGGAGGTATGCTCCTCGCAGATCCTTTTCCTGTCCCATCATCCTTTAACGATATCAGGATGGTTGGGAGATAGAACCGCTCAGCTATCCTTGATGCGACTATCCCTATTACACCCTGATGCCATTTTGGTGATGCAAGAACTATAGCGCTGACCTGATTCAGGTTGACCTCGTTCCTAATCCTGATCAGGACATCATTTAAGATCCCTTCCTCTATCTTCTGTCTTTCGCGGTTTTTGGCATCCAGATGTCTTGCCGATTCGATCGCCTCCTTCATGGACCTTGTTGTGAGAAGCACAATGCCGGTCTCTCCTCCTGCGAGCCTGCCTGCGGCATTTATCCTTGGAGCGAGCTGGAAACCGACTGTCCCGACCCCAACCTCTCCATCTATTCCGGCCACCTCTTTTAGCGCCCTTACCCCAATCCTCTCGCCGGATGAGAGGGCCTTGAGTCCTTCTCTTACAAAGAATCTGTTTTCCTCAAGCATAGGTGAGACATCAGCGATCGTCCCCAGGGCAACAAGGTCAAGATATTTAAGAAGGTTAAGGTCAAGGTTGAGTTTGAGGAAACCCTTAACCTTAGCCTCGGCCTTAATCTTCTCATATATGGCCCCAATAAATTTAAAGGCAACACCGACCCCTGCAAGGCCTTTGAAACTATATGTAGAATCCCTCCTGTTTGGGTTGATTATCCCATAGGCCTTAGGCAGATCTTCCGGCGCCTCGTGGTGGTCCGTCACTATCACGTCAATACCCATTGAAGCGGCAACCTCTATTTCCCTATGGGATGTTGTCCCGAGATCCGCTGTAATTATCAGCGATACACCCATCTCCTTTATCTTCATTATAGAGGATTCGTTCATTCCGTATCCCTCTGTCATCCGAGATGGCAGATAGTGCAGGACATCCGTCCCCAGGTCTCTGAAAAAAAGGAGATAAAGTGATACGGCGGTAATACCGTCTACATCATAATCCCCGTAAATTATTACCCTCTCTCCTGTCATTATGGAACGGGCAACCCTATCTGCGCACCTATGCATATCATTCATGATGAATGGATCAAGGAGGTGTGTTGAAGATAGCGACAGAAATCTCTTTGCGTCCTCCTTTTCCGTTATCCCACGGTTTAATAAGACCCTGGCTACAACTGGACTTATTGCGAGATCCCTGCTTATCTCATCTGCCAAGAACCCGTCAGTGTCTCGCCTGATCCACCTCTTTTCTTTCAATCCGTCTTCCTGTTCTTCAAATAATGCATAAACCGTTTGTGTTTCTTCCGGTCAAGCACCTTAAAGGCGATACCTGTAAAAAAGTAGTTCCCAAGCGCCTTTATCCAGAGGACCTTTCCGTCTATCTCCTCCATCACCCTCTTTTCTTCATTCCCCTTGTCTCCCTGGTCAAAGTAGGTAAGTTTAATAGCGACATCGCTTCCGGAAGCTATATATTTTTCCATGTAGAGCCCGAGGCCTGTTTCGCTGGCATTTGCCACAAAGGCATTTGTTGTAATCTTGTCAGTCAATGATGTTATTTCTGCCAGTGAAACAAGGCCGAACCTCTTTGATATGCGTCTCTCCTTCATATCCTCCCCTTACCTTAAACCCTCTAATTCCTTTTTTGCCTCTCTGTTTTCAGGGTCCCAGACCAATGCCTCCTCGAATGACCTGATTGCCCTCTGCTTCATGCCCCCCTTTTTGTAGATTAACCCGAGACCGATATGATTTTCAGGGTTGGTTGGTTCGAGCTCGATAGCCCGCATAAAACCATTTTCCGCATCCTTTATCCTTCCCGGTATGAGGGTTAAGATCTTCCCCAGGAGGGTATAATATGCCGGTCTGGTAGGTTCGAGCTTTATTGCCCACTCAATAGAGTTTATTGCCTCCTTCAGGTCCCCCTTCTTAAACGCATCCAGACCCCTCTGGTACTGGGATTGCGCCCTTACATCGGTCTTCTCTTCTCTGGGTTTTCTCCTTTCATGTTTGCTGATTACCGAATAGAGGTCATATTCCTGCTTTTTCTGGTCTACAGAGAGGATGTCATATGCATCTGTTATCTTCCTGAATATGGTCTCAAGCATCCCCTTCATCTCGTCCATCCCCTCCTGATAGTGTATGTCCGGGTGATATTCTTTTGCAAGCCTGAAATAGGCCTTTTTTACCTCATCCCCTGGGGCGCCCTTCTTAAGGCCGAGGATCTGATAGTGATCCATTGTGGCCATGGCATTATGGGCATCGATAATCTTCTGTCTTCTTATTTCCCTGTTGTTTTCCTTAACCGGCTCTGTGTCAACTGTCTTCTCAGGGATTGCTTCTTCTATTTTAGTCCCTTCCGCTTTAACGGCCTCAACCATCCTGAGCCTGAACAGGAAGTAGACTATCTTGAGGGTCTCGAAGGCCTTTAAGCCGGACTCCCTGAATATATCCCTTATGCTCTTTTCTCCATTGATCTTTGTAATGATCTCCCTTTCCCGGTCCTCAAGGTCAATATCCTGAAAGAGGTTTATCGGGTTTCCCGTGATCTGTAAGGCCGTATCTACAGGAGGAAGTTCATTCCATAGCCTTGTCCAGTCATTAATCCTCTTAATCCCCTCAAGAATCAGATTTGCCATCCCCATATGAAGGGTTATCAGTTCTCCTGCGGGGATCCCCCCTTCCGTAAATTCATACTGGCCGTCTATCCAGCTAAAAGTAGATACTATTATCTCCTTGGCATGATACTTGACGGCCCAGACGAGATCCCCAGGAGATATATATCCTAGTTCAACAAGGATCGTCCCCTGCTTCTTGGCCCCTTTTTTTAGTTCAGCAACAGATCTCTCATATTGATCCAGGGTTATTTTGCCCAGCTTTAAGAGCATCTCGCCTAACCGATCATCTATATATTTGGATATTGCGTAAATAACCTCGCCATCCTTTAGATATATAGACTTATTCTGGTCATTTCTGTTTAGGTTTAATACGCCTGTCTTTTTATTCCTGTTAAGATATCTTAAGGCAGCTATAAGGTCGTTGTCCTTTAATCTTCCTGAAAGGGGGATTTCTCTGTCGGCCGGGCTTTTCATAGAGAGGGTCTATCTGTATGCCTTTTTAAGGAGCCTTTCTTTTCCGGCAGATCCCCAGACAAAAAGAATCGGACTTGCAATAAACCATGAGGAGTATGTCCCTATTATAATACCCATAAGGAGTGTCAGGGCAAAGTCATGAAGCACATCGCCCCCAAATATATATAGGGCAATAACAGCGAGAATGCTTGTCAGGCCGGTCATAAATGTCCTTCCTAGTACCTCATTTATCGATCTGTTTATCACCTGACCGAAGATCTCCTTATTCCTCTTATTTAAATTCTCCCTTATCCTGTCGAAGACCACAACCGTATCGGAAAGGGAATAACCGGCGAGAGTTAGGAGTGCGGTTATAATAAGGAGTGTAATCTCTTTATCAAGGATATATATTATACCCAGGACAGCAAGGATATCATGGAATGTAGCAATGGCCGCCGCTATGCCAAATTTAAACTCAAACCTGAATGCAATATATAAAATAATGCCTATCATAGATAGTGTCACCGCTACAATAGCATCTTTCTGGAGCTTCTTGCCTATGGTAGGGCCGATCTCGCTGCTGCTCTCAATCTGGAATCTGTTTTCCTTGTATTGATCGGAAAAAAGTTCCAGGATCTTTTCTGCTGTCCGACCCTGCATTGCCTCCTGTTTCTTGATCCTGATCAGGAGCCTGTTTGCACCTGGGAATTCCTGGAACTCGACATCACCGAATCCGTTCTTCTCAAGGAGGCTCCTTGCCTCATCTATCCTGACAGGCCGGTCAGACTTAAGCTGAATTGCCGCCCCGCCCGCAAAATCGATCCCAAGATTCACCTTCCCCATATAGATCTGAATAAATGCAAAGAAACCGAGCAGTATTAGCAGACCGGAGAAGACAAAGGCGATATACCTCTTCTCTATGAAGTCAATATTCGTCTTACCTAAAACTTCGAGCATCATCACCTCCTATATGCTTAGTCTCTCTATCCTTCTCAGGCTGTTGATCAGATCAAAGACCACCTTGGTCCCGATAATGGCGGTAAAAAGGTTGATTGTAACACCAAGACTCAGGGAGACGGCAAACCCCTTTATGGGTCCTGTACCGAAGAGGAAGAGTACAAGCGCTGTTATAAGTGTTGTAACATGTGAATCGATTATAGTGAGGAATGCCTTGTCATATCCTGCATCAATAGCAAGTCTTACGGGCTTCCCCTGCCTTAATTCCTCCCTGATCCTTTCGAATATCAGGACGTTTGAATCTACCGACATACCGATTGTCAGTATAATGCCGGCTATGCCTGGGAGTGTAAGCGTCGCATTTAAGGCCGCCAGGGCGCCAATGAGCAATATTATATTCAGTCCAAGGGCGAAGATGGCTATAACACCGGACAGCCTGTAGAAGATGGCCATTATTGCTATAACTGCTATTGTCCCGATGATCCCTGCCTTAATTCCCATCCTGATCGAGTCACCCCCAAGGGTAGGGCCGACTGTTACATCCTGGATTATCCTTACAGGCGCCGGCAGGGCGCCTGCCCTCAGTGCGATTGCCAGGTCGTTTGCCTCGTTTGTAGTAAAGTTGCCTGTGATCTGGGCCTTCCCGCCCGATATTCGCTCGTTTATCCTCGGCGCGGAATATACATTCCCATCGAGAATAATAGCAAGGTGTTTATTTACATTCTCTGTTGTTACCATATCAAAAAGCCTTGCCCCGGCGCTGTCGAATGTAATGGAGACGAAAGATTCGTTGAACTCGCCTATGCTCACCCTTGCATCAGTCAATAGATCGCCTGAAACCATTGTCCTCTTTTTCACAAGATAGGGCCTCTTTGAGATCTTTCCGGTCTCCACATTAACTATCCTGTCAAAGAGGATCTCATCTCCATCCGGTATCTTATCCTTAAATTCGTTTGTTATCTTTTCCTCATCGCCTGATGGTATGAGTAAGGGGAGCTGGTTTATCAGCGAACTCTCTTCATCTAAAAGCTTGAATTCGAGTATGGCTGTCTTCCCTATCAGCTCCTTTGCCCTCCCGGGTTCCTTTATGCCGGGGAGCTGGATTACGATCTGATTTTCTGCCTGTCTCTGGATCAGGGGCTCGGTAACACCATACTGATCAATCCTGTTTCTGATGGTTTCCAATGCCTGGGCTGATGCAGACTCCCTGATCCTTTTTGCCTCGCCCTCACGCAAGACAAGGATAGTCTCCCCTTCCTTTGCCTTCTTTACTGTGAAATTCGGAAAACCCTCTGTAAGCTTTGAGACAGCATCCCTGGTCCCCGGCTGAGAATGCATGACAGATATTTCTGCCGGACCGCTCCGCCTGATCGAGTCTATCTGTACCTTCTTTTCGTTCAGGAAATCCTTCATGTTCATTGCTGCCCTCTCAACAACGTTCTCTACTGCCTTTTCTTCTTCAACCTCAAGGACAAGATGTATCCCGCCTCGTAAATCGAGGCCGAGGTTTATCCCCTTGTTGGGAAGGTATCTCTTCCACCATTGTGGCATATACTTATAGGCGGGTGTTGACGGAAGGAAAAAGACAATCGAAACCAACACCGTCAGGGCAATAAAGTAAGACCTTGTTTTTATCCCTTTCTTCATCTCTACTCCTCTTCACCTCCGGTTCTGATTTCTGCTATGTGACTTCTCATGATCCTTATCTTGACATTATCTGCCACCTGGAGCGTGACAACATCTTTTGAAAGGTTGGCTACGGCGCCAATCATTCCAGACGATGTAACAACCTTGTCACCCTTTTTCATAGATTCGAGCATAACCTTGTGCTTTTTCTGTTTCTTCTGCTGAGGCAATATTATGAGCACATAGAATAAGACAAAGATCAGCGCAAAGGGTACAAGCGTAGTAAATATCGTCTCCTTCGAGACCGGATTCTTTTCGGCCTGGGCAAAGGCTAATGACATGTAAATCCCCAAGGAAAATAGCGTAAACAACTAGATCACCTCCTTTTTTTCCGTTTTTATGGATGAATAGAACGCTTCCCTAAATTTTAACATCCCCCCCTCTTCTATTGCCCTGTGAAGACTATCCATCAGTCCCATATAATAGTATATATTATGGATAGTATTCAGTCTTGGGGCAAGTATCTCTTTTGAGATAAATAGATGCCTTAAATAGGCCCTTGAGAACGTCCGGCATGTGTAGCAGCCGCATTTGGGATCAATGGGTCTTTCATCTTTCGCATACCTGGCATTCTTTATGATCAACCTCCCTGTAGATGTGAAGAGATAGCCTGTCCTTGCGTGTCTTGTAGGCATAACGCAGTCGAAGAGATCTATTCCCCTTATTACACCCTCAACAATATCCTCTGGTGTGCCGACCCCCATGAGGTAGCGGGGTTTATCATAAGGGATAATGGCCGTAACCAGATCTGTCTGCTCGAGCATCATATTCCTTGTCTCCCCGACAGAGAGACCTCCGATGGCATAACCATCAAAGCCTATCTCAACAATGTCCCTTGCCGACCGCTCCCTCAGGTCCTTAAAAAAACCCCCCTGAATAATCCCGAATAGCGCCTGATCTTTTCTTTTGTGGGCCTTTCTGCACCTCTCTGCCCATCGGGTGGTCCTTTCAACTGATATCCCGGTATAGTCGTGGGTGGATGGATATTTGAGGCATTCATCGAATGTCATTATTATATCAGCGCCAAGGGCCTCCTGGATCTCAATAGAGACCTCCGGTGAGAAAAAATGGTATGAGCCGTCGAGATGGGACTGGAATCTGACGCCATTATCATCCACCCTGGTCAGGTCGCCCATGCTGAATATCTGGAAACCGCCGCTGTCAGTGAGGATCGGTCTGTCCCAGGAGATGAAGCGGTGCAGCCCGCCAAGCTCCTCTACCAGCTTATGCCCCGGCCTCAGATAGAGATGATAGGCATTCCCTATGATCAGCCTGACTCCGAGATCAAGGAGCTCCTTTGGCGTCAGGGTCTTTACGCTCCCTACTGTCCCGACAGGGATAAAGGCCGGAGTCTGAATGTCGCCATGGGATGTTTCGATCTTCCCTATTCTGGCAGGTGTGGCAATATCTTTTTTTTCTATTTTAAAAGGGCTCACATCTTCTCCGGTCTGGTTACCCCGAGGATCTTGAGTGCGTCTGCTATAACGACCTTTATTGTCTTCATGAGCATAAGCCTGGCCTTTGTCTTCTCGATATTGTCATCTATGATTCTCTGTTTGTAATAATAATTATGGAGGGACCAGGCCAGATCATGGAGGTATATCGTTAGTCTGTGAGGCTCTAATGCCTCGCAAGCGGCCTCTATGATATCCGGATAAAGATAGAGTCTCTTTATGATGTCAATCTCCTCCGGTAATTCAAGCTGTTTAACGTCTGCGTCATCTATCCCCCGGACTTCTATCCCCCTCTTTCCCGCCTCCCTTGCCAGACTTGCAAGTCTTGCATGGGCATATTGGATATAATAGACAGGGTTCTCGTCAGATGCCTTCTTTGCCACCTCCAGGTCGAAATCGAGTTGACTGTCAGCCCTCCTCGTAAGAAATATGTACAGGGCAGCATCGGGCCCTACCTCATCAATGACCTCACGAAGGGTGATAAATTCACCGGCCCTCTTTGACATCTGGACAGGCCTCCCCTCCCGGAGGAGGTTTACCATCTGTGCCAGGATAATCTTGAGCTTTTTACGAGGAAAGCCGAATGCCTCGATAGCGGCCTCCATCCTTGGTATGTATCCATGGTGGTCAGCTCCCCAGATATCTATGATCTGATCATACCCCCTCTCAAGCTTATTCTTGTGGTAGGCGATATCAGATGCGAGGTAGGTATATTCGCCATCCCCTTTTCTAACTACCCTGTCCTTCTCATCACCGAATGCGGATGACCGAAACCAGACCGCCCCCTCATCTTCATATATATATCCCTTTGATCTCAACTCTGACAACGATTGTTCGACCTTGCTGTCAGCAAAGAGAGAGGACTCTGAAAACCAGGTGTCAAATATTATGCCTGCCAGGGCCAGATCTTCTTTGATGCCGGACATGATCTGGTCATAGGCAATCCTTGAAAATTTTCCAAGAGCCTCCTCCTTAGGCGCAGCAAGGAATTTGTCCCCCTCCTTATCAACAATTGACCTTGCTATATTATCTATATATGCCCCCTTGTAGCCTTCTTCGGGGAAACTCTGGTCTGATCCAAGCATATTAAGGTATCTCGCATAGACCGACAGGGCGAGGTTTTTCATCTGGTTTCCGGCATCGTTGATATAATATTCCCTCTCTACTGTGTAACCGGCCTTCTCCATCAGGTTTGAAATGGCGTTTCCAACCGCAGCGCCTCTGCCATGCCCCACATGAAGAGGACCTGTCGGGTTCGCGCTTACAAACTCTACCTGTATCGATAACCCCTTTCCGATATCCGATTGGCCGTAATCTGTGCCGGCCGCTATTATCTCGTGTAACATCCTGTGCCAGAATGATTTCTCTAAGGTGAAGTTTATAAACCCTGGGCCGGCAATCTCGATTCCTTCAACAATGGAAGGGAAGGGCGCTAAATATCTTGTGATGACCTCTGCTATCTCCCTGGCCGGGGTTCCGGTTGTCCTGGATAGAGTCATCGCTACAGTGGTGGCAAAGTCGCCCTGCCCTTTCCTCTTCGGTATCTCAAGTGATATTTCAGGGATCGCTTCCATGCTGATAGCGCCCTCTGACCTTGCCCTCCCAAGGGCATCCCTGATTATATTTATAAGATCTTTTCTCATTTTTTACGGATTCGCGTGTAAGAAAATGGAGCCTAGTATAGCTATTCTGGCCTAAATGTCAACCGTTACAGAATAGAGAAGAAAACTACTGACTACTGGAGTTAGCCTCTGTCTCCTTCGCCTCTTCCTTATACATCTCAATAATACTACTCACCTTAATCCCCCCTGCCTCCAGGGCCTTCTTTATGTCTGTCATCTTTGCATCAACTACCTTAACCATGTAGTTAATCTTTGTAGCCATTTAAGATTCCTCCCGATTTGCAGGCATTATATCATGAATAGATCTAAACTATAACCTGCCGGTTATTGAGCTTCAATATTTGTGGCTCTTCGTGTAAATGTAAATGGGTGTCCTATGACCTTGACCCAATGACTTGTGCGAATGCGCTGGTTTGACACTGATAACATTCATGACTATAATGGACATAATGGATATGATTAGGTGATAGTGTTAATAATGGAGGATCTATGAAACGTCAGGTCAATATTGCTGAGGCAAAGGCTACCCTTTCTGCCCTTATTAATGAGGTCGCTTATGGAGGCGAGCATATCCTCCTTCTTTCTCGCGGCAAGCCCAAGGCAGCTTTGGTCGGTATAGAAGACTTGAAGCGGCTGGAAGGGGGTCTGATCGCTTCTACCAGATCTGAGGCCTTGAAAAAGGCCGCAACCCTTAGAAAGAAAATTGCCTTTGGGGGCAGGAAGATCGGGCCGGTTGAGGAGGATCTTGCAAAGATCCGTGAAGGGGGATAATGCAACATGTCCCTTGTTTGTGTTGATGCCTCCTTTGTCCTTAAGATCGTCCTTCCAGAAACCGATAGCGATGCTGTTGCAGCAAAATGGGAGGCATGGCAGAAAGAGGGGAGGACAGTTATCTCACCATGGCTCTTCGCCTTCGAGTCCATGGCAGTACTTCGACAAAAGGTTTCAAGAAAGGAGCTGACCCTAAAGGAGGGCCAATCGGCATGTGAAATCCTTTGGGATCTTGGCGTGGTATTACATCATCATGAGGCATTGTGGCAACGTGCATGGGACCTTGCAACTACTTACCATCGCCCCAACATTTATGACACATCCTATCTCGCCTTGGCCGAACTATCCAACTGTGAGCTCTGGACAGCAGACCATAGGTTGATCAGATCTCTTGGTGGCAGGGAGGCCAGGGTGAGGGGAACATTAATTTAAGAATACGCATCAGTCTGTCCCCTTTAATCCCTTCGAATCTTCATTCCAATCTTTCATTCGGGCATTTCCGCTAACGGGCTGAGCGCATCTGAAGTTTGCGGAACGTCGGCTGAGCAAATTTTAGGCAAAGCTGCGAAGCAACATAGCCAGATACGCTCTGTTATACGTAGTGTGCCTGAAAAGGTGATGACCGCTAATAAATATCCTCTAAGGGCTTTGCTCCATGGCAAATAGCAACGATCTCAACAGCATCGTTTTTGAGTCTATATACTATCCTGTAATTATGATAAATCTTCTCCCTTAATTTCTCATCTTTATACTCTGGAACTACCCGTCCTGCTCTTGGAAATTGTGGAATGTCTTTAACGATAGCAATTATTCTTTTGGCAAAGAGGCGGGCATAATAATCAGAATCCCCAGCAACGTAATCGCATATCTCTTCAAGATTAGAAGTAGCTCGCGGAGACCACCTTACTTTGTGAGCCATCTGGAAAGCCGTTTTTCAACTTCTTCGTGAGGAATCCCCTTGCCCTCATCCAGCTCCCTCAAACCAGCATCAACCTGCAGCTTAAAGTATAGCTCAGCCATGATATCGTCGATGGTAACCTCTTCCGGCAAAGATTGAATCATTTTGATAACTTCTTGTTTTGCCCCTGCCATTTAATCACCTCCTTGATATCCCAAATATACCATTTAAAGTATTCCATAACAAGGGGTTGGAATTTTGGGTAACTATAAGGTGTAAAACCCTTGATAATAGACTTTTTCGCTCTCAATTGATGCTACCTGTCTGTTGCGGGAAATCTTCTCTAAATGGTCTCTGTCCCTATTTGTTTGTAATACTTCTCCGTTTCACATGAGCGCTTTTTCAAATCCCCCCCTCCCCCCTTTTCTAAAGGGGGGATAAGAGAGGTAAGCCCTTTTTCCCACTTTGGAAAAGGGGTAGGGGAGATTTTATGAATCATGGTACGCTCCATTTATTATTTAGGCAGGCATGCCGGTCTGCCCCTACATCTTTTCTCCCTTATAGGGACGAACCTACGTGTACGTCCCTCGCTCCTTGTCTTATTCCCTATGCTCCTATTTTTTCTATTATAGACCCATGCCTTCTCTTGGAATGCTCACTTAATTAGAACCATCCCCTTTTCCATTC
>CAZYNY010000042.1:17937-23888 GCA_964648095.1 uncultured Nitrospirota bacterium | reverse complement strand
TCCCCCTTACTCCTTACCTTTAACTGTTTTTTACTCTTTAAATCCATAAGCCTTTGCTGGTGGGGAGGGGAGGATTCGAACCTCCGAAGCTATAAGCGACAGATTTACAGTCTGTTCCCTTTGTCCACTCGGGAACCTCCCCCTGGCAACCTTACGGTTGCACCGTCAACTCCTAACCCTTAACTTCTATTCTGTTAACAGTTTATTAAGTTATAAGTTAAAGGTGTTTTGCAAAGCAAAACCATGGAGCTGGCGAGAGGATTCGAACCTCCGACCAGCTGATTACAAATCAGCTGCTCTACCGACTGAGCTACGCCAGCCTATAACGCCCTCTCCTTATCCTAAATATAAACTTCTTACGCTTATCCTGCACACTCTTAAAACAAGAGCACTCTCACGCTAGCTTGAATTACTAAGTGGGAAAAAGTATATCGGAATTATCCTGAATTGAGACATACTACCCCGTTGTTATAAGAAAAGTTTCCAGCATAAAATAAATATTTTAATTAATTTAAAAAAATTTGTCAAGTATTGAATAATTATTTTTGAATAATTATTTCTCAAGGGGCAATCGAAATTAAACAAAATATAGTCCTTTATAACCCGACAAAAGAAGGGTCTCCTGCAAGGTAATTGCCCAGGAAGTAATTGATTCAGACATTGATTGTGGAACAAAAGATTAAGAGATATGCTAATATCTCAAGGGATGTATATATGAAGAGCGACAATATAAAGATATCTATGTGGGCGGCAATAATATCAGTTGCAATATTAACCTCTGCAATCTACATATCAAGTACACCAGAGGCGCTTGATAACAGGTCTTTATTGAGATTGACCTTAAGGTCAGAGCCTCCCACCTTAGACTGGTCCCTTGCTGCTGATGGGGTATCCTTTGAGGTAATAACCAATATAATGGAAGGCCTTACAGAATATGATGAGAATTTAAGGCCAAGGCCTGCTATCGCAGAAAGATGGGAGGTATCGGAGGATGGAAAGAGGTACACCTTCTTCCTGCGGCCCGATGTAAAGTGGACAGACGGTAAACCTGTGACAGCCGGTGACTTTGTCTATTCCTGGAGGAGGCTCCTTGACCCAAAGACAGGGGCCGAATATGCCTATTTTCTTTATGATATAGTTAATGCCTATGGGTATAATTCAGGTACAATAAAAGATCCTTATCTTGTCGGTGTAAGGGCAAAGTCGGACATTGTCCTTGAGGTGGACTTAGAAAAACCCATTGTATATTTTCCGAGCATAACTACCTTCATGGTAACATTCCCCCAGAGGCAGGATATTATAGAAAGGCATGGCTATAGGTGGACCGAGCCAGAAAATATCGTGACTAACGGGCCGTTTAAATTATCCGGCTGGCAGCATGAATACAGCCTGACTCTTGCTGCAAATAATGACTTCTATCAAGGGAGGCCAATGGTAGATGAGGTGAGGATGTTTATCGTAAATGAATTATCCACTGCACTGACCTTATATGAGACAGGGGGTATTGAGATGGTAAATCTTCAGCCAGAGGCGATCCCCTTCTATTCAAAGAGCAAAGAATATATAAATCTTCCCCTGCTCCGGGGCTACTATTATGGGTTCAATGTAAAGGCCAGGCCCTTTGATGATGTAAGGGTGAGGCGTGCCTTTTCCATGGCAATTGACAGGCTTGAGCTTCCAAGGATATTAAAAGGGGGTGAGATCCCCGCATCTTCATGGATACCCAAGGGGATGTTCGGATATAGCCCTGATATAGGGTCTAAGTTTGATCCTGAAGGCGCATTGATGCTTCTGGCAGAGGCAGGTTATCCTAATGGAAAGGGGTTCCCCTCTGTTACACTTGCATACGATACAAATCCTGTAAATAACCTGATTGCAGAGAATATCCAGGCACAATGGAAGAGGAACCTGAATATTAAGATAGATCTTAATAACCAGGAATGGAAGGTCTTCCTAAAGAGGCTTAAGACCGACACACCGGCCATCTTCAGATTAGGCTGGGGGGCAGACTATCCTGACCCTGATAACTTTATGACCCTATTTACGACAACAAGCGGAAACAATAATACCGGATGGGGAAATAAAAGATATGATGAGCTTGTTGCTGCCGCCTCCATGGAGAGGGATGAGGTAAAAAGGCTTAATCTTTATAATAAGGCACAAAAAATATTGGTAGAAGAGGATGCCCCGATCATGCCCCTTTTTATTACTGCACAGAACCTCCTGATAAAACCCAATGTAAAAAACCTTGACATAAATGCCATGGAGCTATTGTATTTAAAGAGGGCGCGGATAGAGTAATTCTGGCCATTCTCTCTTGACAATTTCCAATTAAGTGTTAAATTTATATATATGCCAACCCAGCATTCTATTCAAAAACGCCGTCCTAAAATCTTCTTAATAATATTTATAGCCGCTTCTTTTTTGTATATACAATATTATATCCAGGAGATAGATAGTCGTTTTATCAGGTTATCCAGTTATGGTGTAAAGGCATTTATATACTACCAATTAAACGATTATAAAAGTGCTGCACTGGAGTGGAGAAAACACTATGAGATGCTTGTTAAGAAGGGAAGGTCTATGGGTGACGATGGCCTTGATGCCCTTATTAAGGGGGATCTTCAAACGGCAGGTAGGATTTCTGAGATGGTTATTAAAGTAGACCCGTTTCATATCAGTTCCCTTCTAAATATGGGAGATATCGCCTTTGACGAAGGTAGATTTGAAGATGCGCTCCATTACTATCAGGAAGCAGTCAAAGTTAATCCTATAAATTTCGATGGACTTTTGGGCACCTCTTTGAGTTATGCCATGTTAGGTGCATACAATGAGGCAGTAGATAATCTTATTGTATGCCTGAGGACTAATTATTTAGAGGCAAGGGTCACCTCATTCTTGAATGTCTTAAAGACCTTGGGATACCTGGAGCAAAATAAGATTGGGGAGGGATCAAAATACCCATTCTGTCTATTGGCACATATTTATCGATATCTGATGATATATGACCCATGGAAGGCAGACGAGGCAATAGCATATGGTTGGAAGGCTATCAGTGCAGGTAATAGACCGGATGATGCCTACATTACTATTGGTGTAATGGAACAAAAGGGGGAGAAATTAAAGGAGGCGTTGGCCCACTTTTTAAAGGCTGTTGAGATTAATCCATCCAATTCAGAGGCATATAAGAAGGCATCCTATATATATGCCAAACTTGGAGATCTAGAAAATGAGTATAGATTAAGAAGGGCCGCCTTCGATGCAAATCCACAGGATGATTTCTACGCCTATCAGTTAAGCCAGTTCCTTTCAAATAAATTTGGGGATTATTATCTGGCGCTGGATTATGCTCTTAAGGCATATAATATAAACCCACAATCTGTTGATAATCTCCAGCAAACTGGCTGGATCTATTACTCTCTCGGACAATTAGATAAGGCCGTTTCTTTTTACGGGAAGGCCCTCGAATTAGAGCCGGAAAATGCCTATACGCGTGAATCTTTGGGAATGTGTTATGAAAGGCAGGCAAGATATAATGAGGCGATTGAAGCATATAACTGGGCAATTTCCCTTAATCCTCGGAGTGCCGGGTCTTATAAAGGGTTGGGCTGGATCTATCTCAAGCTAGGCGAAAGAGAAAAGGCCATAGAAGCTCTTGAAAAGGCAGTCAGGCTAGACCCCAAGGATACGAATACCCTTTTTTCATTAGGGATGACGTATCATGAGGTTGGTAGGTTTGAAGATGCAGTAAAGAAATTCACCGATGTGTTAAGGATTGATCCCAATCATTCATCTGTTAATAGTGTGCTTCCCTATACCCTTCAAAATATCAGAAAGAAGGGACAAGGATGATTAAAAGATTTTTTAACTTCTTAAATAAAATCTGGAACACCCCATTTATAAAATATCCAATAACAATCATCCTCTGTATATGGTGTATAAAAATCCAGAAATTATATAGATTGCCAGACAGTTTTATATTTATTCCATTTGCTGGCTATGCCCTATCTGCCTTAAATCTCTTCCTCCTCTTTGATTCGCTCTTTATTTTTTTTAATCAGGATGGACTATCCGGAAGGGTGATTCAATGGATCGAAAAGGGGAGCTCAATCATGATCAGGGTATTTGTTTACTTCACGCTCTTTATATATATGAATGGGATGCTTACCGATAAACCTACCGTTGAGCAGAAAAGCCAAATCCTCTCTATCTCTAAGTCTATCATTAGGATTGGGCTGAGGATAAATTATGGCTGGGCAGAGATTCGTTCCTGGAAAAGACCTGGAGAAATTGAACTGGTCCTGCTCCTACCAGACGAGATAGATAGTCTCTGGCCGGGAGAGAATGTCTCAATCTTTATAAGGGAGGGTTTTTTGGGGTTTCCATGGATTACAAAGATAGCACGAGATCAGGAAAGCTACTATCAGGGGATATTAAAGATTGCCCCAAAGGCTGCCATTGCATGGAAAGGCATTATATACTATTATCTTGATGCGCATAAACTCGATAAGGCAGCATCCCTAGGCAAGGAATATCTTACTATCTATCCAGATGATACGGATACCCACATTTATGTTGGGTCTGAACTGGCAATAGCCGGCCATTATGCCGAATCAATAGATTTTTTTGAATATGCAATTTCAAAAAAGCCTGAATATGAGGCATATCGCATGATGGGCTGGGCCTTAAGTTTCAAAGGGGATAAGGAACGGGCAATAGAGGCTCTTAAAAAGGCGATAGAGTTAAACCCAAATGACTACCGTGGATATTACCATTCAGGTTATGTGTATATGGATCTTGGAAAATATGACAATGCCGAGGCAATGTTTATAAAGGTCTTGGAGATGCAACCGAATTTTCCAGAGGTACAGCGCCTGTTAGAAAGTGTCCGAAGGGGAAAAAAGATTATTCATTAAAATGTTGTGCTTTAAGGATAGGTAACAATCAATAAATGAATAATGAAGGTTTGGCCCTAAGCTATGTACATTAACTAAAAAGAAGGGAGGGTATTATAATGAATGAGGTTGGAATTTTTCTCGCGGGCATAGCTATGTCAGTCGTGGTCTGCTTTTTAGTAGTCGGCTATTTGAAGTCACATCTCCAGAAAATACTTGTAGATATATGTGGTAATGAGATGCGTGCAAATTTTTGGATGGCCTTTTCCAATGTAACACTTATTTTAATACCTACCATTTTTGCCATGAGTTACCGACCGAGGTTAGGAGATAATATATCGATATTTTTCGAGCTTAGTACTCAATTCAAATGGGGTCTTATTGGGCTTGCAGCCTCGGTGATTGTCTTGGGAATCGTAATAAGAACATTTATTCAGTCAATGCCGCCGCTAAAACAGCAATAGAAAGCCTGAACAGGCGGCTATGCATACGAAAGGTGTCAGCTATTAGAGAATGGAATAAGTGTACTACATAATTGATAAATCTGTTCCTGATAAGAGTAGGAATAAAGGAAGGTAAAAGGGTATGAAAAAGATTAGAAATAGAGCGTTACAGATGTAAGAATCTTCATCTCCGCCAGAATCTCCTGCACCATCCCTGGCCTGCCTGGAAACGATGACGGTAGTAATGGTGGAAATGGAAGTGGTGGCTGAACAGATGGGCGAAAATAGAAGGTTTTATTACAGGTAATGAATTGAAATAGGATTTGTTGAATGGAATCTGTTAGAAAGAAATGGAAAGCTCTCACATGCTTATGGTTAGTAGGGGGCTTCTTGATTATGCTTGGGACTGCATATATCACACCTTATTTTCTAATTTTTATATTTGTGCTTCTCATTTATGTAAACATTGCCGGCTACATGCTCAAATGTCCCCATTGTTCAGCGCCTATACTCAAGCGGGAGTTTCGTTGGAAAGGGGTCTCGTTTACTTACTGGGGAAGCTTTTGGGCTCCAAGATACTGCTCTCATTGCCGGGCAAGGCTGGAATAGGGAG
>CAZYNY010000042.1:0-17927 GCA_964648095.1 uncultured Nitrospirota bacterium | reverse complement strand
AGATGTCTTTGATGATTGGGCTTGAAAGATCAGATAATAATTTTCCAGGATCATTTCAAAAACGGGCCTGGCGTTTTAGGCTCCTTTTTCTTGGACTTGGGATTGGTTGGGGCCCATTGATGCTGTTTGTTGGGAGGTTCTATTATTGTCAGGCCAAATTGTTTCAAGCGGCCCTGCAAAGGGATTTGTGGCTTCGTTTAATTTTGCCGTGTGAGCTGCCTCTTATAAAGGCACTTTTTTATATTCTGTCTCCGCCCATTTTATTTTTGGCAATCGGATTTATCGCAAGGATTTCTCTGAAGTGTCCTCACTGTTCAGAGCCTATTCCAATCTTTACTACACTTTCTTTGCCGGACAAGTGCCAAAGTTGTCGTAAAACTAAAACATTGAGAAAGGAAAAGGGAACAGGCTGATTTATTAGGGAATAATTGATAGATGCTGAGGATAGAAAGAGACTTATACGATGGAAATGAACAGAAGTAAAAGGGGACACCTGTCCCCTTTTACCCTCGAACGGGTACAAAGCCTTGACAATCCGAGAGTGCAAATATATAATTTGCAGGTTTTACAGGCAGGGATGATGAAGATAAAGCTTACAGACATACCTTTGGAGGGGCTTGAGTTCCGTTATGATGAGGATCCCAGGAATCTTTATCTCGCCGATGAAACAATTCGATTCAGTGGTGTTATCGCAATCCACATGAGGATCGGAAAGATTGGGGATACCATAAACATAGACGGCGGTATCAATGCATCCATGATAATAGAATGCGCAAGATGTCTTAAGGATTTCCCTTATCCAATTAACTCAGACTTCTATCTCGAATATAGTCCCATGGGAGATGCCCAGAAGACGGAGGTCTACAGGATAAAGAAGGCGGACCTTGAAACAGACTACTATACCGGTGATTCTATACTCCTTGACGATATTGCGAGAGAACAGATAACCCTCTCCATTCCGATCAGTCCGGTCTGCAATAAGGATTGTAAGGGGCTCTGCCCGAGTTGCGGCGAGGATCTTAATATTAAAGGGCATGAATGTAAAAAAGTTGAAATTGATCCGAGGTTTTCGTTATTGAAGGACTACTTAAAGAAAAAATAGGGAGATTTAGATGGCCAATCCAAAGCATAAGATATCTAAAACAAGGAGGGACAAGAGGAGGACGCACAAGAAGCTAACCGCGCCAAACGTAGTCCTCTGCCCCCAGTGTCAGGAACCAAGATTACCTCACCATGTCTGCCTTAGCTGCGGGACCTACAATGGCAGGGAGGTAATCGCTACAAAAGAGGTCTAGTTGTGTTTAGTATAACTCAGGCCTATACACAATCTGCTCCATCCCTTTTCCTGAGGGACCTGATCCCTTGAATAAATAGAGGTAGATAATGAAGATCGCCGTTGATGCAATGGGTGGTGATACTGCTCCGGCTACTATTGTCGAAGGGGCTGTGGCTGCAGCCAGGGAATATAACCTGGATATAATCCTGGTCGGAATAAAGGAGCAGGTAGAGGCCGAGCTGGCAAGACACAAGACAGATAACCTGTCCATAGATATCTGTAATGCCACGCAGATAGTAGGCATGGATGAATCCCCCTCCCAGATTATCAGGAAAAAGAGGGACTCCTCCATATGGGTTGCAACGGATCTGGTAAAAAAAGAGGTTGCCTCCGGGGTCATAAGTGCGGGGAATACCGGTGCATCAATGGCTGCGGCATTCTTTATCCTTGGACCCTTAAGGGGGGTCGAAAGACCTGCAATAGCTACACTCCTTCCTACATTGCTCGGGACATCCATAATGCTTGACGTCGGGGCAAATGTCGATTGTACCCCACAGCAGCTTTTTCAATTTGCCATCATGGGGCATGAATATGCCAAACATATACTCGGGAAACAAGAACCTAAGGTGGGCCTTTTAAGTATCGGCGAGGAGGATATAAAAGGGAACGAGGTGACAAAGGAGACCTTCAAGAGGTTAAAGGATAGTCCGCTGAATTTTATAGGAAATGTTGAAGGGAGGGAGGTATATACAGGGTGCGCAGACGTGGTAGTCTGCGACGGATTCACCGGGAACGTGGCCCTGAAGATCAGCGAAGGGCTTGCAGAGGCTATCGGAAAATTCCTGAAAAGGGAGATCGCCGCATCCACATGGGGGAAGATCGGATATCTCTTTCTGGAATCCTCCTTTAAGAATTTTGCAAAGAAGTTAGATTATGCTGAATATGGGGGGGCCCCTCTGCTCGGGGTTAACGGGATATCAATAATCTGTCATGGGAGATCATCTGCAAAGGCAATCAAGAATGCCATAAGGCTGGCAAAGGCGTTTGCCGAAAACAGCGTAAACCTCTTTATACAAAAAGACATAGAGGAAAACATGCCCTCTTTTTCGAATATAAAAGATACGTAGATTAAAGATGTTTAGATCTAAGATAATCGGCACGGGTTCCTATGCCCCTGCGAAGATAATGACTAACCACGACCTTGAGGAGTTAATATCCACCTCTGATCACTGGATAGCTGAAAGGACAGGCATCAGAGAGAGGAGGATTGCCTCCAAGAATGAGGCCACCTCAGACCTGGCCGCGATTGCAGCTGAGAGGGCGCTCGACTATGCCGGTCTTGACCCCATGGAACTGGACCTCATTGTCGTTGCTACATCAACCCCTGATATGGTCTTTCCCTCTACGGCCTGCATTGTCCAGGACAAGATAGGGGCGAGGAGGGCCGCTGCCTTTGATATTTCCGCAGCATGCTCCGGATTTATTTACGCCCTCGCAGTAGGTGACCAGTATATAAGGAGCGGAACTGCCTCTTCTATCCTGGTAATCGGGGCCGAGGTGATGTCAAGGATTATTGACTGGACAGACAGGGGCACATGTATCCTTTTTGGTGACGGGGCCGGGGCAGTAGTTCTGAAAAGAGGACGGGTTGATTCAGGCATCCTCTCAACCCATCTCCATTCAGATGGTGCCCTTTGGGATCTGATATACGTCCCCGGCGGCGGGTCCAGGATCCCGCCTTCAATAGATGTCCTTGAAAGGAAATTAAACTGTATAAAGATGAAGGGGAGCGAGACATTCAAGGTAGCAGTCAGGACCCTGGCCGATGCCGCATGGGAGGCATTAAAGGCCAATAACCTGCTTCCCTCAGATCTTGATCTCCTTATACCCCATCAGGCAAACATGCGGATAATCAAGGCAGTTGTCGAGAAGCTCGAGATCCGGATGGATAAGGTAGTTATGAACCTGGACCGCTTCGGAAATACCTCGGCAGCCTCCATCCCTATGGCACTTGATGAGGCAGTAAGAGAAGGAAGGATCAAGGAAGGTAACTTCATCCTGATGGAGGGGTTCGGTGGGGGTCTTACATGGGGTTCTGCCATGGTAAAATGGTAGGTCTTGATCAATTGACATAACATTTTTTTTATGATCTAATACAAAATCCATTTTGCTTCTTCAAGGACTGGAAATGAAAAACGAAAAAGGGTGGGCATTAATACTTGGCGCATCGAGCGGATTCGGCGGGGCCTCTGCTATCGAATTGGCAAGGGCAGGACTCGATATATTCGGTGTCCATCTCGACAGGAGGACTACGCTCAAGAATGCCGAGGAGATCGTTTCAAAGATAAAGGATTTGGGGAGGGAAGCTATCTTCTTCAACCAGAACGCAGCTGATATTGAAAAGAAAAAGATGATCCTTGATGAGATTGAGGCTAAGATTACTGCCGCACCCGGATCATCAATAAGGACACTTATACATTCTCTGGCCTTCGGGACCCTAAAACCTTATATATCTCCTTCCAGTGATAACATCAACAAGGCCCAAATGGAGATGACGGCTGATGTAATGGCCAACAGCCTTGTATACTGGACACAAGATCTGGTTTCAAGGGGACTTATGAAAAAAGGCGGGAGGATCTTTGCGATCACAAGCGCAGGAGGACAGAAGGTATGGCCCTCTTACGGTGCAGTATCGGCGGCAAAGGCCGCCATAGAATCACATATAAGGCAGCTGGCCCTGGAGCTTGCCCCTATGGGTATCACTGCTAATTCTATCAGGGCAGGGGTAACAGATACACCGGCACTGAGGAAGATACCGGGACATGAAAAGATGATAGAAGAGGCGGGCAAGAAGAACCCCTCCGGAAGACTGACCAGACCGGATGATGTTGCAAGGGCGATAGCTGTGCTGATCAATCCGGGGACAGACTGGATTACCGGAAATGTAATCGGCATAGACGGCGGAGAGTTTATAGTAGACTAAATATGGCTAAACTCGCATTTTTATTCCCTGGACAGGGATCCCAGTATGTCGGAATGGGGCAGAGGCTCTTTAATGAAGATGTTGAGGCAAAGAGGGTCTTCGAAGAGGCAAGCGGGGTCCTGGGCTTTGATATTGCAGACCTCTGTTTTAATGGTCCGGAAGAGAAGCTGAACCTTACCCAGTATACACAGCCTGCCATCCTTACCGTCAGCATAGCAGCCTATGGTCTACTTACAAGGGAAGGATTCCTGCCGGATATGGTCGCAGGGCACAGCCTCGGGGAATATAGCGCGCTTGTTGCATCTGAAGCTATGAAATTTACTGATGCCGTATACCTCGTACACAGGAGGGGTATATATATGCAGGAGGCCCTTTCTCCGGATAAGAGCCTTGTTGCGGCCATACTAGGCCTGGATAGGCTTGGTGTTGAAGATATCTGCAGAGAGGCATCAGGTAAGGGTATTGTCTCAGTGGCAAACTACAACTCACCGGTACAGGTAGTCATTGCCGGCGAAAAGGAGGCTGTTCGCCTGGCCCTGGAAATGGCTGAAAAGAGGAAAGCTAAGCGGACAATTATCCTGCCGGTTTCCGCCCCGGTACACAGCCCCCTCATGAAGGGTGCAGGGGAAAAACTCTCTCTGGATATGGAGAAGATAGGGATAGGAGACTTAAGATACCCACTTGTTTGCAATGTGGATGCCATGCCTATATCCAGGGGCGAAGAGGCAAGAAGCTGCCTTATACGGCAGATTACCTCTCCTGTTCTATGGGAGGACTCGATCAGGCGGATGATAACTTCCAGTGTCTCAAGCTTCATTGAAATAGGGCCCAAGAATGTCCTCACCGGACTTGTGAGGAGGATCGATAAAACTGTCAGGACCAGCAATATAGAAAATAGGGACAGCCTGAAAGAGGCCATGGATATCATATGGACTTAAAGGGTAAGGTTGCACTGATTACCGGTGCCGGGCAGGGGATCGGTAAGGGTATCTCCAGTGCCCTCTATGCGGCTGGCGCTGATATTGTTGTGGCTGATATTGATCTCTCTCTTGCAATTGAAACAGCAAAAGAGATATCTTTTTCCCTCAACAGATCCATGGGAGTCAGGATGGATGTATCTAATTCCCTTGAGGTAAAAGAGATTACTGATAGGATCTTTAATGAGTGGGGGAGGATAGATATCCTGGTAAATAATGCCGGCATTACAAGGGACGGGCTCCTAATAAGGATGAAGGATGAGGATTGGGATCGGGTGCTTGATGTCAACCTGAATGGTACATTCAACTGCATAAAGACCGTGCTCCCCCGGATGTTAAGGCAGAAGTACGGGAGGATAGTAAATATCGCATCTATTGTTGGTCTTATGGGTAACATAGGACAGGCAAACTATGCGGCATCAAAGGCGGCTATAATCGGATTTTCGAAATCAGTTGCCAGGGAGTATGCGTCGAAAGGGATAAATGTGAATGTAGTAGCGCCTGGATTCATCGACACTGCCATGACACAGCAGCTTTCGGAGGAGGCCAGATCAGACCTCCTGTCACGGATACCGCAGGCAAGACTGGGCACACCTATGGATATTGCTTTCGCAGTAAGATTCCTGGTCTCTGATGAGGCGAGTTACATTACCGGTCAGGTAATAAATGTTAACGGTGGTATGTTGATGGTTTGACAGATAACAGACAACAGACAAATTGAAAGAAGGAGGTGATGGTTTTGAAGACCACCATCGAAGAAAGGGTTAAAAAGATTGTTTCGGAGCAGCTAGGGATAGAGGATGAGGATATCACCGCCGAATCCTCCTTTGTAGAGGATCTAGGTGCAGACTCCCTGGACACAGTTGAACTCGTTATGGCCTTCGAAGAGGAGTTTAAGATCGAGATCCCTGATGAGGATGCAGAAAAGATCCTAAGCGTTAAAAACGCTATCGACTATATAAAAGAGAAGGTCTAAAAACGAGTAAAATCGTCACCCTCTGAGGCTTGTGGGATAGCAATCGAACTATTCTCGTTGTTTTTCGCAGGATCTCCTCTTTGAATTAATATATAAGATCCTCATTTCCCTGCAGACAAAGAAGCTACCCCATGCCTTTTTTTGGCGGAATGGGTTCAAAGATATGGATTTAGATTGAGAGGTTTAATTTGAAGAAACGGGTTGTAGTAACGGGGCTCGGTCTTATCACACCTCTTGGTACAGGTGTGGAAAAAAGCTGGAAGGCTATCTGTGCCGGGGAATCGGGGATTGACAGGATAACCAGGTTTGATCCTACCGAATTTTCCTCAAGGATAGCAGGCGAGGTAAAGGACTTTAATCCCGAGGACTATATCGAAAAGAAGGAGATAAAGAAGATGGACACCTTTATCCACTTCGCTGTCGGCGCGAGCCAGATAGCAGTAGATGACTCAGGATTAAAGATCTCAGATGAGAACAGAGACCGCGTAGGTGTATATGTTGGTGCCGGTATAGGCGGGCTCCCGGCAATAGAATATTATCACAAGAGGATGCTTGAGGAGGGACCGAAAAAGATATCCCCCTTCTTCATCCCTATGGTACTTATCAACCTCATCTCAGGACAGGTGGCAATCCGTTTTGGCCTTACGGGACCGAATTCGTGTGCAGTCACTGCCTGTTCAACAGGGACACACTCTATAGGTGATGCCTTCAGGATCATCCAGAAGGGCGAAGCCGATGCAATGGTTGCCGGCGGATCAGAGGCGGCCATATCTCCCCTCGGGGTGGGGGGCTTTGCCGCCATGAAGGCGCTCTCAACCAGAAACGACGAACCCAAAAGGGCTAGCCGGCCCTTTGACAGGGAGAGGGACGGGTTTGTAATAGGTGAAGGTGCAGGAATAGTTGTAATGGAGGAGCTTGATTTTGCCAGAAAAAGGGGCGCAAAGATCTATTGTGAGATTGCGGGATACGGGATGAATGCAGATGCATATCACATAACAGCGCCCTCCCCGCAGGGTCATGGTGCTGCAAAATGCATAAGACTGGCCCTGGATGATGCGAAGATGAGACCTGAGGATATCGGTTATGTAAATGCCCATGCAACCTCCACCTCTGCAGACTCGATTGAGACGCAAGCCATAAAAACGGTCTTTGGCGAATATGCCTATTGTCTCCCGGTAAGTTCGACAAAATCCATGACAGGCCATCTACTTGGGGCCGCAGGTGGGATAGAGGCTATCTTTACTATACTTGCCATAAAAGATGGGATCTTACCGCCGACAATCAATTACGAATACCCCGATACGGAATGCGACCTGGATTATATCCCAAATAAGGCCAGATACACCGGCATAAATGCCGCGCTTTCAAATTCTTTCGGATTCGGCGGTACAAATGCCTCTATTATTGTCAAGAGATTTACTGACTAATTTCTGATAAACATTTTATGTCCCACAGAAAACTCCCTCTGCTCGAAGAAATACTCTGCTACAAATTCAGGAACAAGGATCTCCTTGTCGAGGCAATCACACACAAGTCTTTTTTAAATGAGCTAAAGACAAAAAAAAGAAACGACAACGAGAGACTCGAGTTTCTCGGTGATGCCGTCCTCGACCTTGTAATGAGCGAATACCTTATAGGTTACCACATAGACCTCCCTGAAGGTGAGCTGTCCAAGATGAAGGCAAGGATAGTCAGCAAACCAACGCTGTCCAGTGTGGCAACGAGGCTGCAAATAGGGAGCTACCTCCTGCTCGGAAAAGGAGAGGAGCATACCCATGGGAGGAATAAATCCTCCCTCCTTGCAGACTCCCTTGAGGCAATAATTGCTGCCATATACCTTGACGGAGGACTGGAGGCGGCAAAGGAATTCCTCTTGGATAAATTTGAGGAGGAGATGAAGGAACTGTTCAAGCCGGAGCTCTCCTTTGATTACAAGACAGAACTCCAGGAGATTTCCCAGCAGAATTTTGAAACCCTTCCATCCTATTCTATTACGGGTGAACATGGCCCGGATCACCAAAAGGTATTTGAGGTCGAGCTTAAGATTAAGGATAGGTTATTCGGAAGGGGGTCCGGAAAGAGCAAGAAGGAGGCAGAGCAGATGGCAGCAAAGGAGGCATTGGAGAAGCTTAAGGCCCAATGAATGTCCGTTCTATACCAGCAATTGCAGGCCGCATCGGTCTTCTCCCTGCCACCATATAGGATGTGCTGTCCCCTTTAACACCAATTTGCCTTCATTCGGCCACCTGCGTTGACTTCGTCGTCGGCTCCTTAACGTACAAAGGGCTAATTTAGACAATTTTTATAAACATGGCCTTTGATGCGCCGCAAATGGGACATCTATCTGGCGCTGCCATTTCAACCGTGTTTCCACAGACCTGGCAGACATAGTAATCGACAGTTTCGTTTTTGCCTAGATTATTTAATGCCTTTTGATAAAGCTCGGCGTGTATCTTTTCGACCTTGTTGGCAAACTCAAAACTCTCCAGGGCTTGACTGTGCCCTTCTTTTTTGGCTTCCTCAATCATCTCAGGATACATCTTAGTGAACTCGTGCGTTTCGCCTCCGATCGCCTCCAGGACATTTTCCTTTGTGCTCCTTACGCCACCCATCGCCCTCAAATGGCTATGCGCATGGACTGTTTCGGCCTCTGCGGCTGCACGAAAGAGCTTTGCAATCTGCCTGAAACCTTCCTCTTCAGCCTTTTTGGCAAAGGCGAGGTATTTTCTATTGGCCTGCGATTCACCCGCAAAGGCATTCTTCAAATTGTCCATTGACGACATGGTGTTTCTCCTTTCTTTTATCCAGTTTAGGTACGTAACACTTTAATAAATTCCATTACTTCTTCATCAGAAACGGTTTGCCCTACTTCCCCTTTCCAACCTTCATCCATCATAATATGCCTTCCCATCGGAAGGTCCCCTTTAAGTTTTGGTAATAAATGGATATGGAAATGTAAGTCCTTATCGGCTATTGCTACTAAATAATATTTCTCTGCATTAAGCATCTTCTCAGCTTTCTTTGCTAAAAGCAAAGATAATTGTGATATATCAGAAAATTGCTCCATGGATAAGCCCGTAAAAGTCGGTATGTGTTCTTTAACTGCAACAACAAGATGGCCCTTCTTTATGATTGCTCTTGGAAAGTAAGCAGCGAATGAATAATCTGTTTCTGTAATTATATATCTTTTCTCAAAATTACAAAAAATACATGATTTATTTTCTTCCATAATGGACGCCTTACATCAAAATTGTTAACCTAAAAAAATCCGAATTTCTCGGTCTGTTACCAGCAAAGGTGTGTCCATTTAACTCTTTTCCCTATCCTCCATTTTCTTCTCTATCTTTCTTATCCACCGGTAACTCCTATTAAGGGCCTTTGCTGCACGGCTCTTATTCCCGCCATGGGCAGAAATCGACTTTTTTATAAGCCCCCATTCAACCCTTTCCAGTATAGAGTCAATTGTGCCTTCCCTTTCTATAGTCTCTGCAATATTAGCCCAGTCAACCCCGGCAATGGCGCTTTCCAGTTCAAGACCTCTTGTTTCCCCTTTTTCTCCTTCCCGGATATTCCCCGGAAGATCTGCCGCAGATATAAGATCTGAGCCTGACAGGATAAATCCCCTCTCTATGACACCTTCAAGCTCCCTGACATTTCCCGGCCAGCTATATCGAAGAAGGATCTGCATGGCATCCTCTGACAGGCCATTAATCTTCTTATGAGATTTTTTGTTAAACCCGGTTATAAAATGACTGCAGAGATAAGGTATATCAGTCAGCCTTTCCCTTAAGGGAGGCATATGGATCTGTATGACATTCAATCTGTAATAGAGATCCCTCCGGAATCTACCTTCGTCTATTAGTCGTAAGATTTCCTGATTAGTCGCAGCTATAATCCTGACATCCACCCTTATCCGGTCATTTCCGCCGACCCGTTGAAACTCCCTCTCCTGCAATACCCTTAAGAGCTTTACCTGCATTGCATGGGAGATTTCGCCGATCTCATCTAAAAAAAGTGTACCGCCATCCGCTACCTCAAATTTACCCTTCTTCTGGGAAATGGCCCCGGTAAATGCACCTTTCTCATGGCCAAAGAGCTCAGACTCAAGGATGCCCTCAGATAAAGCCCCGCAGTTTATATCTACAAATCCCTTCTCCCTCCTTGGGCTATTATAATGGATAGCCTTTGCAACAAGCTCCTTTCCTGTCCCTGTCTCCCCCGTAATAAGCAGGGTGGAATCGGTCTTTGATACCGCCTTTATCATCTTAAAGAGGTCCTGCATCTTATCGCTCTTGCCGATTATACCTGCAAGGGCATGCTCTTTCCTTGCCTCGGTTTTTAAATAATAATTCTCCTGATTCAGGTCTATGTTCTCCCTTATACAGGAGAGTGCCATCCTCTGGGCCTCTTTAAGTTCATTTAAGTGTCCAAAGAGGAGAAAGGGGACCTTTGCCGCCATGTTACTACGGTTATCCGGCATCTCCCTTTCCTTCCACCTGAACCTGTATCTTGAATAGGGGGCATTATATATCTCGCCCTCCCTGAAGGTATAATTAAGCAACCCGTTCCCGATAGTCCCTCCCTCCTTTATCATATAGCAGCCATTCCGGACCCCTTCCCCTGAGGCAGGGCTGCTTGTGAGCACACTGATGCTTCCGTCAGAAGGCCGGGCAATGAAAGAGTCTTTTGACCTGAATCTGTACTCCCATGGAGAGGGATATTTCTCAAGGGTCAAAGAAACGCCTACTGCCCTCACATATATCCGCCCCTTGCTATCAGATATTAGAATGCCGTTGCCCTCTTGCAATACCTTATAGTTCATGAATTCACCAACGATCTCCTCAATCCTGAGTTCTGATATCTCTTCGTCCAGAGAGGGGTCATGCACAAAATCATAGAGCCTGCTGAACCCCTCATAATTCCCTTTTATGAGCAGGGCATCCCCTATCCTGGGCCGAACCCCGGATCCAAATTTCGAGATTATATATACCTCTTTTTCAGATCCATCCCGCTGAAAGGATTGAAGCATAAGATAGTTTGTATAGGCCGACGCCCACAAGTCAGAACATATGATAGCCTTCCTGATATCGGGCATGGTAATGGCTATTATCTCGATTATGGAGGGGAGCATCTTATTGGAACGATCAAAATAGTCTATTGCTGCATTATATGTGATCTTTTTGTCACCTGAGATCTCCTCGCAGATCCTTATTGTCTCCCGCAATACCTCGTGGGGAACCCAGTTATTTACATTTTTTAATACCTCCTTTGGCTCCCTGACATTCTCAAACCCGTCATAAACAGCAAGGAGCTGTCTGTAGTCAATCCCCTTCACTCCATCGTGGAAATGGTTTTCCAGATATGTTATTAACATATTTGTCAGGAATCCCGTAACCCATGGCCCCTTTCCAATCATACCTTTTCCTTATTCCTTCTCGATATTATAATCCTTAATCTTTGTCAGAAGGGTCTTATAGCTCACCTTCAGAATTTCTGCTGCATGGGTCTTGTTCCCCGATGTCTCTTTCAGCACCTTCTTTATCAGCATCGTCTCAGCTATCCTAGTTGCGGCTGAACTAACTTCCTGAAGGGTCCCCTCCATAGGTGGTTCACTAGCAGGGGTACTTTCCCATTGTTTCGGTTTTATCCCAAAGTGTTCCGGATCGACCTCACTTCCGTCACTCAAAATTACCGCCCTCTCAATGCAATTTTGAAGCTCCCGGACATTGCCTGTCCAGGCATGATTCATAAGGAGATCCATGGCGGCCTGGGATAAAGTCTTTAAACCCTTCTTCGTCTCTTTGCAGAAATATGAGAAAAAGTATTCGACAAGCATCGGGATGTCCTCCCTCCTCTCTCTCAACGGAGGAATCGTTACAGGAAAGACAGAAATACGATAGTAGAGATCCTCCCGAAACCTCTGATTTGCGATTGCGACCAAAAGATCCTTATTGCTTGCAGAAATAACCCTAACATCTATCTTGACCTTTACAGTCCCACCCACCCGCATAAACCCATCATCTTCAAGAACGCGGAGAAGTTTAACCTGCAGGGATGGGTCCATATCGCCAATCTCGTCGAGGAATATTGTCCCCTTGTCGGCAAGTTCAAACTTCCCCAGCTTCTTTCCAACGGCCCCGGTAAAGGCGCCCTTTTCGTGACCGAAGAGCTCGGACTCCATGAGATCCCTTGGGATGGCCGCACAGTTTATCGCCACAAATGGGCCGTCTTTCCTCTGGCTCAGATAGTGTATGGCCCTCGCGAAGAGCTCCTTTCCTGTCCCGCTTTCGCCCTGCAACAATACTGTAGTATTGCCTGCCGCCACCTTTTGTACCTTCTCCACCACCTCCATCAGCTTCTTGCTTTTTCCGATAATCTTTGGAAACCCTATATGCCTTGACAGCGTCTCCTTTAATATCAGGTTTTCTGTGACCAGCCTCTCCTTCTCCAATGCCTTATCTATCAGGAGGAGCAGATGATCAGGCTCAAAAGGTTTGGTGAGAAAATCGTACGCCCCTTCCTTTACAGCCTTCACAGCAGTCTCGATAGTCCCATAGGCTGTCATTACTATAACAGGGATCATGGGGTTGTATTCCTTGACAGCATTTAACACCTCCATGCCGGACTTATGGGGGAGCCTGACATCCGTCACAACAAGATCAACCTTTGCCTCTTTTACCTTCTCTATTCCCTCTTCGCCGTCCTTAGCCCATATCACGCGGTAGCCTTCTGCCTCAAGCGTTTGAGACAACATCTGGGCCATGCTCTCCTTGTCTTCAACAATCAGAATGGTACGCATCAACCCTCCTCAAAAATTTTTTTGCTCCGTGAATGGTATATAAAGCCTGAAGACAGAACCTTTTCCTTCCTGGCTCTCTACCTCTATCCTACCATTATGGGATATAACAACCTTATGGGCAAGGGCAAGGCCGAGGCCCGTCCCCTTTTCCTTTGTGGTAAAGAAGGGGAGGAATATCTTGTCTAATCTCTCCTTAGGCATACCACTTCCTGTATCAGATATAAAGATCTCAAGCCGTCTGCTCCCGATCTCCTTCGATGCCGATCCTGTCCTTACCCTAATCTCCAGCATGCCGCCTCCAGGCATCGCCTCTACTGCATTCTGCACAATATTCACGATGGCCTGACGCATCAATACCTCATCTATCATGATCTCCGGAATCCCCTCTTCCACGAAAAGCTTTACATCCGGTTTTGGAACTTTTGCCTGGTCAATTATGGGCATTAACAATTTATTAATCAGTTGATCGATCCGGACAGGCTGCAGGTTTAGTGCCGTCTTCCTCCCGAAGCTTAGCAGCTCATCTATCAGCCTGTTCATATCCTTTAACTCATTATTTATCGCCTCAACGACCCCCTGGCGCGGGTCATCCTTCTCCATCTTTTTTGAAAGAAGCCTGGAAAATCCGACGACTGTCCCCATGTAATTCCTGAATTCATGGGCAATGCCGGCCGACATCTCTCCGAGCACAGTCAATCTATCCTTAAACCGAAGTTCCTCCTGGAGCCTTTTAATCTCTGTGAGATCTGTAAAAAGGAAGGTGGTACCTGTTACCCTGTCCTCTCTATCCTTCAGGAGGGATGTACTGACCCCGACCCATATTTTTTCGTTGTCCCTGCGTATAAGTTCAAACTCCTGTCTCGATATCCCTTCTCCTTTTTCAATTGACCAATCAAGCATTTGAGTAATCTTGCCGGATCCAAAGAGGATGTCGCAGGTCTTCCCTATTGCCATCTCTTTGCTGATACCCAGGATCTTCTCCGCCGTAGAATTAAAGGTAGTAATAATCCTCTCCCTGCTAAAGGTAATTACGCCGCTTGTGACGCTGCGCAGTATATCTTCATTGTAACTTTCTATGTGCACTGCCTTCTCTTCGGCCTGCGTCCTGAGTCTCTCAAGCTCCTCCTCCTTACCTTTTAAGCTCTGGATAATGGAGTGGAAGGTATCTAACATAAGGCCCGTCTCACCGCTTGTGCCGCTCCTGGACTCCGGGGAAGAGGCCCTTCTCTGAGAAACTATGATACCACGAAGGGAATAGTAGGCAAGCACGAATACGATAACAAACCCGAAGACCCTGATGAAGTAATATGTGGGCACAGCCTTTTCCATCTCCATGGCTGTTGTAGGATTCAGGCTTACCCTTAGGATATTTTTTATCTCCCCCTCCCCCTCTTTCAATGGAAGGAAGATCGACCTCACACTCCTCCCGTTCTCATCCTTATATGTAGAAGAGATGATTACCTCGCCGGCGGATACCCTCTTTAAATCACTGCCGGATATACCCAGCAAGGTATAGCTCTTGCCGGGTGTTATACTAGCTGCAGAATCCATAATGTTTTTACCTTCGGGGTCCATGATGGAGATCCTGCTCAAGGAAAGCCTGTTTCCCAGGGAGTAAAGAAAGTAGGGATCGCCGGAGGTCTCATTTCTGTGGAGATCTATCTCCCGGAGGACCATCTCCCCTGCAAGCTTTAACCTCATATCTATGTCGCTGTTCAGATCCTTCCTGGCCTCCCCGAAAAGAAGCAGGAGATGGGTAGTCAGTACTATCAGGAATATGCTTAATAAGAATAGAAATAACTTTGTCTTATCTATCCCGTTCACGCATTAACCGCCCCTTAAATTAACATACCATATAAATATTTCTCTGTCGAGAAATACCGAGATGATGGCACCCGCGGCAAGGAATGGCCCGAAGGGTATCGGATCCTTTCTCTTCTTGCCTTTAAACAGCATGAGGAACATGCCAACAAGAGACCCTGTAAGTGCGCCTATAAATATGGTCAGGAGGACATCCCTCCAGCCGAGGAACGCCCCGATCATCGCTATAAGCTTAATATCGCCTCCCCCCATCCCGCCCCTGCTCAACACGGCAGCAAGATAGAAGGCGCCGCCGCCAAGAAAGACACCTATAATGGAATTTATCATCCCTGCCGGTAACACGCTGGATGCGGCAATTAATCCGACAACAATCCCGGGGAGGGTGATCAGATCAGGCAGGATCTGATGAGAAAGGTCTATAAATGTCAGTACGATGAGGGACGAGAAGAACACAGAATAGGCAAGAAGGGACCAGCCGGGCCCAAATTCATAAAGCAGGAGCAGATAGCCTATACTGTTGATAGATTCAACAATGGGATACCTTGGTGATATTAATGCGTTACATTGCCGGCATCTCCCTCTTAGGAGGAGATAGCTGATTATTGGGATATTATCATAAAACCTTATGCCGGCCTTACAGGAGGGACAATGTGAAGGAGGAAAGATTATCGACCCACCGGCAGGAATGCGGTGTATACAGACATTAAGAAAGCTGCCAATGGCAGCCCCGATAAGAAATACAAGGATATATATAGTCATCTCTCCCTCACCGTAAACCGGTATCTGATCGCTAAATACCAATTTTGCTTAGAATATCATAATCAAAGTAAAACTGGCAAGGAAGGGTTCTCAACCATTTTTTGGATAATAGATTTTTTCAAGGATACGGTCTATTTAAAGCTGATGAACTACCAAATAGGTGGAATATAAGCTACAAGGTTATCAGGATGTCTTGATGGACCTGATCAAGCCTTTAAGATCTACAAATCTTACAGGAACATGATCATAAGCCTGGGAAAAAGGCCTTTTTATATCGCTTACAACCAGAAGATTATCTCCCTCCGGGTATTGTCTTCTAAATGCCTTTATATTTGTTGGATCAAATTCTGATATTTTCCATTTACACTCTATAGCTGTGGGTAAACCTTTCCGGTCAATTAATACAAAATCGACCTCATGTCCCCTTTTGTCCCGCCAATACAAGATCCGCCGGGACTGCAGATGTGTCTGAATCTCATTTAATACGAAGTGTTCCCAGAGGAGGCCAAGATCCTCATTGCGCAACTCATACCAGCCCCTGTAGTAACAGACAAATCCAGTATCAAAGGCATAAACCTTTGGTGCAGAGATTATCTCGGTAGGTCTGTGGGAACTGAAAGGGCGTACAATGTGCGCTACAAAGGTTGCTTCAAGCACAGCCAGATAGTTTAAAATTGTTGAGCGACTTACTTCGCATGATCTGGTAAACCTGGTTGCCTCAAATATCCCACCGCTTTGGGCCATTAAAAGCTCAGCAAACTTTAAGAATGAATGGCGTCGCTCAAGTCTGAAGAGTTCCTGGATGTCCTTCGCCCAGTATGCATCCATCCATTCCTGAAAATCACGTTCAGGGATGGTATCGGATAAAAAAAATGGGGGGAGCCCTCCCCGGAGGAGGCGGTACCTTAAATCAGTCCGGCCAAAATCTTTTAGGTCTTCTGAGATCATAGGCGGAAGCCAGAGCTCTCCCTTTCGGCCGGCCAAGGTATCTCTGAATTTTGCTGATGCGCCAAGGGTAGACGACCCTGTTGCAAGGATCTTAATATCTTTATAGTGATCAGCAGCGATTTTTAAAACCTCTGACGGATTTTCAAGCCGATGTACCTCATCCAACACAACTGTCCGGCCTTGCAAATCCTCAAGAAACGCTTCCGGGTCCTCCATGATCCGCCTTACCCGTGGCAATTCACAGTCAAAATATTCGGTCTTTGGAAGGCTCCGGCAGATAAAGGTCTTCCCGGCCCTTCTGACGCCAGAGAGCCAGAGGACAGAGCGCTTCTGCCATGCCTTTTTGATTCTATCTAACCAGAACTTCCTTCGTACCATATGCAAATAGTTTAGCACTTAGTGCTACTATATGCAAGTATAGCTGCGTTTAGTACAAACACTACATCTGACATACTACACTCGATATAAAAAAGATACCAAAAAATATTAGGCATTCTATAGGAAAAACTGTTCCTATAAATACCCCATCAAAATTCAAAATGTTTGACAAAAGAAAGCGGGGGTAGTATAAAACGGCAAGCGATCGTCATAGCAGCCTTCAATAGTGTAGACCCCTTTTCTTCTTCTATGTACGAGTAAACATATTAATACTGGATTCCCCGCATCAGGTGTGGGGCAGGAATGACAATACGGAGAGTGGACGAACGATGGGGGCAGGTCCACACATTGCACAACCTTAGTTTTTCTACAGACTCGTTAGGCGCCTAATGTAACGATTTGCCCGGTCTTGAGTGTGAGAACTGAGGCCAGGATTGCAGGCACAAGAGGTTTTAAATCAGCAAGCCTATTTGTTGGTGCTCGTAGAACCACAACCGAGATATTGAACTTAGGTAAATTCTGCTGGAAGGCCAGATTCCTATCCACGGTAATAAAGATATCAAACTCTTTTTCCGCTAGTGCCAGAAGATCACCATTTTTCAGACCTGCCCAACCCATTCGTGGCACGGTTTCCACAATATAGCCGGACAGTTCTTTAGCAAGCCGCCGGTCTATACACTCATCAAGGAGAAGCCTCACGTCATTTCACGCCAGCAATTATCAGCTCTTTCGCTTCCTCTAAAAAAGCAATGACTTGTTCGCGTGTGACAGTGGGGAAGCCGTCCAGGAAATTATCAATGGATTCTCCCGCTTCCAGATAGTCAAGCAAAGTTTGAATAGGAACTCGCGTTCCACGGAAAACAGGAGTTCCTCCCATCACATCAGGCGAAATGCTAATGATTCTGCTTTCCATACCAGTAAATAGTATAAATAGAAAAGATGGAAAAATCAAGGCAGCGAATTGCCTCATCTAAAATCTACTCGAAATTGAATCGTTGCCTCATATAAAA
>CAZYNY010000041.1:0-24598 GCA_964648095.1 uncultured Nitrospirota bacterium | reverse complement strand
CATCGAGGATTTTCAACTATGTCTTGAGTTCGGATAAAAACTCAGGAAACTCCAGCCTCATTATTCTTGCATTTTATTAATTTTTATGTTAGTGTAAAAAATAATTTAAGCTTGTATAAAGTGGGCTTGGTTTACGCCCACTTTTTAATTTAACGGAGTTCCTTTGATGGTAACAGCTGAAGAAAAAGTCATGGGTATTGCAAAACCTATAGTCGACTCTCTCGGGTATGAGTTGATTGACGTTGAATATCTTGCTGGAGGAAATAGGGCAAAGCTCAGGTTATTTATCGATAAGGAGGGAGGTGTTACGCTTGATGACTGTGAGAAGGCCAGCCGTTATATAGGTTATGCCCTGGATGTGGAGGACCCTATGCCCACACCTTATGTCCTGGAGGTATCATCTCCGGGCCTTGACAGACCCCTTAAAAAGCCTTCTGACTATGAGAGGTACAAAGGGAGACTTGTGAAGATAAAGACAAAGGTGCCTATTAATAATCAAATGGTATTCATAGGCAGGCTTTCTGGTATAATAAATGAAAAGGTGGAAATCAAGCTGAATGGGGAAAAGGATCTGTCCATTTCTCTTGATGATATAAGATTAGCCCGTCTGGAGGTTGAATTTTAGGAGGTCTATAAGTTATGGCCAATCGTGAACTTGTCTCTGTTATAGAGGAGATAGTAAAAGCCAAGGGGATCCGAGCGGAGAAGATAATATCTGCGCTGGAATTCGCCCTTCTTACCGCAGCCAAGAAACGTTTTGGAATGGCTGAGAATATACAGGTCCGGATCGACCCGAAGACAGGCGAGATAGAGGTCCTCACATTAAAAAAGATAGTTGAAAAGGTATCAGACCCGAAGGGGGAGATAACCATTGAAGATGCGAGGAAGGTAGACAGCACTGCTGAGCTGGGTGATGAGATCGGTTCTGTTGTCGAGATGGAGGACTTTGGGCGGATCTCTGCCCAGATGGCAAAGCAGGTAATATTCCAACGGGTAAGGGAGGCAGAATGGGAGACCGTCTACAAAGAATATTTTGGCAGGGAGGGGGAGCTTGTAAGCGGCCTTATACTTGGACAGGAAAGGAAAAACTATATTGTTGACATCGGAAAGACCGAGGCGATGCTGCCTCATAATGAGCAGATGCCCAGGGAAAGCTACAGGAGGGGCGACAGGATAAGGGCCTATCTCCTTGAGGTAAAAAAGTCAGCAAAGGGTCCTCAGGTTATATTATCCAGGAGTCATCCAAACCTTGTGTCGAGGCTCTTTGAGGTAGAGGTTCCGGAGATAGCAGCCGGCATCGTTGAGATAAAAGGAGTTGTGAGGGAGCCTGGCGACAGGACAAAGATAGCTGTCTTTTCGAAAGATAAGGCAGTTGACCCGATAGGGGCATGCGTAGGAATAAGGGGGTCGAGGGTCCAGGCCGTGGTAAGGGAGTTAAGGGGAGAGAAGATTGATATTATTACCTGGATTGAAGATCCGAGGGTGTTTATTGGGGAGGCATTAAATCCTGCAGCAGTAGAGAAGGTAGGTATAGACGAAGAGAAGAAGACTGCCCTTGTAATAGTGCCTAACAACCAGCTTTCGCTTGCTATAGGGAAGAACGGACAGAACGTCCGGCTTGCAGCAAAACTTACAGGGTGGAAGATTGATATCTTAAGTGAAGAGGAATACGGGAAGGTCTGGTCAAAGGAAAAAGAGAGGCTGATTGAATTGGCAATTGTACAGGAGCAGAAGGAGGCTGAGGCCAGAGAGGGGATAGCGAATGCCTCTGCTCCTGATAAGTCGGACAATCCTTAGCCATTGCCCATGACAAAGTAGATGCCTACAGAAATCGCGGGTATCTACCTGGCGAACAACGTGAGCGAGAGGGGGACGGTCGCTCCCCGGCGATAGAACAGCGAGCGAAGTCGAGCGTAGGGAGGGGGAGGCTCCATCCGGCTTTGCCGATGGAGGGGGACGGTCGCTCCCCGGCGATTGAGGCGACGCGAGCCCCTTAAATAGGGAAGGTTGGTATATGAGGGTCTTTGAGTTAGCAAAAAAGGTAGGAGTTACAAGCAAAGAACTCATCTCCGAGTTGAATAAGCTGGGCGTAACGGTGAAGAACCATATGGTCGCCCTTGAGGATAACTATGTCCATCTGGTCCTGGAAAGGTTTAAGGCCGGCAAGAAAGATGATATTGAGCCGCGTGAGGAGGAGGTAAAGAGGGCAAGGGTACTGGTCAAGAGAAAGGTATCAGCAGAAGAAGCTGTCCAGTCTCCAGCTACTGTCATCCCGGTGCAGGAACCTGAAGCCAAAAGGTTAGAAGTTGAGAGGTTGTCTGATGCAGTATTAGCGGAGGTAGAACCGGAAGATGCGGCAGAAGGAGTTGTTGCTGAGGTTGAGCCTGAGGCGGCCCCGCTGGAAACCCAGGTAAAACCGGAAATAAGAGAGGAAAAGCCTGCCCAGAAGGCCGGCGTCCTGGAACTTGGCAAGATCGAGTTTGACGATAAGACCAAGGATAAGATCAAGAAGAAGGTAAAGACAAAACTGACAAAGGAAGAGTTTTCTTATGACTTCCGCCAGGAACCAAAACCATGGCAGGGGATCCGGACATCCTTCAGGAGGGATGACAGGGGCAAAAGGAAGCAGGCATCAAATCTTCTTGAGATTACGAAACCGAGGAAAAAGGTGATAAAATTCAATGAAGGTATTACCGTAAAGGAGTTCGCCGATCTTATTGGACATAAGGCTACAGAGGTCATAAAGAAACTTATGGAGATGGGGGGCATGAGCAACATCAACCAGCCTATTGATCTTGACGCAGCAATACTTATAGCTGAAAACTATGGGCTTAAGGTTGAGGCTGTATCAGAGAAGAGCGGCGAGGAGATTCTTGAGCCTGTCATGGATGATCAGGCATCACTTCTTCCGAGGCCGCCCGTTGTAACGATTATGGGACATGTCGATCATGGCAAGACGTCTTTACTTGATGCCATCAGGCAAACGAATGTCACTGAATCAGAGGCCGGTGGTATTACCCAGCATATAGGGGCCTACACAGTTAATGTGGGTGATAGAAAGGTATCGTTTCTTGATACCCCGGGTCATGAGGCATTTACCGCTATGCGTGCAAGGGGTGCCAAGGTTACAGATATAGTAGTCTTGGTGGTTGCGGCAGATGATGGTGTTATGCCTCAGACAGTTGAGGCGATAAACCATGCGAGGGCAGCAAATGTTCCCATCATTGTTGCCATCAATAAGATTGACAAGCCTGATGCAAACCCTGAGAGGGTAAAGCAGAAGCTGGCAGACTATAACCTACTGCCTGAGTCATGGGGCGGGCAGACCATATTCGCTGAGGTTTCTGCCAAGAAGAAGATCGGACTTGAACACCTTCTTGAAATGCTCCTTCTTCAGGCGGATTTACTCGAGCTTAAGGCAAACCCGAATAAGCTGGGGCGGGGTACGATAGTAGAGGCCAAGATAGATAAAGGGAGGGGTGTTGTCGCGACGGTCCTGGTGCAGGAGGGTACACTCTCCGTTGGAGATGCCTTTGTTGCCGGTACACAGTTTGGGAAGGTAAGGGCCCTGCTGGACGATAAAGGGAGAAGAATCGACAAGGCGACACCATCAATACCCGTCGAGGTGATCGGGTTTTCAGGTGTTCCAAATGCAGGCGATCCCTTTACTGTGGTTGATGATGAAAGAGTGGCCAGGGAGATTGCAAGCTCCAGGACGCAAAGACAGAGGCTTGTTCAGCAAGCTCAACAGAAAAGGGTTACCCTGGAGGACCTCTATTCCCAGATCAAGGATGGCGCGGTAAAGGAGTTGAATATTATTATCAAGGCTGATGTTCAGGGTTCTGTTGAGGCATTAAAGGAAGCCCTTGAGAAATTATCTACAGAGGCAGTTAAGCTGAAGACTATTCATGAGGGGGTAGGCGGCATAATAGAGACCGACGTACTTCTGGCATCTGCCTCTAACGCCATAATAATAGGATTTAATATCAGACCTGACCCAAAGGCGCAGCTCCTTGCCGAGAGGGATAATGTCGATATCCGTCTATATACAGTTATATATGACGCGATAGGAGATGTTAGGGCAGCGATGGAAGGACTGCTTGAGCCTACCCTAAAGGAGAGGATATTGGGGAGGGCCGAGGTAAGGCAGACATTTAATGTCCCCAAGGCCGGGCTTGTGGCAGGTGTATATGTGACGGACGGGGTAGCTACAAGAAGCAGCGCCGGTGCAAGGGTGATCAGGGACAGTGTAACAGTATACGAGGGGAAGATATCTTCCCTGAGGAGATTCAAAGAGGATGCCCGGGAGGTCCAGGCAGGATACGAGTGTGGTATCGGGATCGAAAACTTCAACGATATAAAGATAGGTGATATAATAGAAATATACACATTCGACAAGATTACTGCGAAATTGTAATGTCATGATTATTGGGATTTGTACTGTCGTCCTGTTTATCCCCGATAAAAATTCACTGAAGGGAAAGAGACAGGTAGTAAAGAGCATAAAAGACCGGGTGAAGAGTAAATATAATGTCTCTATTGCTGAAGTGGACGATCAGGACCTCTGGCAAAAGACGGTTTTAGGGATTGCCTTTGTAGGAAACGAAAAAAAATTTGTAAACCAGGTATTGGATAGCGTATTAGGTTTTATCAGATCTACGCCGGTTGTAGAGGTAATAGACTATAAGATCGAGATGGTCTGATATTTTGAGGCCTTTATGTTGGTTGTTAAAAGGAGCGAGAGGGTAGCTGATCTCATCAAGATGGAGATAGCAGATATACTTATAAAAAAAATAAAGGACCCGCGGGTTGGTTTTGTTACAGTAACAGGGGTTGATGTGACTGACGATCTCAGGTATGCCAAGGTCTATATAAGTGTAATGGAAGATGAAGTCACTAGGAAAAAAACGCTTGCCGGGCTTAACAGCGCATCAAGTTTCATCCGGAGTGAACTTGGGAGGAGACTGGTCATGCGGAGGATCCCTGAGCTCGCTTTTAAGATAGACAATTCTCTTGAACAGGCTGCGCATATATTTGAGGTCCTGGACAAGATCAAAAGAGACAAATAGATATGGTCATAGCCAGGATAGCAGATGAGATAAAGAAGAAGAGGGCCTTTGCTATAACAGCCCATGTAAATCCGGAGGGAGATGCATTAGGGTCTGAACTTGCACTTGCCATAGCCCTTCGTCAGCTTGGCAAGGAGGCTTCTGTTATAAATTTTGATCCGGTCCCGCGGCAACTTAGATTCCTTCCGCATGATAAGGTGATAAAAGATAAAAAGGAGATAGAAGGGTCATTTGACGCCCTTTTCGTCCTTGACTGCGGAGACATTGAGAGGACAAATTTATTTAGGGATGCCCCTCCGTCGGTCCCTCTAGTGATCAACATAGACCACCACTTAACGAATAAAAAATTTGGTCATATTAACTGGGTGGAGGAGTCTGCTGCTGCCACTGGAGAGCTGATATATTATCTCCTAGAAAGACTTGGCCTTAGAATCACCCCGGACATCGCTGTCTGTCTTTATACAACCCTACTGACAGAGACAGGGAACTTTAACTATTCCAATACCAGCTCGAAGGTCCTCCGGATCGCTGCTGACCTTGTAGAGGCGGGTGCAGACCCCTGGAAGATAGCCATATCGCTGGGTGAGAACAGTCCTGAGAGGCTAAGGCTATTGGGCGAACTGCTTATTAATATAGAGAAGAGCAGGGATGGGAAGATAGCCTGGTTTACAATAACCAATGAGCTCTTCGAGCGTACAAAGACATCTGCCGACGATACAGAGAACCTTATAAATTATCCCAGGTCCCTCGCGGGTGTTGAGGTTGCGCTTCTTTTCCGGGAGGTTTCGCCTGACAGCTTTAAGATTAGTCTCAGATCGAAAGGGGCAGTGAATGTAGCTGAGATCGCAACTAAGTTTGCCGGTGGTGGACACAAGAATGCCGCAGGCTGTCTGATAAAAGGGAGACTGGATATTGTCAAGGATCTGGTTATAGGGGCAGTAGAGTCAGTGACAAACTCCGGGATATGTAAAGATTAATAAGTGGCATATGGACATTAGGGATGGATTTCTGAACATAGATAAACCTGCCGGATGGACCTCTCACGACGTTGTAGCCAAGATTAGGAATCTTCTCGGGATAAAAAGGGTTGGACATACAGGTACGCTCGATCCGATGGCAACAGGCGTCCTCCCTGTTTGTTTCGGTAGAGGGACAAAGGTTGCCCAGTACGTTACAGAAGGGGAGAAGGGTTATCAGGCCGTAATGAGGCTTGGTGAGTCGACAGATACCCAGGATGCATCAGGCCGGACCATCAAGAAGGTGGATGTTTTCAGTCTTGACAGCAATGTAATCCATGAGGCAGTGAGCGGATTTATAGGGAGGATAAACCAGATCCCTCCAATGTATTCTGCGGTAAAGATTGGGGGGTCTCCGTTATATAAGAGGGCCAGGTTAGGCGAGGTGGTTGAACGGAAACCACGGGAGGTAATAATAAAGGACATTAAGATCCTTGCAATAGAAGGAAGGGATGTGACACTCGATATAGCATGTTCAAAGGGCACATATATAAGGACACTCTGCTTTGATATAGGCGAAAGACTTGGCATGGGCGCCCACCTGCTTAAGCTTAAGAGGCTCAAGAGCGGCCTTTTCTCCATTGGTGAGGCTGTTACGATTGAGCAGATTGAGGCGTTAATTAAAGATGGGAATCTTTACCAGGTTGTATATTCGGTCGATAAGGCGCTGTCTTCTCTCCCTATACTGGTTGTTGACGAGATGGTTGCTAAGAGGATTGCCAACGGGCTTCCGTCGATTATTAATGATGCAGGCAGGGATGAGTCGGAACCGCTTTCAGGGATCAACAAGAGATACAGGGTGCATGACAAAAGGGGAAGGCTGGTAGCAATCGCGCATCTTGGCGTCTCAGACAACCAGGATAGTGATTTGAGCAGCAGGAAAAGATTAAAAATAGAAAAGGTATTGAGTTTATAACTAATTGGAGGGGCTTGAATATGCTTACAAGGGAGGGAAAGCAGGATCTAATAAAGGAATACCGTCTCCACGAAAGTGATACCGGGTCTCCTGAGGTACAGATTGCCATCTTGAGCAACAGGATCACTTATCTTACAGGGCACTTCAGTGTGCACAAGAAGGATCACCATTCCAGAAGGGGATTGCTCAAGATGGTGGGACAGAGGAGAAGGCTCCTCGATTATCTGAAAGAGAATAACACAGAGAGATACAAAATCATCATTAACAGACTAGGAATAAGGAAGTAATCAGAGAAGGGAGTTTAGTGAAAATGGTTTATAAGGTAGAGATGGAGGTCGGCGGCAAGAAGCTGAGCCTTGAAACCGGCAGGATGGCAAGGCAGGCAGACGGAGCTGTATTGGCCCAGTATGAGGAGACTGTTGTTTTAGCCACTGCTGTTGCCTCAAAGGAAGTAAAAAAAGATGTGGATTTTTTGCCCATGACTGTGGACTATCAGGAAAAGGCCTATGCAGCAGGCAAGATCCCGGGCGGATTCTTCAAGAGGGAGGGGAGGCCGGGAGAAAAGGAGACCCTTACAAGCAGACTCATAGACCGCCCGCTGAGGCCCCTTTTCCCTGATGGTTACTATAACGAGACCCAGATAATAGCCTCTGTATTGTCTGCCGACCAGGGATGTTCCACTGATTTGTTGGGTATTATAGGATCGTCGGGGGCATTGATGCTGTCTGGAATCCCCTTCAACGGTCCTGTAGCTGCTGTAAGGGTGGGGAGGATTGACGGGAAATTTTTGATCAATCCGGACCTTGCCCAGCTTGAGAAGACCGACATTAATCTGGTTGTAGCGGGCACAAAGGATGCCGTAATGATGGTTGAGGGGGAGGCAAATGAGATAGAGGAGGATATCCTCCTCGAGGCGATCGATCTTGCCCACAACCAGGTGAAGGGCATAGTAGATCTTCAGCTAAAACTTGCTGCAATGGCCGGGAAGGAGAGATGGAATGTAGCAACCGGAGAAATAGACAGGGATCTGGAAGAAGAAGTAAAGAAGTTAACCCTTGAACAGGTGAGGGAAGCTATCCTGATTCCTAATAAGACAGGCAGACAGGAGAGGATTGACGCTATTCTCGTGGATCTTCTCACTAAGCTTGGTACGGATGATCCAAAGAGGGTGAGACAGATAAAGGTCATCTTCCATGAACTCGAGAAGAATGAGGTAAGGAGGATGATACTTGATAAGAGGAAAAGGGCAGACGGGCGGGGCCCCGGCGATATAAGGTCAATTACATGTGAGGTCGGGATACTGCCGAGGGCGCACGGATCTGCCCTCTTTACAAGGGGTGAGACCCAAAGCCTGGCCGCTGTTACACTTGGTACATCAGAGGATGAACAGCGCATAGATGCGCTGGAGGGTGAGTCTAAAAAGACATTTATACTCCACTATAACTTCCCTCCGTTTAGTGTTGGAGAGGCCCGGCCGTTAAGAGGCCCCGGCAGGCGCGAAATAGGCCATGGCGCCCTGGCAGAAAAGGCGCTAAGACCTGTAATTCCCGGAAGGGAGGGGTTTCCCTATACCTTAAGAATAGTCTCCGATATACTTGAGTCTAATGGTTCCTCATCCATGGCAACGGTTTGCGGTGGAACGCTGGCCCTTATGGATGCGGGTGTTCCTATTAAATCACCGATAGCAGGCATTGCTATGGGTCTTATCAGAGAGGACAAAAGGGTTGTCATTCTATCAGATATCCTTGGCCTTGAGGACCATTTAGGCGACATGGATTTCAAGGTCACTGGAAGCAGGAGGGGTGTTACGGCGCTCCAGATGGATATAAAGATTGCAGGGATTACAACGGAGATCATGAAAGAGGCGCTGGAGCAGGCGAGGACAGGAAGGTTTTATATCCTGGACAAGATGCTTGAAGCTATTCAGGAACCGAGGACAACCCTCTCTTTACACGCGCCCAGGATTATAACCATGAAGGTGAAGCCTGACAAGGTGAGGGAGGTTATAGGATCAGGGGGTAAGGTGATAAGGGGGATCATAGAGAAGACCGGGGTAAAGATAGATATCGAGGACAGCGGGCTCATATCTATAGCATCTGTTGATGGGGAGGCAGCGAAGCAGGCCATTGATATGATAAATATGATCATAGAGGAGCCTGAGATAGGAAAGATATACCTGGGGAAGGTGAAGAAGATAACAGATTTCGGCGCATTTGTTGAAATCCTTCCCAATAAGGACGGACTTGTCCATATATCGCAACTGGCACATCACAGAGTTAATAACGTAGAAGACGAGGTATCAGAGGGTGACGAGATCATGGTAAAGGTGCTGGAGATAGACAGGCAGGGGAAGATCAGGCTGAGCAGAAAAGAGGCCATGGATAGTCCGAAGGGACGGACGCATAAGGATTAGGTTAAGGGCGACTATGTTTAAGAAGGAGATACTCTCTAACGGAATTACGGTTGTAGCGGAGCAGATCCCGCATGTAAAATCTGTCTCTCTAGGCCTATGGGTAAAGGTAGGATCTAGGGATGAAGAGCTGAAGGAACATGGGATTTCGCATTTCATAGAACATATGTTTTTCAAGGGGACAGAGAAGAGATCGGCAAAGGAAATAGCCCAGGAGATGGACAGCCTTGGAGGGGAACTAAATGCCTTTACCTCAAGGGAGGCAACAACCTTTTACCTCAAGGTCCTCGATGAAGATCTCCTGGATGCAGTGAGGCTGCTCTCTGATATCTTCCACAACTCAACATTTGACAGGCGGGAGATAGGAAAAGAGAAGCAGGTGGTTATAGAAGAAATCAACATGGTGGCTGACGATCCGGAGGACTATTTACATGATCTCCATACAAAGAATATGCTAAAGGATAATCCTCTGGGAAGACCCATTCTGGGGAATGTTGAGACAGTAAGGTCGATGGATAGGAAGAAGATAGTAGATTTTATCGGAAGACATTATCAGCCAAAAGATATAGTCATTGCCGTAGCAGGCAATTTTGAGCCTGTCTATCTTATGAAGACGCTTGATAGATATTTTGGAAGATATTCCGCGAAAGACACTGACGGCAAGATCAGAGTAACCCCGGAGATAGATGTCGATACCCTGATCAAGAGAAAGAAGCTTGAGCAGGTTCACATCTGTATGGGCATGAGGGCGCTCCCCTTGCCGCACAAAGACAGATATGCCCTGTATCTTTTGAATTCTATTGTTGGCGGCAGCCTCTCATCGAGGCTATTCCATGAGATAAGGGAGAGGCGCGGGCTTGCCTATTCGATTTATTCATACCTTTCCCTGTATTATGATACAGGACAGTTTAACATCTATGCCGCAACCGGCGTCAACTCCGCAGAGGAGGTTATTAGATTGATAACAAGGGAGTTAAGCAGTATAAGGAGAGGCGGCATAGGGGCCGATGAGATGAGAAAGACGAAAAACCAGCTCAAGGGAAATCTGATGTTAAGCATGGAGTCTACAGGGACCAGGATGAACAAGCTTGCCAAGGACGAGATCTATTTCGGGCGATTCTTTTCCCTGGAAGATATGATTTCTGAGATAGAATCTGTATCAAAAGACCAGATCAGGATCCTGGCTGAAGAGATATTTGATCCAACAGGTTTTAGTGTGACCATCCTGGGTCCCCTTTCAAAGAAAGAGATAGGAGGGGCGATACTGGACTATTCCAGGGGCTAGCGTCGCCTCCCCCTCAACGCTCGCCTTGCTCGCTTAGCGGGGCTTCTCGTTTGAGATGCAGACCCTGTTTCTTCCCCCCTCCTTTGCCCTGTAGAGGGCCTTGTCTGCCTTTTCAATCAGTTCAAATGATGTGGATGCATTATTGGGATACGATGAAAACCCAATGCTTATAGTTAACTTTCCATTCGGCTGTTTTTCCCTGGCCTCAAAATTATAACCCTCTACAACCTTTCTCAATCTCTCCGCCATACTTTTCCCCTTCTTCTGATCCGTCTCCGGCATTATAACGGCAAACTCCTCTCCGCCATACCTTGCTACAATATCAGCAGACCTGCAGTAATCCTGGAGGATGTGCCCAAATTCCCTGAGGAGCTCGTTTCCCGCCAGGTGGCCGTTGGTGTCATTGTAATGTTTAAAGTGGTCTATATCTACCATCAGAAATGAAAGAGGACGTTCGTATCTTTTTGTCCTATCTATCTCAAGGGTGAGCTGCTGGAGAAAATGCCTGTGGTTGTAAAGCCCTGTCAGTTCGTCTGTAATGGCCATGAGTCTTGCCTTTTCAAAGAGCCTGGTCTTCTCAATGACAAGGGCGGCAATCTTTGATAACAGCGATAGGATAGAGGTCTCTCTTGGGGTAAAATTTCTCGGTTTAAAATCATCTGCATAAAGTATACCCATGATCTTCCCTTCACTGATAAGCGGGACAGCCATAAGGGAAGCTACACCCTCCTTTATCATAACAGGATTATCAAAGTTGGGATAGCTGTTTACGTCAAAGATTACAAGCGGATTTGTTTGGTTTAAGATGTTGCTTGTCAATCCTGTACGCCGCAGCTTCCACCTCATCCGCTTCAGGAAGCTCTTGCTGAAGCCCTTTGATGCGACAAGAGACATTTCACCTGCCTTCTCGTCAAACATGACGAGGCTCCCTGCAGGTGTGTTGGTAAGGAGGGTGGCATATTCCACTATGATGTTGCACAGACGGTCCAGATCCTCACTCGATGTAAGCCTAAGCGCGATATCATAGAGGGACTGATATTCAAATAAGAGCCTCTCTATCTCTTCCCTGTTTGCCGTCTGCTCTTCAATTAATTGCCATATGAACTTTGCGCTTGCCCCTCCAATCACCTCTATCCCGGATCTCCTGAACTCCATCATGTCCTTAGCCACATTACTGTCCCCGGTGACATCAATCATTATGTCTATATCGCCCTTCTTTATCTTTTTGTAATCTGTAGTTGTGGGAATCCTGAGTCTCCTGGCAAGGAGGATGCCGGGGGCATCCTTATCTCTATCGGAGACAACGGATATGATTACCGGCGGATACCTGTGTAGGATGTTTATCAGTTCAGTTCCGCCGCTGCCTGCCCCTATAATACCGATATTAATTGTGGTCTTTTTTATAGTCTGCATAGTTTTTGGCCTCGCTTAATTAGATGATCTTAATAAAGCCCGGTGATCCCTCTTTATATCATGGCCTGGGAGAACTCGCTAGTCTCCTCATTGAAGCTTGTGATCTTGAAGCTTGTGAGTTCCCTTGAATAGGGACATCGTCCCTCCTCAATATGTTTAATAAAGTCCTCGGGGAATTTTTGCATGATGCTGGAGACAACAATAGGTTCAGCGGTTATAAGGTAACAGCGGCCTGCCTCCTTCTTCATCATCTGTGGTATCCAGCTCCAGATCTCTGTTATATCCTTTTCGTCCCCCCTTCCGTGCTCAATGAAGGTGAGCAGGTCTGTGAGCCTCTTTGTGCCTGAGTTGCACATGGTGCACTGACCGCAGGAGCCCTTCATAAAGAAGATAGAAAAGGTGAGGGCCGTCTTCACCATGCATGCAGTTTCATCATATACGATTACACACCCCGATCCGAGGCCTGAGCCTGCCGCTTTAAGGGCGTCGTAATCCAGTGCAACATCCAGTTCATTGGCGGCCAGTATCTTATTCGAAGGCCCCCCGGGGAGGACACCTTTGACAGATCCGTTTACCGGCCCGCCGCCAATCTCATAGATCAGCCTGGAGAGCGTTGTCCCCAGGGGAAGTTCATACATCCCGGGTCTTTTTACATCGCCGTTTAAGGTAAAGACCATGGTCCCCGGACTCTTTTCTGTACCAAAAGATTTGAACCACTCTGCGCCATTATTTATTATATGTGGAATATTGGCATACGTCTCAAGGTTGTTCACCAGGGTAGGTATGCCGTCAACATATGCATTATCTTCACGCTCCATCTTCAGGCCATTGCCAAGACCTAAAATAAAACTCGGCTTTATCCTCGGCATGCACGGTCCGCCTTCAAGCACCCTCATAAATGCCGTCTCTTCTCCGAAGAGGTAGTTATCCGGTCCGAGTCTGATCTCAATCGGGATATCCAGGGCGCCTCCAAACACGTTTTTCCCGATAAAACCCCTCTCCTCGCATTCCTTTAAAGCGTCGGCCAGTCTCCTTATCTCTTCCTCAAAAATGACCTTGATGCCCATATAGGAGCGGGCAGCGCCGATAGCATAAGCGCCGATAGCCATCCCCTCGATCACTTGATAGGGATTCTTCTTGATTATATATCTATCTTTGAATGTCCCCGGTTCGCCTTCCGCTGCGTTGCAGCACAGATACTTCTTCTTTGAAGGATATTTATAGAGGCTGTCCCATTTTGCGCCTGTCGGAAACCCGGCGCCTCCTCTCCCCCTCAGGCCTGACTTTTTCACCTCCTGGATAATAGCATCAGGAGTCATAGAAATGGCCCTTTTTAAGGCCTTGAACCCACCAACAGCAAGATAATCATCAATGTTCTTTGCTTCATGTTTTAGAAGGATCTTATCTTCATTCTTGGACACATCTCCTCCATGGTAAGGGGGTTATTAGAAATCTAATTTAGTGCCACTATTATATGGCCGGCCGAATACAAGTTCAAGAAGAATTTTACTACACTAAATTTAATGGCCGATGTTGTTCCTATTTTGTCCATTATTTTGTCCACTTTGTCCCCTAATTTAGTCCTCTATCTGCCTATAACATAAAATTTCTTCACAAATGTCTTGACACATAACAAAAACATTGCGTATAATACGTCACAGTTGAATAAACGTATATCGATTAAGACTTTGAAGAAATCTTACAGGATGAAAGGAGGATACAAAAAAACGATTTGGAAGTAGTTCCTGGCTGCATTAGGTTTTCCACCGAAGTAAAACCTATCAATCACAAGGCATCATGATAGACCCCGTGGGAAGTAGTCTATAAGGATAGCAGAGAGACATTATCAAGAGCCTCATTCGACAGATTATCGAAGATGGAGCAAATAATCCTTATCTTTAATCTGCAACGTATAGGTGCAGAAGGTTTAAGGTTTAGTGTTTCCTGGTATTGTAACCAAAGCAACAGAATAAATTAATATAGGAGAATTAGCGTGATTAAAAAAACTGAAGAAAGGAAAGATAAAAAAATGGGTAATACTTCAATGGGTAATACCTCAACTGGAGCAAAAAGAGAAGAGAATGGAAAGGCAAAAGATATTTACGGTATATGGGCCGAGAGCTACACTACCGTTTCAAAGTTGTGGGAGGACTCTTATTTGAAGCACTATAAGCCCTGGATGGAATCCACAACAGAGATGTTTGAAAAGGCGGTTGAACTCCCAGGAAAGACAGCACCAGGAAGATATAAGGAATTCTATGATGAATGGCAGAAGACATACCAGAATACCTTTGGTAAATTCTATCCGGTCCCAACGTTCAAATCCAATAAAGAGACACTTGAGAAACTCCTGGCAAGCGCAGAGGAATCGAATAAGGTTTATAAGTCGTGGATTGCCAGGCTGGAGGAGAATTCCCAGAAGACAAGAGAAATACTCAAAGGAGAGCCCGACCCTTTAAAATATACAGAATGTTATGATATGTGGATAAGGTCGTACGGAAAAATATTCGACGAACTTCTTTCCATGCCTGCAACGGAAAGTACGAAAGAGGTATTTGAAAAATATACAGGTATACCGAATATCTACTTGGGGAGCTTTGTGCAGATGTCAAAACTGTGGAAGAATTTATATTCCAAGCTATATGGGCCCTGGATTGAAAATATGATGAAGCTATCCGGGAAAATGGCGGAAATCTCACGTGGAAACAGCACCCCTGAGGCATATAAGGGATTTTATGATATATGGATGGCTACATACCAGGAGGCCTACGGTAAGTATGCGCATTTTATGGAGCCCTCAGAGGATGTTTTTGAGGCATTTGGGCAGAACACCGATGCTTATCTGAACACATACAAGTCCTGGGTTGAGGTACTTGAAAAGATGTCGGAAAAGGCGAAGGGGCTATCAAAGCAGACCACTGATCCGGAGGCATTAAAAGAATTTTATACCCTCTGGGTAAAGATGTATGAGAAGGCATTTAGTTCATTCTTTGAGAATATGCCGGCGGTCGGTATGATGAAAGAGATGATGGATCCTGTAAAGATCATGTCTAAGATATATGGAGACACCTACACCAATATGTTAAAGATGTGGGCAAAATAGGATGTTGTTGGAACAGAGGGGTTAAACATGGAAAAATCTACTTTTGAATCTACTCAGGAAGTAATTGACCTCTGGCTTAAGACCTACGAAGCCACCTTTGGCAGGCTGGTAGAGATGCCTGCCATGGGTCCGGCACGTGAGAAGTCTGAAAAACTGATGAAGGGCGCCTCTAACCTTGTTAACCTTCACGCGGCATGGACAGACTCCAATAGCAACCTCCTTAGCATATTCATGGAGGCCATGCGAAAAATGCATGAAAAGGCATCCGCTGAAATAGGCGGGGAAATTACTCCCGAGAAATACAAGGATTTTTACAGGCTTTGGATCGAGACGTTCAGCGCGACCTTCAAGGAATTCTTTAAATCAGGGCATTTTGCCTCTGACATTGGAAAATTCACATCACACTTGATGGAGTTCCAAAAATACAATCGTGAGATGCTTGAAGAGAATTGTCTGAAACCAATGAATCTCCCCACAAAAACCGAAATAGATGAGATAAACAAAGAGATATATTTACTCAAGAAAAGCGTAAAAGAATTGACCGGCAAGATAAAAGAATTATCTGAGAAAACATGAGACATCCTTGTTTGGGGAACACGACACAATGAGCGAAGTTAATGTGATAGAAAATTTAAGAAGATTCAGGCTAGGGACGGAGCTATTCTTAAATCCGCTTGATTTTTCAGTAGGAACAACGCCTTCAGAGATAATATACAGCGAAGACAAGATGAAACTTATACACTACTTTCCAACCGTAGAAAAAACACATAAGGTTCCGATACTCATAGTCTACGCACTTGTGAACCGCTACTATATCCTGGATCTCCAGCCTGATAAAAGCATGATAAAAAACCTCTTAAATGAGGGTTTTGATGTATATATTATTGACTGGGGATACCCCTCAGGCGCAGACAGATACCTCACGCTCGATGACTACGTGAACGGTTATATAAATAATGCCGTGGATAAGATCAGGGAGCGGTATAGATTGGAAAAGATCACACTTCTCGGTGTATGTCAGGGCGGGGCCTTTTCTGTTATGTATAGTGCGCTGCACCCTGAAAAGATAAAAAACCTTATTACCTTGGTGGCCCCTGTTGATTTTGACACCGATAAAGGGCTTCTCCATATCTGGTCAAAGAGTCTGGACGTGGACAAGGTCGTTGATTACTACGGAATAGTGCCGGGGGATTTTCTTAATGCGGGATTCCTTCTCACAGACCCGTTCAGACTCATGATCGACAAATATGTGGGCCTGTTTGAGCGGATCGAATGCCACCCTAATGGCTCAGGATGCCCTGATGATTTACATTGCTGTGTCAAAAATGAAGAAAACGTAAAGAACTTTTTAAGGATGGAGAAGTGGATATTCGACAGTCCTGACCAGGCCGGAGAGGCATTCAGACAGTTCATCAAAGACTGCTACCAGAAGAACCTCCTTATCAAAAATGAGATGGCGCTCAACGGGAAGAAGATTAATTTGAAAAATATTTCCATGCCGCTGCTTAATGTCATGGCGGAATTTGACCATCTTGTTCCTACGGAGGCAAGTAAACCTTTGAATGATGCAGTATCGAGCAAGGACCGGGAGACGCTCATTTTTTGTACCGGCCATATAGGCATCTTCGTCGGCACCAAATCCCAGAAAGAGGTCTGTCCCAGGATAGCAGAGTGGTTAAGGCCGAGGTCTCTTCCGGATCTGAACGGGAAAGAGAAGTCCGAACACGTCATAGAGGAAAGACCTAAGAACAAGAGAAGGAATCGCAAGAAAGGGGAATATTAATTGAGACTTGAAAACAAGGTTGCAATTATTACAGGGGGAGGAAGCGGTATCGGCAGGGAGGCCGCGCTGCTATTTGCAAAAGAAGGGGCCAAGGTTGTCGTGGCTGATGTAAATGAAAAAGGCGGAGAAGAAACAGCGGCAGAGATTAGGAAGAATGGCGGAGATGGATTTTTTGCAAAATTGGATGTAACCAATAGGGAACAATCAAAACAGGTGGTAAAAGATAGTCTGGGGAAATATGGCAGAATCGATGTGCTGATAAATAATGCGGGTATTACCCAGGATGCACTCCTTTCAAAAATGACAGAGGAGCAGTGGGAGAGGGTCATTGATGTCAACCTTAAGGGGGTTTTTAATTGTATCCAGGCATTGGTTGAAGTCATGGTCAACCAGGGGAGCGGCGCAATAATCAATACATCTTCTATTGTAGGAATAAATGGTAATATAGGTCAGGTAAATTATGCCGCCACCAAGGCAGGGGTAATTGGCGTAACAAAGACCCTGTCAAAGGAACTTGGGAAAAGGGGTATCAGGGTAAATGCTGTTGCGCCTGGATTTATAAAGACACCTATGACCTCAAATGTACCTGATAAGATTCTTGAAACAATGAAGGAAAAGACACCCCTGCGCATGCTGGGCGAAGCCAGGGATGTTGCCTATGCATACCTGTATCTTGCTTCAGATGAGGCGCGGTTTGTTAATGGAGCAGTGCTTTGTGTGGATGGCGGATTAGTAATATAGTATAAATCGGAAAAGGTGAGAAAATTGAATAATGTCGTAATTGTATCAGCAACAAGGAGTGCGGTAGGAAAATTCGGAGGAAGCCTCAAAGATTTTAGCCCAGGCCAACTTGGCTCAGTGGTTCTTAAAGATGCACTAAAACGGGCAGGTGTTGAGCCAGGCGAAGTCGATGAAGTCATCATGGGGAATGTCCTTTCAGCAGGGCAAGGGCAGAATGTGGCAAGGCAGACCGCAATCTGGGCAGGCATTCCAAAAGAGGTACCTTCCTTTTCCGTAAATAAGGTATGCGGCTCAGGCTTGAAATCCATTCTCGTTGGCGCTCAGGCAATCATGCTTGGCGATGCAGATGTTGTGCTGGCCGGCGGAGTAGAGACTATGTCCATGGCCCCATATGCCCTGAAAAAGAATAGGTGGGGGGCAAAGATGGGCAACGATGAAGTTGTGGATTTGATGATATATGACGGGCTCTGGGATGTGTTCAATAATTACCATATGGGTATGACAGCCGAGAACGTAGTAGATAAATATTGTGTTACACGGGATGAGCAGGATGATTTTGCAGTAAGAAGCCAGAATAAGGCTGAAGCCGCTATTAAGGCAGGCAGGTTCAAAGAAGAGATAGTTCCAATAGAGGTTCCCCAGGCAAAGGGCGATGCGGTAATATTTGACACCGATGAGTTTCCCAGGTTCGGGACAACAAAAGAGATCCTCAAAAAACTAAAACCCGCCTTTAAAAAAGATGGAACAGTAACAGCCGGTAATGCCTCAGGTGTTAATGATGGCGCTGCTGCCGTTCTTTTGATGTCTGAAAAAAAGGCAAAGGAAAAGGGACTGTCAAAATTAGCGACCATTATAAGTTATGGGTCTTGCGGTGTATCTCCTGAAACAATGGGCCTAGGTCCTATAGGCGCAACCAGAAAAGCTATAGAGCGTGCTGGTATTACCGTCGATAAGCTTGACCTGATTGAGCTCAATGAAGCCTTTGCAGCGCAAGGTATACCGGTTATCAAAGAACTTGGCTTAAATCCTGACAGGGTTAACGTAAACGGCGGCGCTATAGCACTGGGACATCCCATTGGGGCAAGCGGCGCAAGGATTATAGTTACACTCCTGCATGAATTAGCGAGAAGAAACGGCACATATGGTCTGGCAACCCTCTGTATTGGAGGGGGCCAGGGGATTGCCATGGTGGTAAAAAGGTAGCATGAGAAAAGGGAAAAGGTTAGGCGGTAAAGTCGCCCTGGTTACAGGAGGCGCGAGTGGAATCGGAGAGGCGATTGCCTTGCGTCTTGCAAAAGAGGGCGCGGATGTTGCCATTAACTTTAAATATACAAAAGGGGATGCAGAGAGGATAGCAAAACTGATTGACCAGATGGGCACTGTAGATGAACTTGAAAGATTACCTACAATGATAGACCAGATGGATACAAAGGAGCACGCAAAGGAGATATCGGAATTGATAGACTCTATGGGCAGGCGCTCCTGCATCTGCCAGGCAGACGTGACCGATATTGAGCAGGTCAACAGGATGCGGGATAAAGTAATAGAGGAGTTCGGCAAAATAGATATCCTCGTTAATAATACAGGAATATTAAGGGATAAGTCTTTTGCCAAGATGACCTCCCATATGTGGAAGGAGGTCTTATCCGTGAATTTAGATGGTGCATTCTACTGCACCAAAGCGGTTATAGAAGGTATGCTGGAGAGGGGGTATGGCAGGATCGTGAATATATCCTCGGTTATCGGGAGAATGGGGAACCGCGGTCAGGCTAACTATGCAGCCTCAAAGGCAGGAATGATAGGTCTTACACGGGCGCTGGCAAAGGAATTTGCCGGCAAGGGCGTAACTGTAAATGCTGTAGCGCCAGGATATACTGAGGCAGACATGGCGGAGTCTCTTGCAAAGGAGGCAATGGAAAAAATTCTTGCTCAGATACCCCTTGGAAGGCTTGGGAAGGCATCTGAAGTGGCAGGGGCTGTGGCCTACCTTGTGTCAGAAGATGGGGATTACATAACAGGTCAGGTGATAGATATAAATGGCGGACTCTACATCTGAATTCCTATGTTCTCAGTTTTTATAGGTATTTCCTGTCTGAATATTTTTTACCCGTTCAACGAACACCTTCTCTACAGATAACTGAAGATATCTAGGCCCTATTTCTTTCTCGGGTCATCCTCCGGGTTAAGATAGGTGAGGCCCCATGGACCAATCCCATGAACCTGGATTATCGTCTCCTCCTTTGTATATGCAAACATATTCATGCCCGGAGGCATTATTGCAATACTGCCTGGATTCAAGGCACTGGCCTTCTCAGGCTCAAATTTATCCCCGATCCCCAGGTTGAATATGCCCGAGATAACAGTGACATGCTCAATTGTCGGGTGCGCATGAACAGGTATCTTGTAGTCTGAAGGTAGCTTGAGACGGAATATGAAAGGCGCAGGGTTTTTCGGATCTCCTTCAATAACAACTACCTTTGCCCCTGGAGGCATAGATGGAACATCAGACCACTTAAGATCCGGCGGGGAGACCATGAGATGACCAGGCCTGTCAACTTGGAAAGGTATCTTTTTCTCTTCATCTGCCGCCCCAACCGACACGGCGATAAGGCTTATTGCAAGGGTCATCATTGAAATCATTCTGTATTGTAAGTTCTTCATACTTCCTCCTTTTCATGTCAGTTATACTTACAAGCGTATACCATATTTCATTGTCATAGCGAATATACGGCCATGGGAATTTCGTTTTCTGCCTTTCTTCTGTCGCAAATAGTTGACTCAATAGTTTTTAAGATATTAGCCGAGTAGTATTTGGTCCCGCACTTTTTACAAACACCGACCGGGACATTCTTAATCAATACATATCTTTTTCCCACCTTTCGTGGTAAGTCCATTATTTTTTCAACAATTGGACCATTGCAATATTCGCACTGTTCATCATCCCAGAATCCCAAATTAATCCCTCCTTTCATCATCTTTTCGGTTTATCTTCATAAACAGTTATTATATGAACTTTTCCAGTTCCTGTTATACGACAAACTATTCCAATAGGACGTCCATCTAATGAAACGCCAACTATCTCATATTTACCTTCCCTGGTCCAAGTTCTACGGATTTTACCATTCAAAATCCCATACTCCACGTCATAAATATCAAACCCATCAACACATGCCTCGTCATCAGCATGTTCTGTTAGATAGTATAGACCATTACGAACAAGAGCGTGAATTTTTCCTATCTTGCTCAATCAGAACATCCTTCCCTTCCTCTGAATATATAACATGAATATTATTATAATATCCTCTCTGCCTTTGGGGGCAATATATTTTTAAAATGAAATTTGAAGGTTTGACCTATTCCTACTAATCCTCTGTTAAGCGACCGTTTTGCTTAGCGGACATTGCCTTATTATATTTTTCTTACATTTTCTGCTCTTGGCCCTCTATAGCTGAACTCGATACAAAACCGTACAGTATCTCTAAGAGCGGGTGTAAAGTTGTGAGCTCACCCTGTTGAACTTGATGTAGAATGGTCTTTAAATTATTTTGGGTATCGTTATCTAACATAGTTAGCTCCCCCTTGTTTGTAATTCTTAAAAAGTTACCAATGCAAAATGTCGTCTAACTCATTTATTTCTTCATTGCGGATACACGCCCAAGCTGAGTGAAGGCCATTGCGACCCTTTGCCTTGACGCAGTTCTGGATTAAGGATCATCAGAGATCCTTCTTGGATTGCTTTGGCTTTGCCTCGCAATGATTTTTACGCATTTTAGGAAGCCCAGAAGGATTTAGAACTTTTAATTTATCCTAGATATAGCTTAATTACATTCTAAAGTCAATAATTCCTGCCCAAACTGAATAGTTGATTTTTAATATCCATACGAATAAACTGTCGGTATATTGCGCACCTTCATGAGCGCATCAACATTTAATGTATTAGTACTAAGGAGGATATTTATGGGGATTAACGAGAAACTAAAAGAGCTGAATATTGTTCTCCCGAAGATGCCCAGGCCTATGGCCACATATATACCCGCAGTAAAGACAGGCAATCTACTATTTTTAAGTGGTATGCTGCCGCTTAAAAATAATGAACTGGCATACATTGGAAAGGTCGGGGCCCGCGTCAGAGAAGAGGTGGGATATGAGGCGGCCAGGCTTGCGACCTTAAATGCGCTGGCCATTATAAATGAGGAGTTGGGCTCTCTTGATCATGTGAAGAGGATAGTAAGATTGACGGGCTACGTGGCCTCTGCACCAGGTTTTAACAGGCAGCCGGCGGTAATAAATGGCGCATCTGACATACTGGTCCAGATTTTTGGTGAGGCGGGGAGGCATACCAGGGTTTCGGTAGGTGTTTCGGAGCTCCCCCTTGATTCGCCTGTGGAGGTGGAGCTGATAGTCGAGGTCGGTTGAATCAAATCTTCTTGCCAAAGTCCGATCTTTTCATTAATATTCCTATATATGGAAAGTAATATTGCCGGTCTGTTTCCTGATCTTGAAAAAGATCTTCATTCCTTTCATTCTACGGGGATTTTGCCTTCCCAGGAAATTGAAGAGCTTATAAAAATAGGATACATTTTTGGCCAAAGTCCAATTTCTAATGATCAGATTCAACCGGCGAGCATTGATCTTAGGCTGGGGCCCGTTGCTTACAGGGTTCGCGCAAGTTTTCTATCGGGTGATAACACAACAGTCCTCAAAAGAGTTGACGAGCTCAGGATGCATGAAATTGATCTTTCGAGGCCTTCTGTCCTTGAGAAAGGGTGTGTTTATATTGTCCCATTAATAGAGGAGATTGCCCTTCCATCAAGGATCTCTGGAAAGGCAAACCCCAAGAGTACAACAGGCCGACTGGATGTCTTTACCCGACTGATTACCGATTACGGAACAGAATTTGATCGCGTAAAGGCAGGCTATAAAGGCAAATTATATATAGAGATTGTCCCGCGCACTTTTAGTATCCTTGTTCATAAAGGGACCAAGCTTAATCAATTACGTTTTGTACGGGGCGAACCACCTCCTTCGGACAGTAAACTGAACAGGCTGGATGAGAAGGAGACACTCGTGTATACGCACAATGAAACACCTGATGAGGCGCTAATTTCTAATGGTCTTTGGATATCCATTGATTTGCAGACAAGCAATGAGTCGGAAATTATCGGATACAAGGCCAAGCGTCATGCACCGCTTATTGATCTGGATAAGGTTGATTTCTATGATCCGCTCGAGTTTTGGGAGCCGATTATCAAACCTACGAAAAAACATATTATCCTTGATCCCGATGATTTCCACATCCTGGTTTCTAAAGAGAAGATCCGAATCCCCCCTCAATTTGCTGCTGAGATGGTTGCGTATGATCCTTCAGTCGGGGAGTTCCGCATACATTACGCTGGATTCTTCGACCCCGGTTTTGGTTATGGTAATAATACCATTAAGGGGACGCATGCTGTTCTCGAGGTTAGATCCCACGAGGTCCCTTTTGTCCTTGAGGATGGACAAGTTGTTGGCCGCCTGATTTATGAGAGGCTAATTGCCAAGCCCGGCAAGGTTTACGGGGTAGACATCGGTTCATCATATCAGTCTCAAGGCCTTTCATTAAGCAAACAATTTAAACGCGGCTAATTAGTCACGTTTAAGACCCTTGTTACGAAAAACTGATAAAAAAGAACAGGAGGTATGAAATGGCGGAGATATTTGGATTTGACGCATTTTCACCAAAGGAGATTGCCGAGCGCGTTGAAAATATAGGCGTCACAAAGGCCCGCATGAATTTTCTATCTATGGCGGTACTCGGGATATTGGCCGGAGGTTTTATCGGTCTGGGCGCACTCTATTTCACCCTTGTTACAAGTGATCCAAACCTAAGTTTTGCTGCGGCCAGGGTGCTGGGAGGTGTGACATTCTCCCTTGGTCTGATACTTGTTGTGGTGGCAGGCGCGGAGCTATTTACAGGCAACAACCTTCTGGTCATGGCCTGGACAAGCAAGAAGATCACTACTGCTGAGCTCTTAAGAAATTGGCTTATTGTCTTTGTTGCAAACTCTGCAGGGGCCATAGGGCTTGCTTTTTTAGTGCTGTTCTCCAATTATGGTGGGATGAATGGCGGTAGTGTAGGTATCCAGGCACTGAAGATTGCTTCGGCCAAGGTTTCTTTATCCTTCTGGGAGGCCTTATTCAAGGGGATCTTATGTAATATCCTGGTCTGTTTGGCAGTATGGATGGTGCTGGCAGGTAGGACTGTGACCGATAAGATCCTTGCGGTCCTTTTTCCGATATCGGCCTTTGTTGCGGCAGGTTTTGAGCATAGTGTTGCCAATATGTATTTTATCCCCCTTGGCATCTTACTGCTGGAACATCAGGTCCCGGCCGGCGTAATTAATACTGCCAACCTGAATTGGTCAGGATTTTTCCATAACCTTATCCCCGTTACCATAGGGAATATTATTGGCGGCAGCGGCCTGGTAGCGCTTGTTTATTATATTATCTACCGCAGGGGTGCGGGTCAGACCTGAATGTTACCTGAAGGCAACAGGGAAGGTAACAGTGTAACTCGTGGGTAGCTGTTTTTCTGTCCTCCCGGTCAAGTTAAATCGGCACGAAGGATTAATTTACTGATAATAATTATCAATATATACAGTTAATTGCAATACAATAGAGTCTCTGTCCCACTTGATTATCTTATTTGGCACCTGTCTTGCAAAGCAATAATAAGTGAGCCGCAAGGCTCATAAAAAGAATATCGTAAAAAAGATATAAACAGGAGGTAGTAAGATGAAGATGGGGAGAATGCTCGGGATCTTTATCGTAACATTATTTTTACTTGGAATAGCAATCTCAGCATATGCCGCAAAGGGCCCGG
>CAZYNY010000040.1:16426-24846 GCA_964648095.1 uncultured Nitrospirota bacterium | reverse complement strand
CATCCACCGGCAGCCTCTGAAGATATCTAAGCGATGAATATCCTGTACCGAAGTCATCGATGGAAAAGCGTATACCCATGAGGGTTAACTGCGTGATGATCTCCAGGGCAAGCTCAGGGTCTGCCATAATAATGCTCTCTGTTATCTCAAGCCTCAGACAGGTGGGATCAACACCCCATGTGGAAAGGAGGCCCTTTATCCGGTCCAGGAGCTGCGGGGCCTGAAGACTCCGCACCGAGAGGTTTACCGCCACACTGATATCAAGTCCTGTCTGTTGCCAGCTTCTGGATTGGCGAAGTGCCTCTTTTAATACCCAGAAGGTAAGCTCCTTTATTATGCCTGTATGTTCTGCAAGGGAGATAAACTGATCAGGGGGTATGATTCCGAATTTTGGGTGTTTCCACCGGATGAGAGACTCAACACCTAAGGACCGTCCGGTCTTGAGATCTACCTTGGGCTGATACAGCAAAAAGAGCTGGTTTAGTCCTATGGCAGATCGAAGCTCTCCCATAAGGGCAAGACGCTCCGGGATAAACTGATCAGACTCAGGGGTGTATACGAAAAATCCGCTTTCAGTAGTTTTGGCCCTGTGCATCGCTATGTATACCCGCCTGATCAGCGTATCGGCATCCTCGCCATGGCCGGGGAAAAGAGAGATACCAATACCGGCAGAGATATCCAATGATAATCCCTCCAGAGAAAAGGGTTCCTCAAGTCTTTGCATTATCATACCTGCTGACTGCGTGGCGGCCCCGGCATCTTTACCCACAAGGAGGAGACCAAACTCATCACTGTCAAGCCTCGAAACAAGTCCGTATTCCTGGAAAAGACCCTGCAGGCGTTCTCCTACCTGCCGTAGAATAACATCGCCATTTTGATAACCGAGGGTGTTGTTGATCTCCTTAAAGCGGTTCAGGTTCATAACTAAAATAGCAAAAGGCCTTATTTCCTTCTTTGCTGCGCTTATGGCCCGGTCTATACTATCGCGAAACATCAGGCGGTTCGGGAGATCGGTCAGGAGGTCGTAATAGGCAAGATGCCGGATCTGCTCTTCTGCCTCTTTACGATCTGTGATGTCGCGGATGATGGCAATAACCTTGAATCCCTCCCCTGTATCTATGGGGCTCAGAGAGATATCCGCCGGAAACTCGCTCCCGTCCCTGCGCCTGCCATAGAGGTCAAGGCAGGCGCCCATCTGCCGCACACGCGGGGAAGAATAGTAGTCTCTACGGTGCCCTATGTGCGCCCCATGGTACCGCTCAGGAATCAGGATCTCTACAGGCTTGCCGATCAGATCTGATCGGTCATATCCGAAGATCTTTTCTGTCTGGTGATTAATCAGCGCTATCTGACCATCACTATTGGTAATTACAACGCAATCCGGCGCGGATTCAATGATCTGACCCAACTCTATCTCACGACGTCTCCGGCCCGTCTTATACTGGTATAGCGCCATCTCTATTGTAGCGTGCAACTCTTTTTCGTTATATGGTTTTAAGATATATCCGATCGGCTCTGTTATCTTTGCCCTCTCCAGCATCTCTTCATCCGAATATGCGGTAAGATAGACTACAGGGATGTTGAAACGTGTACATATCTGCTTAGCTGCCTCAATCCCGTCTGTCTCTCCCCGAAGCACAATATCCATCAGGACCAGATCCGGGCCAAATTCTTCAGACTTTCTGATCGCCTCCTCTCCTGAGGCCGCTATGGCAGGAACAGTGTAGCCCAGGCGTCTTAAACTGCCTTTTATATCTTCAGCAACAATACCCTCATCCTCAACAATCAGGATCTTTTCGCTTGGCATGATAGACCTCCCCTATTTACACCTCATATCTTTAAATCTCACCCGGAACTCTGTCCCTTCTTTTCCTTCTAATTCGATGCTGCCCTGGAGCTGTTTTGTCAGTATGTTCACCAGTCTCAAACCTAATGTTTCTACTTTATTGAGGTCCAAATATGCAGGCATGCCTATCCCATTATCGCCTACGACAAGTTCTAACAGATCCTGACCAACAGGGCGGAGCATAATTCTGATCTCACATCTTCTATCCCCACGCCTTAGATCTTCCGGGAACGCATGTTTTATTGAGTTGGAGACAAGTTCGTTGATTATCAGTCCGCAGGGGATCGCAGAATCGAGCGAGAGAGAGACATCCTCGACCTTCGTATTTACAGAAATCTTACATGCCTTATCTTCATAAAAACGGAACAGGCTATTCACCAGATCTTTAACATAATCATCGTAATCAATGCCAGCCAGGTTTCTTGATTGGTAAAGCTTCTCATGAACAAGGGCCATCGACCTTATCCGGTTTTGGCTCTCCTTAAATATTTCAGTTATTTTTTTATCATGGACATATCCTGACTGAAGATTAAGTAGGCTTGAGATGACCTGCATGTTGTTCTTGACACGGTGGTAGACCTCCCGCAAGAGGACCTCTTTCTCTTTTAGAGAAGTCCTGATTTTATCCTCGGTCTGCCTGCGATCGCTGATGTCCCGAATATCGCTTATGACAACTAACCCCTCCTCAGACTCCATAGGGCTTAAGCTGATCTCTGATGGGAACTCGCTCCCGTCTTTACGCCGGCAGAGTATGTCAAGGCCGCTCGCCATCGGTCTTATCCGCGGAACGGCATAGTAATCTTTCCGGTGTCTGATGTGCGCTTCACGAAAGCGCTCCGGAATCAGGGTCTCAATCGGCCTGCCGATCAATTCATCCTTATTATACCCGAACATCTTTTCTGCCTGGCTGTTTAAGAGCAGGATATCCCCGTGGGTATTGACGATGATTATGCTGTCCGGCGCAAACTCCAAAAGTCCCCTGAACTTTATCTCGGCCAGTTCTATTCTTTGCGCATCCAGGCGCATCCTCTCTTCCAGCTCCCTTCGCACGGCGATCTCATTCTCCAGCCTCTTGTTGGCAGTCTCTAATTGTATAGTCCGATCAATAATACGGCGTTCCAGGTCTTCGTTTAGTTTTCTAACCTCCTCCTCAGCCCGCTTTCGCTTATCGATTAATGATTGGGCATAAAAGCTGAATATAATTATGGTGGATATAACTAAGAGACGCATCCAGAATTCATTGGGATCAGGGTAAAATATCCGCTCTGCAAGACTACCCTGATGGAATACAAAAGAATCTAAGGCAGACTCAAGAAACCAGTAGAGGATGCTGACGGCTATGCCGATCCGCTGTAAAGGCGCTCTCAGGTTGTAAACCACTTGTGCTCCACTATCCCTGCCCCTCCCCCGGGACATAGAGGGCGTAACCTGTTCCCGACCCCTTTGCCTGATACATTGCCATATCTGCCTTCTGCAGGAGAATACTGCTATCCTCAGAATGCTCTGGAAATAGCGCAATGCCGATGCTCACCCCAATATTAAAGACCTGCCCCTCCAACGAAAAGGGCGTCTTTATCGTTTCCAGGATCTTATCTGCTGTAAGTGTGGCGCCCTCCATACTTGTCCCCGGCAGGAGGAGGGCGAACTCATCTCCGCCAAGGCGCGCAACCGTGTCGGATTTCCGCACTATGCCGCGCAGACGCTGCCCCACTGCCTGCAACATGAGGTCGCCGCAATGGTGGCCTGCGGTATCGTTGATCTCTTTGAAACCGTCCAGATCTAAAATGAGCAGCGCCACAGGTCCGTTTTCCCTCTGGCCGGACAGGATGGCCTGATGGAGGCGGTCGTAGAAAAGAGCGCGGTTGGGAAGATCAGTCAGAGAGTCATGATAAGCCATATGTTTTATCTTTTCTTCCGCCTCTTTCCGTTCAGTAACATCCCTAAAGCTCCAAACCCTTCCAACACTTTTTCCTCCTATCAACTGAGGCCGCGAGTATCGCTCAAAGAGCCTCTCATCCTTAAATTCCAATAGATCAAAGCTCTCTGCATCAGGCTGTGAGTATAACTCCCTTACCCTATTTATAAATATTTCAGGTCCTTTTAACTGATCGAGGACAAACGTCAGCGCTTGATTATCATCATGTGATACTACAATAGATTTAGGGATGTGCCACATCTCTACAAACCTCTGATTAAAGCTCACCATCTTGCCTTCATTATTAACCACAAGGATGCCGTCGGCAGTCGATTCGAGTGTTGCGCGCAGAAGAGAAAGGGAGTTCTCAATCTCCTTCTCTGCCTGCGTACGTTCGATGAATTGTCCGATCTGGCTTCCGATGGCGGCAAACATATCAAGCAATTCCTTATCGACCTGGCGGATCTCACGGCTGAAAAATTCAATGACCCCCAATACCCCGCCTCCAAACATGACCGGGAAACCTAATGCGCTATGCAGGCCTACCTTGACGGCATATGGCGCCCTGGGAAAATTGGCATCCATTGTAACATCGATACTCCAAGCAGGTTTGCCGCCGGCCCAGACGCGGCCAGGCAATCCAATACCAGAGGCAAAGGTGAACTCGCGGGTGATCGCCTCAAACTCAGAGATGTCAACTGTCGGAAGATGCCAGCAGTCCACGCAGCGCAAAAGGTTGGCCCCTCTGTCAATAAACCATATTGCACCCATATCCCATCCGGTAGTTTCACAGATGGCCTGAATGATCTTCGGCGTTGCTTCATTTAGACCGGCAGATTCCGCCAATACGCGGACTACTGCATATTGGACAGCAAGACGGCGTTCTGTCCGCTTCAGATCTGTGACATCGCGGAAGCTCCAGACCCTTCCGACAACCCTTTCACCTATTCGCTGAGGCCGCGAATATCGCTCGAAGAGCCTCCCATCCTTAAATTCCAGCGTGTCATAGCTCTCTGCATCAGGCTTGGAGTATAACTCCCTCACCTTGCCGAGGAATCCCTCCGGGTCTTTCAGCTGATCCAGGACATATGCCAGCGCCTGATTGTCATTTTTTGAAGCTACAATGGATTCGGGGATGCGCCACATTGTTACAAACCTCTGATTAAGTCCCACCATCTTTCCTTCATCGTTTACAACAAGGATGCCGTCGGCAGTTGATTCAAGCGTTGCGCGCTGGAGAGAGAGGGCGTTCTCGATCTCCTCCTGCGCCTCCTTGCGCTCTATAATTTCCTGCGCGAGACCCCTGTTGGCCTCTCTGAGGTCGGCAGTGGTCATCGCTACTTCCAATTCCAACTCCCGCGTTCTTGTGCGCTGTTGAAAAATAATTAAACCTATCATGTATAAAAACAACAGACCAAGCAATGTTAGTATTGTACGGACGGCCATGCGGCCATTACTGATATCTTTGTGAATAGGTATCTCCCCTTCGCCTAATCTATCCATGGTATTGAGGAATCCTGCCGAGGATGCGTGCAGGTCTTTGATGATATGCGTCTCTAAAAGCGGACTATTTTCACTTATGGAATCGTCCCGGAAATGGTCAAACAGCTTACGTTCCGCCGATAACCAGTCTTCATATGCCTCTGCTAATTGGGAAACGCTTCTCGATAGTTCCGGGTTGTATTCTGCAAGCCGGCGGTAACGGGCCAGGAGGTTGTTTCCCGATTCAACCGCCTTGTTAAAATCGCTGAATGCCATTTTTGTCCAGCCCGCCCCGATCAGGAGGGCTTCCGCTGTCTTGATCTCAAGGAATGGGCGCCTCATGGCATTCAGCATCTCGATAGCCGCCTGACCCTTTTCACCGATTAAGATATGTGAGGGCAGGTTAAGTGTAATTGTTATCACGAAAAAGACAAGGCACCCCAGGAAGGCTAATAGCCAGGGATTGCGTATTATTTCCCGGCGTAAGAAACGCATACGTACCTCATCAAGGGTGAGCAGTAATTAGTTAAAGACAGCGTTTTCTTGTCCGTAACCGTTCCACCCCCCCCCGTTGAAGCCTAAAGCAGAGGATGATCTATATTTGGGCTTCCTTGCTATATTTGTGTAATTATATCATTTTTTATTATTTTTTCAATAGTTATAAGGTATTAATCCGGATAATTATAAAGATGGGTTTTAACGTTATATATGGTCATCTATAAACAGATCCTCCCCTTCCACTAAGACCGGATAGGTCTTGCTGGGATTGTAGGCCCAAATCTTTTCACAGGAAGCTACTGCTGCAGTAAGACCGAAACATCATTAGAACCGCCATTTGCCGTAACAACATCAGGGATGCCATCCGAGTTAAAGTCAGCTATGGCAACTGAATTTGGGCCGGATCTTGCTGAGAAACGCTGCTGGACATTAAATGTGCCGTCTCCATTTCCAAGGAGGACTGAGATATCATTGGAAGCCGCATTTGCTGTAACAAAATCAAAAATATCATCACCATCGAGGTCGGCCACTGCAACAGATTCAGGAGAGGATCCGACAGCAAAACGGAGCTGGACATGGAATGAACCATCACCATTACCAAGGAGGACTGAGACATCATTGGAGACGGCATTAGCCGTAACAAGGTCAGGGAAACCATCTGAATTTACATCAGCCACTGCTACAGACATGGGACCAGTGCCTGCTGGAAAGCGCATCTGGATCTTAAAGGTGCCATCGCCGTTGCCGAGGAGGACTGAGACATCATTGGAATTTGAGAAAAAGTTTGCCGTAACAAGGTCAGGGATGCCATCTAGGTTTAGATCAGCTATCGCCACAGATTGGGGGCCAGAACCGACTGCAAAGGGCCGCGGGGTCATAAAGGTTCCATCGCCATTGCCCAGGAGAAGAGCCACCTCTCCTGGAGAGGCATTTGCCGTAACAACATCAAGAAGTCCATCGGCATTTAGATCAGCCACTACTACTGAACGAGGATTTGTGCCTGCAAAGAATTGCCTCGGGGCCTGATAGGTGCCATCGCCGTTACCTAGTAGAACTGATATATTACTTGCATTGAAATTTGCCGTGACAATATCAAGGATCCCATCGCTATTTAGGTCACCTACTGCCACTGATTGTGGGAAACTACCACTAATAAAACCAAAGCGTTTCTCCGTCAGGAAGGTACCATCACCATTTCCCAGGAGGACCGAGACATCATTAGATGGAGAGGAGAAACCGGAGAATGCGCCGTTTGCTGTGATAAGATCAGGCAGGCTATCGGAATTAATATCGGCCGCTACTGCTGACATGGGGCCAGTACCGGTAGAAAATCGCTGCTGGGTGCGAAGAGTACCGCTAGTATCGCTTAAGATGACTGAGATATCATTAGAGTTTGTATTTGCTGTTATGATGTCATTAAAGCCATCCTTATCTATGTCAACCACTGCCACCGATTCGGGGCCAAAACCCACTTGATGCCTCTGATCGGCCTGGAAGGTACCGTTCCCATTGCCAAGGAGAACCGAGACATCGCTTGAGGTATTTACTGTAACAATGTCGAGAAGACCGTCGGCATTTACGTCCCCTGCTGTTACTGAATTGGGGGAACCCCCCACGGTAAAGCGTCGCTCTATCTGGAAAGTTCCATCACCATTGCCCAGAAGGACAGAAACGTCATTCGAGCCTAAATTTGAAGTAACAATATCTGACCGGCCATCGGCATTTACATCAGCAAGTGCTATGCCGTTGGGAAAGGCATTAGTTCCTGTAGCAAAGCGTCTCTGTACATTAAAGGTGCCGTTTCCATTGCCAAGGAGGATTGAGATATCTTTGCTATTAAAGTTTGCAGTAACAACATCGGAAAGCCCATCACCATTTAGATCAGCTATTGCAACAGATCTTGGGCTAGAACCTACTGCAAAGCGTAGTTCAGTCTGGAAAGTACCATTCCCATTGCCAAGAAGGATTGAGATATCGTTGGATGTCCGATTCGCTACTATGAGATCAAGGGCATTATCAGAGTTTAGATCGGCTGAGGTAATTGAGTAGGGCTGCAAACCAGAGATAAACCTTTGCTGGGGATTAAAAGAACCATTACCGCTGTTGATGAGGACTGAGACGTCATTGGAGGAGGAATTTGCCGTTACTATGTCGGATAGACCATCTGCATTTACGTCTGCTATTACCAGAGAACGGGGGCTTGCACCTACGGCAAACTTGTTCTGTGTCATGAATGCGCCGCTGCCATCTCCTAAGAGAACAGAGACATCATTTGAGAAAGAGTTTGCAGTGGCTAGGTCAGGGATGCCGTCTAGGTTCAGGTCAGATGCTCCAACAGAGATGGGCCCAAAGTCGGCTTGAAATTTCTGTCCCGGATATAGAGGGGCATTGCTAGGCAATAATGGTATGTCTCCTATATTGGTTATTCCGCCCACAACAGGGAGGAGAGAGGCTGATGTCCCACGGAGTCTTATGCCGCCTATATTTGCGGTTGCAGAAGCCTGGATAGCCTTTAGTGGACAGGTGGGTACATTGGGAATGGTAAATAAACCTTGAGCATCTGTTAGATCTGCCTTACCAAGGGTCCGCACATTGACACCCTGAATCGGGACTCCCTGTGTATCAAGGGTTCGCCCTGCAACTTGTGTGATATCTGGGGCAGCAGGGTTGCAGCCCAGT
>CAZYNY010000040.1:0-16416 GCA_964648095.1 uncultured Nitrospirota bacterium | reverse complement strand
TGTCAGCAACTCTGGGGTTTGTATTAGATAGGAATTCTTGGAGATTCGTCAAACCATCCCCATCTGAATCAAGTCCTGCATCATTAGGGTCATTTGGATTTAGGCCATTGGCAATCTCAAAGCTATCAGGCATACCATCGCCATCAGTATCTACTTCAGCCTGGCTTCCTGTTACTGTAATTAAGATGGTACTTATCACACCGTCCTTGCTTGCAGATAGGATAGCTATGCCCTGGTTTTGGGCTATGATAAGGCCGGTTGAGGTCACTTGAGCGATGCCTTGATTGCTTGTGGTGTAGGTGGTATCGGCTGCACTGGTAACATCAGCCTGGGTGCCGTTGTCGAAGATGGCAGTTACAGTGAGTTGGGCTGTATCACCTGTGGCGGTTAGGGTATCCTTGGAAGTTGATAGAATCAGGGAATCGGCGATGGGGTCTACGATGCCTAATGTAATGGGGCCAGCAGGCGTGGTACCATTTACAACAGGGTTGAGCAATTCGGTCTGGCCTTGTAGTGTTATACCATCCTGGGTGCAGGTTATACGAACTCTAAATAGGCCTTCATCGGCAGGGAGATTGGGAAGCTCAAAAAAACCGTTGGGAACTAAAGTTGTTGTTATATTTAAGGCATTTGCTGTACAGTTCTCATATAATGTTGTTGTCGGCTCAGCAATGGTGAATGTGGTCTGGCCATCATCTGCCTCATTTGGATCAACGGTAATAGAGATTTGTTCTCCTACTCCTTGATTGGTTACTGAGATTATCGAAACACCTTCCGATAAAGCAGTCATAAGGCCATCGGGACTAACAGAAATAATTGCAGGATTACTGGATGTATAGGTTGTTCCTGTTATGTGATTGGTAAGATCCTTAGTTGATCCATCAGAGAAAATACCGAAAACTGTCAATTGAGCTGTTTCGCCGATTTCAATAAGGGTCGTTTGAGTTGAGTCTATTTCAATGCTCGTCAAGGATTGGGCATAGGCATCCATTGATAAAAACAGGAAAGAAGCAATGAATGCGATGTATATTCCAATTGTCAGTAATATTTTCTTAGATATAAAAAAGAAATTAGTTATTAGCATCTATTCAATCGATCCTGTAATATTTAAGCACCATTCCCCCCTTTGGCCGACATAGGAGATATCTGAGATTGGGGGATAGCAATATACGTTCCCTCTCTTTTTGATCTAGTCCAAGCTGACGGATAAAATCGCTCCTGATTGTGATAGCCTCCACATTTCCTTTGATATCGAGAAGATAGTCGTTTTCTCTTCCCTCAATAAAGACCTTGTTCTTATAGAGAAAACTCGGGAGGTAAAAAGGCTCTTTCTCGGATAAACGCATACTCTCCTTTCCTTCAAAGAGGATATTTCCTTTAAGGTCTATCACAGAAAATAATATATCCCCGGCTCCCTCAATAGCCAAGATCAACTCTCCATCCTCTGAAACCTTGTGTTCTACTCCAACCCCAAAATCTCTCTCCCAAAGAAGCCCTTTTTTGGTATCAAAAAAGTATGTCTTTCCTGATCCTCTTTCCCTTATCAGGACATCCCTCCCATTGTTGAAAGCCACTCCATCTAAGAGGTATTCTTCAAATTTTTTCTTCCAGAGGATCCGTCCCTTAAAATCAAAGACTGCAAATTCTTTAAAGAAGTCCTCCTCAGATGTAAGACTAGTTACTAGATGCTTGCCATCAGCAGAGAAACGGTAGTAACTATGATCTTTACTCTCCCAGAGGAGTTTTCCTTTGATGGAATAGAGCTGAACCAGACAAGAACCTTGTTTGCAGAGGTAGATCAAGATATGTTTGCCATCCCTTGCAATCTCATGGCCATAGACTCCTCCTTTTATCCTTTTTTTCCAGACAAGCCCAGAGTCGTTATAAAGAAAGAGCCTATAGAATATAGAGGTATCATCATCGTAATTAATAGAAATCGTAACATAATTTGCCTCTAATCTTATTTGGGGGTTCATAGCAGGCTTAGCCTCAGGTCGGATCGTCTCCTCCCATAGGAGGTGAAAAGTATGGGCCTGATTATTCTTACTTAAGCCATAACTGATATAGGTAAGGGCCGTCACCAACCCGATCAATAGCCAGATAAACTTTACCCTTTTTAAATTAACCCTCATTTACACTTACCTAAATATGTCTCTGGGTTAATAGGCTTCCCGCCATCCTTTGCTGGCTTGTCATATATCGTAAGATGCAGATGCGAACCTGTGGGCCTTCCTTTTCCTGTTTTTGGCGTGGTATCTGCAGTAGCTATCTTTTGACCTGCCGTTATACGGACATTACAAGGATTTTTAGTCCCATCTTTGCAGGCCCCATGCAAAAGGGTATGATTATCGAGGTGTAGATACATGGATTCCCTTCCATCATCATGGGTGATTCGTACAAAGTTCCCATTTAAATCACGTGTACTAATTTCCGTGATCTTTCCGGTAGCTACAGTATACACAGGATCGCCATCCTTAGTTTGTATGTCGATCCCATTATGATCTTCTCTCTCTTTATCATCAGTACCGCCATATTTTTTACCAAGATTATCCCCTTTATCTAAGGTATACGCTATCTTTGGATCGCGGGTCGAATCAACAGCAAGTGTCCAACAATCTATTATCCCATCACCATCGTTATCTCTTATGAGTTTAAAGAATGTCTTTGGCGGAGGAGGCGGTGCAGGAAAATGCCATCCACCATGGATAATACCTACACCAGGATCAGATGCAATAAATGCCCCATCCTCTGTTACTGATCCTGTTCCTATAGATACCCACTGGCCAAGTTCATGATCGAAGGAGTAAAGATTAACTATCTTTCCTGCCGGATAGCCATATACATTAGGATATACGATAGGCGCAGGTGGATCAAATCTCACATCCTCAGGCTGTATTGTAAAGACTATCTTCGGGTTCATGCCATTTGGTGGAGGCATGGGGACCCTGTCTTTATGCACCTGGGAGACAGAGACTGAGCCTGTATTCCCGCTGTCAAAGCTTGCTGTACCTTGCGGTATGGTAAGGCCAAAGCCTGCTATATTGGTTACAGCTATTAGGGCAGATTGTGTCGGGGATACTGGTTTTTGATTTGAGAGATCAATAGGTACAAGATATATAGGCATCCCTATAGTGTTATCCCTTCCTGATATGGTATTTGTCTCAAACATGAGGGCATATGGAAATACTACACCTTGAAGTGTAGAGGTAGACCCATCTGCTATTAGATGTATGGCGCCTACAGGAACAGATGTAAGTTTAAATTGTCCCTGGCTATCTGTCTGTGTGATAAGTGTTGTATCTTTTATGCTGATAGTAGCGCCTGGGACAGGCTGATTTGTGTTTGTTAAGACAATACCTGAAAAAGATGTAGCAAGGGGATCGCCTGGGATGACACCTGATGCCGCAAAGGTGACAGGAGAGCCTGTGTTTCCAGAGAATGTCGCCTCAACCCTGTTATTTGAAATCCCTTCATCCGGGCCTAATATCCAGGTTGCATGTGCCTTGCCATCTGAGTTTGTGTTGATTGTAGTAGAGGCCAGATTATCTACCTTACCTCCACCTGAGACTATAGTGAATGTAACAGGGATGCCGGATACAGGATTCCCCTGGCTATCAGATACGATTACCTGAAGTGGTGATGGGAGGGCATTTCCTGCCTCACCCCTAAAGACAGCATCACCTACCTGATGGATCATGGAGGCATTGCCTCCGGTCCCTGTTGCATAAAAGATCGCCTTGCCGGAAAATCCAGAGGCAGTGGCCTCTACCTGATTCTCTCCTGATCCTGAATGGGAACCGAGGGTAAGGGTTACAGATGTTGTACCGAGACTATCTGTATTTTTAGTAAGGCTCCTCTTTCCACCATCTAATGTCCCATCATTTCTTGTAACAGAGAATGTCACAGGTTTGTTGCTCACCGGAGATCCACCTGAATCGGTTAATTGTACCACCAGAGGAAGTGGAAGGGCAGATTGGATCGTACCTTGCTGGTTATTGCCTGAAGATATCTTTATCTTAGGCTTGGCCTGGGTATCAAGTGTGACTGTAATTGAAGTTTGGGCCTGATTGCCTGCCGCATCTGTTCCTGTTGCTGTTATCGTATTTATTCCTTGAGAAAGGCTTATACCATCTGCTATAAAGCCCCTGTTTGATACTTGAGCAAAGATACCATTTACAGTAACAGTAGCATTATTCCCATTTACTGTCCCTGAGACTATGTCATTTATCATACCTGTGACTGTAATAGGAGATGAAAATAGGGTAGCGCCATCAGAGGGGCTTGTAATAATTACCCTGGGTGGGGTTTTATCTACTGTTACAGAGATACTTGAAGTAGATGTATTTCCAAGTGGGTCTTGAGCTACTGCTGTTATGAACCTTGTCCCTTCACCTATGTCTAAGGTTAGGTTAAAGACACCGCCTGATACTAAGGCGGAAGACCCATTTACTGTGACAGATGCCTCCGGGTCATCTACTGTCCCGGCTACAGATATAAATGAGAAATTGAATACGGCAAGGTTAGGGGGATCTATGATGGTAACTGCTGGTGGTGTTGTGTCCCTGATTATGGTGATAGATGCCTGGGCCTGATTTCCTACCGCATCTGTTGCTATGGCTGTTATAATATTTGGGCCTTCAACCAGGGTTACTTTTGCCTCGAAGGTATCACCTGTGATAGTAGCAGGCAGACCATTTATTGTTACTGAGCTTACGGATGTGGTGGCATCTGAGGCTGTCCCTGTTACTGTGATTTGAGTCTCTTTTGTCTTAAGGCCATCCTGTGGGCTTGTAATAGAGACTAAAGGTGGAACCCTATCATCACCTATTATCTGGACGGTAAGCCCGCCGCCAGGTTTTCCCCGCACCTCTACAGAGAGGGTATTGGCAGTGGCCAGGAAGATTTGTTTTTCAATCAGACTGACATTCTGGTTGAACTCATTGGGACCAACTATCTGGATGCCATTTAAGATAAAGACAGAGGATGATACCTTTTCAAATTCTCCATCTGTAAGCCCGCCATTGTTGATCCTGATAACATATGGCGCAGTCGGGTCTTTGACGGAAAATGTTGTTGTCTCGGTAACAGGTGTACCTGTGCCCCTCTGGTGTGTGATGGGTCCAAAGGCAGTAAATTCGCCTGCATGGGCTAAGGCAGGGATTAAGAGAAGACCAATTACGGCTAATAAAGAAAATCTGCGATAAGCCAATGCCGCCTCCAGAAAAGACAACACAGCTGATGAAACTTCTACTTAGACTTACTAATTAAGACTACTTCCTATTAGTATATTGCGATTAAATATCATAATAAAAATAGGTTTGTCAAGGAAAATTTTCAACAACCTATCTCTTGTTCAACAACCAAAACCTCTCCTACGTTATCAAGTCATCCTCCATAAATACCTCCTCCCCTTCCACTAAGACCGGATAGGTCTTGATCTTCCCATCGCCGGCGACAGACTCACCTGTCTTTAGATTAAATCTATGCCCATGCAGAGGACAGATCACCTCATCACCGGTAACAATCCCATCGGCAAGCGGGCCGGCAAGATGCGGACACCTGTTATCTACAGCAAATATAGTAGAGTCGAGCCGGAAGATGGCTATCTCCATCTGATTTAGAAGGAATACCCTCCCCTCCCCTTCTGGTATATCTAATATCTTTCCGACCTTTATCATCTTATCCTTCATATACGCCTAGCTCCTCAAACTGTCTCACCGCTACAGGCTTACTCCCCTCCTCCCATGGGTCTTTGAGTACATCAAGGGAGAGATCAAGCCTCTCCCGTAACCTTACGTTCTTTAAGCTATCATTAAATAGGGTCTCTTTTATTTTCTCCATGCCGACCCTCTCCACAAATGAGGATGTCCTCTCACCAAATCGCCCATTCTCCCGGTAATATTGGAGGAAGAGGCCGGAGATCCTTATCGCATCATCACCGGATTTGACCGAAACAAGAAGGTCGGCAGGCCTCACCCTGTTTCCTCCGTTGCCTCCAACATATACCTCCCAGCCGTCCTGTATCCCGACAACACCAATATCCTTTATCGTCGCCTCGGCGCAGTTGCGCGGGCAGCCTGAGACGCCTATCTTGATCTTCGCAGGTGTCGCCAGGCCCTGAAACCTTGATTCCATCGCCACCCCAAGGCCAATCGAGTCCGCAAGCCCGAATCTGCAAAATTGTGTACCTACGCATGTCTTGCAAGTCCTCACAGCCTTTGTATAAGCGTGACCTGATCTCATCCCAAGGTCAGACCAGATGGCAGGAAGCTGTTCCTTCCTGACTCCAAAGAGGCTTATCCTCTGGCCCCCTGTTATCTTCACCATCGGGACTGCATACCTGTCCGCCACATCTGCAATCTTTCTCAGCTCATCCGATGTCACCACGCCTCCGGGGATCCTGGGGATTACAGAAAAACCCCCATCCTTCTGTATATTCGCATGGACACGGTCATTTATGAACCTGGCAGACCTATCCTCCTCATACCCATCTATCCAGATCTCGTTTAGAAGATACGATATGGCCGGCTTACATTTTTCGCATCCAGGGGCAGTTGCGAAATTTATAAGGACGTCCTTCACTGATTTCAACCCCTTCTCAATAATCTTATCCCTAAGCTCCACCTGGGATAGATTAATACACGAACAGATTGCCGGGTCCACAGGCTCGACCGAATAATCTCCGCCAAGCGCCTCCTGAAGTATCTGTTCTATAAGGGACGAACAGCCCCTGCATGATGTGCAGGCCTTTGTATGCTTGGCAACGCCATCGAGGCTTGTTATCCCATGCTCCTCTATCGCCTTAACGATCATTCCTTTTGTGATACCCATGCATCTGCATACCAGATCGGCCTCACTCATTGTAGCTGTTCCTGATGCCTGATCCCCAAAGAGTATCCTTGTCCGCATGGAGGAGACATCGATCCCCTCCTTGACAAACCTTAATATCCTCGGCCCATCATTAACGTCTCCAAGGAGAATGGCCCCCGTTACCCTGTCTTTCCGCACCAGGACCTTCTTGTAGACAGACGCCGATTCATCCTTATATACTATCTCTTCGATGTCTCCGGATTGGCCTGAAAAATCCCCGATAGACATCAGGCTTATTCCCATGACCTTTAATATGCTTGCAGGTATGGAGCCCTCGTAACTCGCCCCGCCACTGCCGCAGATCGCCCCTGCTGCCACCTTTGCCTGCTCCATTATGGGCGCCACAAGGCCGTAGGTCCTATCCCGATGCTCGGCACACTCACCGACAGAATAAATATCCTTAACCGATGTCTCCATATGGTCGTTAACCAGAATCCCCTTATTCACCTTTATGCCGGACCTCCTGGCAAATTCAATATTAGGCCTGATGCCGGCTGCGATCACCACAAGGTCTGCGTCATATATCCCTCCATCGCTGAAGCTGACACCCCTTACCCTGGGATAACCAAGGATCTGGGCAGCCTCATGATTTAAAAGCACCCTTATGCCCATCCGCTCCAGCTCTTTTTTAAGCATATGGGATGCCGTCTCATCGAGATACTGTTCCATCAGCCGGTCCATTATATGGGCTATGGTAACCTCAACCCCATGCAGGCTTAAGGCCCTTGCCGCCTCAAGCCCAAGTAGGCCGCCCCCGATCACGATGGCCTTCTTGCTCATCCTCACCTTTTCCATTATACCTTCCGGGTCATATACAACACTTGCAACTATCTTCCCTTCATATATGCTGTCCCTTGCGCCATTTAGGATCCCTTCCGTATCCTCTATATTCCTGAATGGGAAGACCCCCTCTTTCTCAACCCCTTTTATCGGAGGGATATAAGAGGAACTCCCTGTTGCCACAAGGAGCGAATCGTAACTTATAGCAGACCCATCCTCGGCTGTTATCTTCTTGTTTTGGGTATCTATACCGACAACCTTCATACCAAGGTGGAGGTCTATGTTATTCTTTTCATACCAGTCTCTGTTTTTAAGATAGATTGAATCTATCCCCATCTTCCCGGCAAGCACCTCCGAGAGCAAGACCCTGTTATAACCAAAGTGTCGCTCCTTACCGAAAATAGAGATCTGCATATCCGGATCAAGCCTCAATACTTCATCAACCGTGGCTATCCCTGCAATACCGTTCCCGATTACAACCAACCTCTTACCCATAAAACCTCCCTTTAAGCCTCTTCCTCTCTAAGCCTGTCCACATCTGAAACCTCTTTCGCCCCGATCTCTTCCACATAAATAACCCTGTGAGGGGATACAATCCAGTAGAGCCCGCCGACAAAAACCCCGCCCCCGATAACGTTACCCAGGGTAACAGGGATCAGGTTTCTTGCAAAGCCAAACCAGGATATGCTGTCGCCATGGGGGAGGAAGAGCCCTATCCCCAATAAGGTCATGTTGGCCACAGAATGCTCAAACCCGCTTCCAATAAATGCAAAGAGGCACCAGAAAATCAGTATAAGTTTTGCCGAATCGCTTTGGGTCCTTCCCGCTGTCCATACAGCAAGACAGACCAGCCAATTGCAGAGTATTCCCCTCAAAAATAGTTCATAGAAAGGAAGGTTCATCTTTAAAGATGTAACCTTGATTATAAAATCAGATTGCGGCGGGGAAGAGAGCGTCCCCGAGGCAACAACCAGCCACGCAAGCAGGAGAGAGCCGGCAAGGTTCCCGATATAGCATATAAGGGAGAGTTTAAAAATCTTATCCCAACCGATATCTCCTGTCAGCCCTCCAACAAGACAGAACATATTGTTCCCGGTAAAAAGCTCTGACCCTGCAAATATAACAAGGCTCAAGGCGATGCCGAAGGATACCCCCATGACAAGCTTTGTGGCAGCAGACGATGACGCCGCAAAGGGCGAACCAACAGCAAATATAAGTATGATCCCGAAACCGACATAGATACCGGCAAGGAGTGATAGAACAAGGTAACCCGACGTGGAGTTCTCCATATAGGCAATCTTCTTTTGAGATATCTGAGATACCCTCTTTATATCGTCCATCATCATATTAAAATAACCTCCGTTAAGGTTAAGGCTGAGGCTAAGGTTAAGGTTAGAGTTCGGTTTTTCTCGGCCTCAACCTTAGCCTTAACCTTCTATAACCCAGGGTTGCCGGTCCTTATGGTATATGCCTCAGCTACGGGGATTACAAAGATCTTCCCGTCTCCATAGTTGCCTGTATATGCGGATTTTTTTATCGTTGCAATCGCCTTCTCTGCTAAATCATCATCCACCACTACCATGAGCATCAGCTTGGCCAGCTCGTCATAAACAATCTCCCCGACCTGTATCCCCTTCTGCTTTCCCCTTCCCAGGATGTCTACCTTAGTAAGGGAATAGAACCCCTCATTTTCAAGAGCGCTTATTACCTCATATTCTTTTTCCGGCCTTATAATGGCCTTTATCATCTTCATAATAATGCCTCCCGACCCTCTTCGCCTGTCCTTATCCTGACCGCCCTATCTATGTCTATCACGAATATCTTCCCGTCCCCATACTGGCCTGTCTTGTTGGCCTTCATGATTATCTCTACGATCTTCTTTGTATCATCATCTTCTGCCATTATGTAAAAGAGCCTCTTGGGAAGAAACCTCATCCCCCCAAGCTCTTCTTTTCCATCCACCTTCTTCGCATATCTTAGGCCCCTTTCCTTGCCCCTCCCAAAGACGCGCATGGTTGAATAGGAATTAAAACCATTCTCAGAAAGCCTCTCCTTTGTCTCCTTCCCCTTATTGGGCCTAATGATTGCTATTATCTCCTTCATACATAACCTCCTCCTAATAGGTCGATGGATATAAAAAGCAATTCTTGTGCCTGATCCGTGAACCGTATTAGGCTTAGGTCTACTCCATTGATTTAATTGATTTAACTGTCTATTGGTCTATTCGTTCTATGCGGTTACTAAAGGAAGATGCTACATAATTGTATGGATCCTTACAAAATAGAATGGTCCTGGCCAGACCGGTTCAAAAAATGGTTGACAAGCGCAGGAAGGATCTGCTATTTTTATTAACATTGAGTTCGGTGAAAGTCCGGCACAGTCTCGCTCCCGTAACAGTCGGGATATGGGTAATAGTTCACCAGATGAAAAAGGTGTTTATTTAGGTTCCCATATCCCTTGCCGCATAAGGCAGGGGATTTTTATTTTAGGGGGGATCAACCATAGGGGCTAGCGTCGCCCCCTCCACCGGCAAAGCTGGATGGAGCCTCCCCCTCAACGCTCGCTTTGCTCGCTGGGTAGATACCCACGGGCAAAGCCCGGAGGTATCTACTATGGTAGGGCTGGATAATGCGGATAAGAAGGTAACCGATTTCCTTGGAGGGATCCATCCCCCTTATGAAAAAAGGACTACAGAGGGGCTCCGGATAGAAAAGGCACCCCTTCCTGAAAGGGTCATAGTACCATTATCACAGCATATCGGTTCACCCTGCAGCCCCGTTGTTAAGGTGGGGGATCATGTCAGAAAGGGTGATAAGATTGGAGAAACCAGCGGTGTCGTATCATCCCCTGTACATGCATCGGTCTCAGGGAGGGTTACTGCAATAGCGCCGTTTCCCCATCCAAATGGCAGGGACGTATTATCCATTGTTATAGAATCTGACGGCAAGGATGAGTGGGGAGATGGGCCGCCAGAGAGGAAGGATTATCTTCGTCTTGACCCCGGACTGCTCAAGGAGATCATACTTGAGGCCGGTATTGTCGGGCTGGGCGGGGCAGCTTTTCCTACCTATGTAAAGTTAAATCCCCCAAAGGGGAAGAAGATAGATACGATAATCTTAAACGGCGCAGAGTGTGAACCATACCTGACAGCAGATCACCGGATAATGGCCGAAAGGCCTCATGAGGTAATTGAGGGACTCCGAATCTTGATGAAGATACTTGGTGTGGATAAGGGATACATAGGGGTCGAGGAGAATAAACCCGACGCCATTTTAAACCTGAAAAAAGCCGCCTCAAACGGTTCGGCAACGGGTGTGCAGGTAAAGAAACTTCCGGCAAAATACCCGCAGGGCGGCGAAAAACAGCTTATAAAGGCGATCCTAAACAGGGAGGTACCATCAGGCGGCCTCCCGATGGACCTTGGGGTGCTGGTGCAAAACGTTGGTACTGCAATGATGGTTTACAGGGCAGCAAGATTCGGCCGGCCATTGATTGAAAGGGTAATTACCATAACCGGCAAGGGGATTAAGAGACCCAGGAACCTTGAGGTCAGGATAGGAACCAGGATATCAGAGGTGATAAAGGAGTGCGGTGGATTCTCCGGTGTTCCTGGAAAGGTAATAATCGGAGGCCCCATGATGGGCATGGCACAATATACCCTGGATGTGCCGGTAGTGAAGGGCACAACAGGCATCATAGTCCTGCCAAAAGATTCTATAGTCTTTGAGGAAGACAGGGCCTGCATCAGGTGCGGGATGTGTGTTAAAGTATGTCCTATGGGCCTTATTCCAAATATGATATCGATCTATTCGGAACTAAAGCAGTTTGATGATGCAGTACAATATCGTCCATTTGATTGCATAGAGTGCGGATGTTGCGCATATGTCTGTCCCTCAAAAAGGCCGCTTGTACAGCTTATCAGGCATCTCAAATCAGAGCTGTCCACTAAAAGGAGCATGGCAGGTTAAACAATGTAGGGGCGCACCTGTGTGTGCGCCCATTATCATCAGGGCAGACACGCAGGTCTGCCCCTACAGGGAGACTATGGAAGAGAATGAGCTGATAGTATCACCGTGGCCTCATATTAGATCCGAGGTCTCAGTATCAAAGATCATGTGGTCTGTTGTATTTGCGCTGATTCCTGCCGGTTTTGCCGGCATTTACATTTTCGGCTACAAGGCGCTTGAGGTAGTCCTGCTCTGCACATCAACAGCATTAATCTCTGAGGCGCTCGCCCTGAAGGTAATGGGAAAGGATATAACAATAATAAGCGACGGGTCGGCAGTCCTCACCGGACTACTCCTGGGATTAAACCTTCCTCCGGGGTCTCCCTGGTGGATCTCAGTCACAGGCTCTGTTGTAGCTATCGCAATAGGCAAGCAGGTATATGGTGGACTTGGGTTTAACCCATTTAACCCGGCCCTTGTGGCAAGGGTATTTCTCCTCATCTCCTTCCCTGTTGAGATGACCAGATGGGAACTGCCGCATCCAATACTCTCCGGTGTCGATGCAGTATCAGGGGCTACGCCATTAGGCGCCCTCCAGATGGGAAGGCTGACAGGAAAGGGGCTTGGAGATGCCGCCAATCTGAACCTTATGGATGCCTTCATAGGGAACATAGGCGGCAGTATCGGCGAGATCTCTGCTGCTGCATTGCTGCTTGGAGCAATATACCTTTTATATAAAGGATATATCACCTGGCATATACCGGTCTCTATGATAGCCGCGGTCTTTATCTTTAGCGGTATATTCTGGGTTATAGACCCGGCAAGATATGCCACGCCTTCATTCCATATCCTGACAGGCGGTCTTATTCTGGGGGCCTTTTATATGGCTACAGATATGGTTACATCACCCATTACAACAAAGGGCCAGCTTATATTCGGCATCGGATGCGGGCTCCTGACTATTATCATCAGGATGTGGGGCGGTTATCCTGAGGGGGTATCATTCTCAATACTCCTCATGAATGCCTTAACACCATTAATTGATAAATACGTAAGACCTTCTCACTTTGGGGCAAAGAAGAATGCAGCGGGAACTATTTAAACTTATTGTGGCATTGACCATCATATCTTCACTGGCAGCAGCGACACTGGCCATGGTATACGATACCACGAAGGGGCCGATTGCAGAGCAGAAGAGGGTTAAGATGATTAGGTCTTTAAAGGGGGTCTTGCCGGAATTCGACAATGAGATAGATAAGGATATAAGTGAAGTGATACTCGGAAAGGATATCAGGGGAATGGATAAAAAGGTAACATTTTTCAATGCAAGATCCGGCGGAAACCTTGTTGGCGTCGCATTTAAGGTAATTGCCCCGGACGGCTACAAGGGTGACATAGAGATCATGATGGGGGTCGGCCCTGAAAGGAAGATAACCGGCATTGAGATCCTGGGCCATAGGGAGACACCGGGCCTTGGCGATAAGATAGCTGATAAATGGTGGAAGGATGAATTTAAGGGTAAATCCCTGGAGGGATCCAAGATCGCCGTTAAGAAGGACGGGGGAGAGATAGATCAGTTTACAGGGGCAACCATATCTCCGAGGGCCGTTGCAGATGCAGTTCGATCCGGCCTTGAACTCTATAAAAAGGAGCATAAGGATGGCAGATCAGGGTAGGATAGCGCAGGATGTAACCATCCTGGAGCCGGTTGTCAGGGCGCCGGTCATCCCGAAAGAGGCTTTAGATGATCTGGTCAAGGGGATCTGGGGTGAAAACCCTGTATTCCGCCTTGTGTTGGGCATCTGTTCCTTCCTTGCTGTCTCAAATACGGCAGTTAATGGAATAGGGATGGGCCTTGCCGGTTCTTTCGTACTTATAGCATCAAATGTGATGATCTCAGCACTCAGGTCAATAATCCCTGACAAGGTCAGGATACCCTGCTATATTATAGTAATAGCCTCATTTGTGACTATAACCGATCTGGTAATGGCTGCATACACACCTGAGCTTTCTGATGCATTGGGAATCTTTATACCGCTGATAGTAGTTAACTGCATCATATTTGCAAGGGCAGAGGCCTTTGCAAGCAAGAACGGGATCATCAGATCTCTGGCAGACGGCATAGGGATGGGGATAGGCTATACGCTCTCCCTTGTTTTGATAGGAATAATAAGGGAGATTTTAGGAACAGGATCTCTCTTCGGGATAAAAATCCTTGGCGAGTCCTTTCCGCCCTTCATCGTTATGGCGCTCCCGGCAGGCGGATTTATTATCTTCGGCCTGCTCCTTGCGGCATTTAATAAGGTTGATGAATCGAGGAAAAAGGCGGCAGAACCGCACTGTTCAATATAAGGAGGTATATTTATGCAGCAGCTCCTCGCTATATTCTTTAGTACTATGATAATAAACAACTTTGTATTGGCAAAGATGTTGGGGCTCTGTCCATTTCTGGGGATTACAAAGAAGCTTGAGACCTCATTGGGCATGGGGATGGCCGTTACATTCGTTATCGCCCTGGCAGGTGTAATATCATGGAGTATAGATAGGCTGATATTATATCCATTCTCCATTATTTATCTAAGGACTATAGTCTATATCCTCGTTATAGCTGCTCTTGTACAACTCGTAGAGATGGTAATGAAGAAGGCAAGCCCTCTCCTTTATCAGGCCCTGGGTATATACCTGCCGCTCATTACAACAAACTGTGTGGTACTTGGCGTGGTTTTACTGATTTTGAACAAGGGTTATAATTTCATGGAGATGCTGGTATACAGCGTGGGCGCTCCTGTAGGGTTTACCCTTGCCCTGCTCATTATGGCAGGGATAAGAGAAAATCTTGCCCTGGCCAGGGTCCCAAAGCCCTTTCAGGGTGTGCCCATTGCCCTGATAACTACAGGAATACTTGCCCTGGCATTTCTTGGCTTTTCCGGGATGATCAGAGAATAAAGGAGGATCGGATGCTGACAGAGATCTTGACGCTGGGAGGTCTTGGGGCCTTATCATCCCTTGGGCTAGGTATAGCCTCAAAGGTCTTCGCGGTAGAGGTAGACCCGAGGGAGCTAGCGATCAACGATAGTCTGCCAAAGGCAAACTGCGGCGCCTGCGGATTTGCCGGCTGCAGCGGGTTTGCCGCAGCTGTAATAAAGGGCGAGGCGCCTGTTGCAGGCTGCACTGTAGGCGGTTCCTCTGTGGCAAAAAAGGTAGCCGAAATAATGGGTCAGGAGACAAACCTAAATGCAGGAGAGAAGTTGACCGCAAAGACCCTTTGTAAAGGGGGATGCAATGAGGCAAATGAGAAGTTCAGATACGACGGCGTAATGGATTGCCGTGCCGCAGTACTCCTTGCAGGCGGCGCAAAATCCTGCATCTTCGGATGCCTGGGCCTCGGGACATGCGCCTCTGTCTGTCCCTTTGATGCTATTGCAATGGGCCCCGATATGCTTCCTGTCATCGATCAAGAGAAATGCACCGCCTGCGGGATCTGCGTAACGGCTTGCCCGAAGATGATCATCGAGCTTGCCCCCGTGTCCAAAGATGTCTTCGTGGCGTGTTCATCAAAGGATAAGGGGCCGACTGTCAAGAAGAACTGTTCTGTAGGCTGTATCGGGTGCGGCATCTGCGCCAGGACATGCCCCTTTGAGGCGATAGAATTAAAAGATAACCTTGCCAGGATAGATTACAGGAAGTGCACAAACTGCGGACTCTGTGCCGGCAAGTGTCCAACTAATTCAATTGAGGACAGTCTCCCTGAAAGGGATAAGGCATTCATCCTTGAAAACTGCACCGGATGTCAGATCTGTAAGAAGGTCTGCCCTGTTGATGCTATTGCAGGAGACTTAAAGAAGATACATATTGTTGATGCAGAAAGGTGTATCGGCTGTCAGATCTGCTATAGCAGGTGCCCTGTTGACGCCATAGAGATGAAAAGCGAGATGTATGTTTCCGGTTGACCTCCTGATATTCGACCTGGACGGGACACTTATAGACTCAAAGGTAGACATTGCGACCTCTGTCAATCTCACCTTCAGGGAACTAGGTATTGAGGAAAAAAGACCGGAGGAAATATATTCCTACATCGGTGAAGGTGTAAGAAGGCTTATCAAGGCTGCCCTCGGAGAGGAGAGGGAGTCCCTCTTCGATGAGGCAATAAAGATCTTCAGGGGATATTATCTGTCTCATCTCCTCGATACAACAAGCATCTATCCCGGCGTAAATGAAATCCTGCAACATTTCAGGGATAAGGACAAGGCGATATCCACCAATAAGCCGATTGAATATACGGCAAAGATCATTGATGGGCTTGCCTTAAGGCGCCACTTCAAGGTCATCGTAGCCGGAAATAACGGAATAAGGCTCAAGCCTGAGGCTGATATGATAATCAAGGTCATCTCCGAACTTAACACCAAAAAGGACAAGACCGTCATGATCGGGGATGGTGTAAATGATATACTCGCTGCAAAGGCAGCGGGTATCAGATCCTGCGCAATAGGTTCCGGTCTCGGAAACAGGGAGGCACTCCTGTCATTGAATCCAGATTATTTTTGTGACCACATAGAAGAACTAAAAGACCTGTTCTCTTAGATTTATACACAGCGACATAAATAGCGTCCTGATTATACCCCATCCCCACCCTAACCCTCCCCTTGAAGGGGAGGGAAACAAATGCTCCCTCTCCATCAGGGAGAGGGCTGGGGTGAGGGTGGGTTAATTCGGATTTATGTCGTTATGTATAGCATACCCTCTAAAATCAGAGGCCGGCATATACCGGCCTCTGATTGAGACAATGTTGCTCTCGTGTTTCTGGTTGGTTACTTCTCCA
>CAZYNY010000039.1:9566-24937 GCA_964648095.1 uncultured Nitrospirota bacterium | reverse complement strand
CCTGATGCCAAGTATTTCCACAAGTTCGCTGACTGTAAGTTCTTTTTCTCTGATCGCATTCAGGATCTCAAGGCGCTTAGGATTGCCAAAAACCTTGCAGATCTCTGCATGGAGGTCAAAGAGCTTCTTTTCTGATTTCTTAGATAGTTTCATGATTTCATATCCTTGAAATTAGTTTATCATATGATTTATATTATGACAACCAGAGGTGGCTTGGGCTATATTTATATGAAGATATGATGCTATAATAAAATTAATAATATGGGATAATCTAAAAAGAAAGGAGATAGATATCCCCAATATCCATGGAAATATCATTGGCCTTAAACCAAATCAGATCAAAAACCTTGAAAGGATCTACCGCAGACGCATCCCACCCAATAAGGTAATATCATATGAGCTGGCAAGACACATAACTGAAATCTCCCTCGAGATAGGACGTCAGATAGGGGTTATTGCAGAAAGGAATGGGAATATCATATATGTAATAGTGGGGGATAAGAATGAGATAATGATCCCAGACCTCTCCGACTGGCGCCTGGGCAGGAAGCGCCTTCGCGGCGTCAGGTGCATCCATACCCATCTCAAGAATAGTCCTCTGGATAATGGAGATATCACCGATCTTTCGATCTTAAGACTTGATCTGATGGCGGCCATTGGAGTTACGGATAGCGGCCTCCCCGGTGATATATATATGGCCCACCTCCTCCCTTCAAACCCTGAGGCAAAGATTTATGAAGTACATCAGGGGGTTCAGCTTATTAAACTGGATCTTGACCTGGAAAGATTCCTCTCTTCCCTTGAAGATGAAATTGCTAGGGTGGACAAGGAGACCCTGGATGTAAGGGACAGACGGGAGAGGGCGCTCCTTGTGTCCGTCTCTACGGGAAGCAGGTCAGAACAGTCTGACTCAATAGAGGAACTAAAGGAACTTGCGAGGTCTGCAAACCTCCATGTTATAGGGAGCATTTTCCAGAGACCCAAGAAAATAGACCCGCGATACCTGATGGGGAGCGGGAAAATCAAGGAGCTTATCATCAAGGCCCTTCAGGAGGGTGCAGAACTTGTTGTCTTTGACAGGGATCTTACCCCTGCCCAGTTGATGGCGATCAGCACGATAACCGAGATGAAGGTGATCGATCGGACCCAGCTAATCCTTGACATATTTGCCCAGAGGGCAAACAGCATGGACGGTAAGATACAGGTAGAACTTGCCCAATTAAAATATCGCCTTCCAAGACTCTCGGAGAGGTCTACCGCACTTTCAAGGCTCACAGGAGGCATCGGTGGAAGGGGACCTGGTGAAACAAGACTTGAGATAGACATGAGGAGGGCAAGAGACAAGATAGCCCACCTCGAAAAACAGCTCGATGCCTTAAGCAGGAGCCGGTCCGAAAGGGCAAAGAAGAGGAAGCAGAGCGGAATACCCATCATATCCATAGTAGGATATACCAATGCAGGTAAATCGACGTTGCTGAATGTCCTGACAGAGAGCAGCGTACCAACCAGGGACCTCCTGTTTTCAACCCTTGATACCTCTACCAGGCGGCTCAGGTTCCCGAGGGAGAGAGAGGTTATCATGACAGACACCGTTGGCTTCATAAATGAGCTTCCGAAAACCCTGATCGGTGCCTTCAGGCCGACCCTTGATGAACTTCAGGATGCCGATCTGCTCCTCCATATAGTAGACATAAGCAGTCAAAGATTTGAAGATCAGTTGCAGGCCGTACAGAAGATCCTTGAGGAGATAGGGCTGGATAAGATACCGGTACTTTATGTTTTCAATAAGGTTGACAGGGCAGACAAGGAACAGGCGGAAATCTATGCAAAAAGGTATAATGCTGTGCTGGTATCTGCCATAAACAGAGATGGCCTGGACAGGCTCCTGGAGGAGATAGAGAAGAGGATATGGACCAACAGGCTTGATCCGGCATCTATCATCCCTCTCCCTTCACCCTCCTTATCTCCTCTGTGAGGAGTGGAACAACTTCAAAGATATCACCCACGATCCCATAATTTGCTATCTTAAAGATAGGCGCCTTCGGGTCTTTATTTATGGCTACGATATACTTGGATGATGACATGCCTGCCTGATGCTGGATGGCGCCTGATATACCGCAGGCTATGTAAAGTGTCGGAGAGACTGTCTTCCCCGTCAAACCTACCTGGTATGAATGCGGCTTCCAGCCCGCATCAACCGCAGCCCTTGATGCCCCTACAGCAGCCCCAAGCGCCTGGGCAAGTTCCTCTATCACCTTAAAGTTTTCCGGGCCCTTCAATCCCCTCCCCCCTGATACTATAATGCTTGCCTCAGTAAGTTCAACCGTGGAACCGGAACCGGCAACCACCTCCTTGACTATAGCCCTTATCGCACCCTTATCAATCTTAACAGGGACCTTCTCGATCTTCACATCGGGCCTATCCATGGGTTCTATGGCAGAGAAGACGTTCGGTCTTAGTGTAACGATCTGAAATTCCGGTCGGGAGAATGTCAACTCTGCCCATAGTTTTCCGCCATACATAGGGCGTGTTACTGAAATAATACCGGATCCGACTATGTCCAGGGAAATAGAGTCCGAGGCGAGGCCGGCCATGAGTCTTGCCGCAAGCCCCGGGGCCAGGTCTTTACCCATTGCAGTGGCGCCTATCAGGACAGCGACCGGCCTTATCTGACCGGCAAGATCCGCTGCCGCGGCAAGATATCCCTCCGACGAATATCCGGAGAAGATCGGATCATCGGCAAGGTATATCCGGTCTGCACCATATCTTGATACCTCCCTTGCCATATCATCGAGGCCGCTCCCTATAAGAAGGGCATCTACACCGGCATTAATCGTTCCTGCAAGCCTCCTTGCCACACCCAGGACCTCAAGGGAGACCTTTTTGATCCTGCCGTTTCTCTGTTCGATAAAAACAAGTATGCTGCTCATTAAGACCTCGCTCACTAACCCCCACCCGCCTCCCCCTTAACCCCACCCCGGCCCTCCCCTTTAATTAAAGGGGAGGGTTTGGGAGGGGTTGGAGGGAGTTAGTGATTATTATTGTTTGGAACAATGGCTGCCATCTGTTTTCTCCTCTCCTCCATCCGCCTTATAAGCCTCTCTTTCGAGACGCTGACCCCATGTTTCATAAAGCACTCCTTAAGCCTCTCATACTCCTCAATAAGGGTCTCTGCCGTGGATGTATATCCAAACCTTATTATCTTAACCCTGTCCTTAATGCCAAGAAAGGATTGCATGAAGATCATGGTCTCAGTAGATTTAGGTGCAATCATGCAAAATGATACATCCGGGTACTGGTATTGATATCTTTTCATGGCAAGATAGAACCTGGATTCAGTGTTGATCTTCATCGCCTGATCCGCAATGGTTGCGAAACCTTTCTCCTTTATCCTCGCACACTTGCCGCCTATGGTCGGGATGCAGACCTTCTCCCGGTCATTGTTCAGGTGAACAACAGGGTTTATCAAAATGGTAAGCCTTGCCCCCTTATCGATGGCAACATCAAAGAGGGGTATCCTTCCGACCCCGCCATCTATATAGTCCCTTCCTTTGACAGTAACAGGACAGAAAAATATAGGTACGGCAGATGAGGCTATGATCGCCCTCGGTATCGGCACGTCTTTATTGTCATCATCTCCAAAGACCGTATATCTCCCTGTATCCAGGTCTGTGGCAGGTATATAAAGTTCCTTTGTTAATCCCGCAAAGGAGTCGGAGAGGCCGTTTTCTTTTAAAAGCCTTGTAAGATATTTTTCAAATGGTTCAAGGGTATAAAAACCGCCCGGCTGGCACTCCTGGAAAAGATCCAACAGGTCCATAAAGTAGACCTCCTCATTCGTCTTGAAGTAATATTTGATTACCGGGACGATGTTCTTTGCCAGTCTTCCCAGTGATCTGACGATCTCAACCCATGCTAGGCCAAAGATATCCTTCCGTTCAAAGTAATAGGCGCTCTGTTTCTGTCCCAGGTTTACAAGGAAGAGCTCTTCCGGGGATACATTGTTTGCAATAAGGGCCGCTGCTGTTGCCCCGGCGCTGACACCTATATATATATCAAAGTCGCGTACACTAAAACCCTCCTCAAGAAAATCATCCAGGGCAGTCAATGAACCTATCTCGTATAACCAGCCTGTAATACCGCCGCCGGACAGGGCCAGCGCAATTTTGCCATCCCTTTTATTAACCAAAGAGTACCTCAACCAGATAGGGCAGGTTAAGGGAGAAAGGCAGGTTAAGGTTAAGGTCAAGGTTTAGGTAATTCTCAGCCTTAACCTTCTTCATGGTCTTAACCTCATAGCGCCTTAGCCTCTTCCCTTAAGAGCTTTACAAGCTCTCTCACCGCCTCCCTGGGCTCACCCTCTATGATCCTCCCTGATTCCCTTTTTGGCGGGAGGGACATACTTCTTATAGCAAGTCCCGGGCTTGCACCCGAACCTTCTAGCTCTCCTATCCCTATCTCTTTCAGCGGTTTCTGCTTGGCCTTCATAATCCCCGGGAGTGAGGCATATCTGGGTTCATTCAACCCCTTCTGACATGTAAAGATTGCCGGAAGGGGGGTCTCGACCACCTCCAGGCCGCCTTCTATCTGACGGTGGGCCACGGCTATTTTCCTTGATATATCTATCTCAAGTTTGTTTATCACCGCAACATGAGGGAGATTAAGGATCTCACCCACCTGGATACCAACCGAGGCGTTATCATCATCAACCGCCTGTTTTCCAAAGAAAATGATGTCACAGTCTATCCCCTTTAATACCTCTGCCAGGACCTTCGCAGTAGACAGGGAATCAATACCGGGGAAGCCTTCGGTCTTTATATGTATGGCCTGATCCGCCCCCATGGCAAGACATGTCCTGAGCGCCTCAGCCGCCTTTGGAGGCCCGAGCGTAACTACCAATACCTCGCCGCCAAACCTTTCCCTTATCCTTAGGGCCTCCTCCACACCGAATTCATCGTAAGGATTTACCACGTAGCTCAGGTCGGACCGGTCGATATCCATACCATCTTTATCTATTCTTATCCTGGATTCCGTTGCAGGGACCTGTTTTATGCAAACAACGCTTATCATCTTATTCTTCGGCTATTAGGCCTCTATCCTTGAGTACCTTTGTAAAACATCGTACAACCTCCGGATCGAATTGGGTGCCTGAATATCTCTTTATCTCCTCAAACGCCTCCTTACAAGACATCGCCTTTCTATACGGCCTGGTTGTGGTCATAGCATCGAATGCATCGGCAACTGCAACTATCCTGGCGCCAAGGGGTATATCTTTCCCCTTCAAGCCTTTGGGATAACCCTTTCCATCATATTGTTCCTGGTGAGACTCTATTATCAAAGAGCTGCTCTTTAAAGATTCAATTGATTCTATGATCTTGACGCCAACCGTAGGGTGGGACTTCATTATATCATACTCGGTCTTGTTGAGTTTCTCCGGCTTGAGAAGGATATTATCAGGTATACCTATCTTTCCAAGGTCATGAAGAAGTCCGGCGATCCTTATATCAGAGATCTCTTCGCTGCCTAAACCAAGCTCCCTGGCAATATCGACAGAATATTCCGATATATGGTGCATATGTCCCACAGTATAGGAATCCCTCGCCTCTACTGCCGCCGATAGAGCGATAATAGTGCTGAGGTATGAATCCTCAAGCCGCATGTAGAGCCTTGCATTCTCGATAGCGATTGCTGCCTGGCCGCACAGAACAGAGAGCATCTCCTGGTCTGAATGGGTAAATTGGTTCTCAGACCGGGTCTTGCTCAGGTTTAACACCCCTATAACCTTCTCCTTGATAATAAGGGGGACACAGAGGGCGGAAGAGATCCCCCCGTCCCTCATAGACTCAAGCAGATTGTGATCCAGCCCGGAACCATCACCTATTATGAGAGGGAAACCTTTTTCTGCCACCCAGCCTGCAATCCCCTCTCCTATCTTTTCACGGGATGAACCGATAAGTTCAGGCGGGAGGCCGCTCGATGCAGCTATCCTGAGTTCCCCCCTCTTCTCATCGATGAGCATCAATGACCCCCGGTCGGCCTTTGTCCCCCTTATTGCGGTATCGACTATTGTACTTAAGAGCTGGTCCAGGTCCATCTGCGACATAAGCATCTTTGCAGTTTCGAAGAGCGGCATAAGCGCCCGGAGCCTTGTATTCTCCTTCATCAGCCTGCTTTTTATGAAGGCATCATGGACAGATTCTTTGAACTCCTTTATGGTAAAGGGCTTCATTAAGAACCCCTGGACTCCGAGCCTCAGCGACTCGATAGCCGTCTCCACTGTGCCATGCCCTGTAATGACAACAATCGGGATCTCGGCATCTATCTCTCTTATGGATATGATAAACTGTAGGCCGCCCATACCGGGCATCATTATGTCTGTCAGGATGAGGTCAAAGGACTCATATCCAACCATCTTGAGCCCTTCTATGCCATTAGATGCAGTCCTGACCTGATAGTCCTCAGAAGTCAGTACTGCCGTACATAGCTGCCGGATCGATTCTTCATCGTCAATTATTAAAATCTTTTCCCTGGACATCGCTTTAGACCTCAGCCTCCTCGATTATAGGGGCTTGCGTCGCCCCCTCCAAAGGCAAAGCCTTTGGAGCCTCCCCCTCACACGCTCGCCGTGCTCGCTAGATAGATCCTCACGAGCAGCGCACGAAGTGCGTTTCAATCAGTGCTACGGGCTTGACCGTGGGTATCTACAGGAAGTCTTACAGTAAATTTAGTCCCCTCTCCCGCAGAACTTTCCACATCGATCTTACCGCCATGCCTCTCGATTATCCCCAGGGATACCGACAACCCTAGCCCGGCGCCTGAAACCTTATCCTTTGTGGTAAAGAAAGGATTAAAGATCCTCGGAAGCATCTCGGCCTGTATACCCTTTCCGTTGTCAGATATAGACACTGCCGTATATCCTCCTGCAAGATAGCTCTTCACAGTCAGTATACCCCCATCGGGCATGACATCCATTGAATTGTTGATGATGTTAAGAAATACCTGCTCTATCTGGTTTACATCGACTACGACATCAGGCAACCCGTCGCTATATTCTTCTGTAATCTCTATATTTGATATCTTCGCTGGTCCCATGACAAGCGAAAAGACCGCCTTTACTATGCCGTTAATATTAACCCTCTCCATTTTTGGCTCTGTTTGTTGGGCAAAATCTAGGAGTTTTTTTACTATATCCCGGGCCCTCAATCCTTCTCCCTCTATAATCTTTAGCTGCGTTGTCCGCTTAGGATCTGACTCTGACTCTATAAGGAGAGATGTATATCCCAGGATGCTTGTAAGCGGATTATTTATCTCATGGGCAATATGACCTGCCAGCTCACCGATAGCAGCCAGCCTTGCTGAGTGGATTAGCTGATCCCGTGTAGATTTAAGCTCATCCATCTTTGCCCTTAATTCCTTCATGTTCTGCCTTAACCCAATATCCTTATCTTCCAGAGAGGCAAGCATGTTATTAAAGGAGGATGAAAGCCTTCCTATTTCATCCCCTGAAGAGATATTGAGCCTTCGCGTAAAAACGCCTCTTTTTATATCCTCTTCTGCAATACCTTCAATAGCCCCGGTAATCTCCTCTATCGGGCTTAATATAAAGCCTACAAAAAAATAGGAAAATATTACAATAAACACTATTATGGCGGCGGTCGAACTTGCACCGGCCCAGAAGATCTTCATTGTTTTTCCTCTGACCCCTTTTAATGATAACCTGATCGTTACAGAACCAACCTTTGAGTCATTGGAGTATATGGGCGTCGAGAAATTAAATGCCCTTTCGCCCCTCCAAGCCCTTCCTCCTCTGCCTGTGTTAACCTCCCCGCCTATAAAGACCTCTTCAAGAGATACCCCGGATTCGTCCTTTATACTTAGGACCTTTTTGCCCTCCGCATCATTAAATATCTTGCCTCGCTCTTCAATGTTGGTGTGAGCAAATACCTTTCTGTAATTATCAAGGACGACCCAGTATACAATATCAGGGTCATTTTTGATATCCTTCATAATATTATCCAGGATGGTAGAGTCCCCAATTAAAACACCATACAAACTATCTTTTGCAACCTTCTTTGCTATCAATACCCCCTTCTCTTTAAGTTCATCTTCGAGTGAATCTGTTATCTTATATATAAGTATGCCGCTTAATATAACCGCATTAACAATTAGGAAGGCGCCAATCATGACGGCAAGCTTGACCTTAAGGCCAATTCCTAATCTTTCTCTTATCTTCATCCTCCCCTTTTTAACAGATCCTCGGCAATTATTAATCTCTGGATCTCATTTGTCCCCTCGAATATCCTGTTTATCCTGGCATCCCGGTAGAATCTCTCAATCGGGTATTCGCTCATATACCCCATGCCTCCATGGATCTGGAGTGCCTTATCAACAATCCTGCAAAGCGCCTCGGAGGCAAACATCTTGCATATAGCTGATTCCCTGGAGAACCTCATCCCCTGATCGTACATCCATGCCGTCCGGTAGACAACTGACTCCATCTGGTAGATCTCGGCGGCCATCTCAGAAAGCATCCACTGGATCGCCTCAAAGCTCGCTATGGGCTGTCCAAACTGCACCCTCTTTTTGGAAAACTCCAATGAGAGGTCGAGCATCTCCTTTGACGCGCCTAAGGAGCCGGCAGATAACGATACTCTGCCGAGATCAAGGGTCTTCATGGCTGCCTGAAATCCCTTTCCGATCTCTCCAAGGACCCGCTCCTTTGGAACCCTCATCTCCTGAAAGATAAGTTCCGTAGAACTTGAGCCCCTGATCCCCATCTTATCGTCGACCTTTCCCACAATGAAACCGGGGGTCTCCTTATCTACAATAAATCCTGTTATCCCCCCCTTTGCGCCAAGGGACTTATCAGTGACTGCAAAGATAACTATTATATCCGCAAAATTACCATTTGTGATCCAGATCTTGCTCCCGTTGATAACGAAATAATCTCCGTCCCTGACAGCCGATGTCTGGATATGTGCTGCATCAGAACCGGCCTGCGGCTCTGTAAGGGCAAAGGCCCCAAGTTTTTTCCCTTGTGCCATTACAGGGAGGAAGGTCTGCCTCTGCTCTTCATTACCGCCAAGGTAGATCGACATCATGGCCAGCCCGATATGGGCGCCTATAGTAACCGCGGTTGATGAACATCCCCTTGAGAGCTCTTCAAGCATAATACAGTAACCTGTCTCACCTGCACCAGATCCGCCATATTTCTCCGGAAAGGGGATCCCGAAGAACCCTAGGGAGGCTGCCCGGTCAATCAGCTCCCTTGGGACATGCTTTTCCTTGTCTATCCTATATGCAAGGGGCTTTACCTCCTTCTCGGTAAAACCCCTTACCATCTCCCTGATCATCTTCTGTTCATCTGTAAAGTTAAAATCCATAACAATGACCTCTATTTATCGGAAAATTGTCACCTATCCTTGAACCTTGGTTGCCGTTTCTCAATAAATGCACCAAGGCCTTCCCTCATATCCTCTGTCTCACAGATAGACCCAAAATAGACCGACTCGATAGCTAATCCCTCTTCAAGAGAAACCCTGTACCCCTCCCTGATTGACCTCATAGCAGACCTGACCGCAACCATACCCTTTGAAGATATCTTCTTTGCAACGCCTGTGGCCTCCCTGATCAGATCCTGGTCCGGTGTAACCCTGCTTACCAGCCCAATCAACCTGGCCTCCTGGGCAGATATCATATCACCTGTCAATATCATCTCGATCCCCCTGGAGGGACCGACAAGCCTTGGGAGCCTCTGTGTGCCGCCGAACCCCGGTATGATACCGAGGTTTATTTCGGGGAGTCCGAACCGGGCCCTCTCTGCTGCAATCCTGATATGGCAGGTCAGGGCCAGTTCCAGTCCGCCCCCCAGGCAGTGGCCATTTATGGCTGCTATAACCGGCTTATCCATCTGTTCGATCCTTCCCAACATACTATGTCCATGCCGGGCTAGCGCCTCTCCCTCTTTTGATGAAGAAATCTTACTTATCTCTCTTATATCGGCCCCTGCTATGAAGAAATTCCCTGCCCCTGTGAATATGATTGCCCTGATGCTGTTATCCGCCGCCAGTCCGCTAAAGACACTATCAAGCTCCTGGATGACCTTGCTGTTTAGCGCGTTGGCAGGCGGATTGTCGATAACAACCTTTCCTATGCCATCCTCTGTGCTGACCTTAAAATATTGGTAAGTCAAATCCATCTCCTTAATTCTTAATCCTCAAGTATAAATATGATCTCCATTGTAACCCTGTATTCCGCTATCTTCCCCTTCTCGATCCTTGCCTTCTGCTCAAGAACCTTGATGCCTGTCAGGTTTCTAATGGTCTTATTTGCCCTCTTCAGGCCCTCCTGAACTGCCTCCTGCCACCCTTTTTGAGAGGATGCTGTAATCGTTGTTACCCTTGCTACTGCCATCTGGATCACCCCCTTTTTAATGTTTAATACACAAAAAATCCCCTGCTGCCCTTTACACCAAGAAATCCCGCCCCGACCATCCTCTTTAACATAGGGGCCGGCCAGAATCTGTGCCCCAAATCATTTTTGTATTGCTGTAGCTCCTCTAATACACGGTCTATCCCGGCATGATCTGCATAGTGGAGCGGTCCCCCCTTGTCCTGGGGAAAACCTGTCCCTGTTACCATGGCGATATCTATATCCGATGCAGATGATATCCCCTCCTGGAGGACCATGACCGCCTCATTTATCATGGCCAAAAGGAGCCTGTTTGCCGAGTATGATGACTTTTTGGCGCCTTTCTCCACCTGAATCCTCTTTATAATCGGGTCGAGATGATTATCTTTTCCCTCCGTGTAATCATAGAATCCCTTCCCGGTCTTCGTACCGAGATAACCCTCTCTTGCCATCTCGTACAGTATTGAAGCAGGCTCTATCCTGGGACCATATGAATCATAGAGTATATCTGCCACCCTTGCGGCGACATCTATGCCGATCATGTCCAGCAGGGCAAAGGGTCCCATAGGCATCCCGAAGGATACCATAGAGGCATCTACATCCCTGACTGTTGAAGATCCCTCCTGAAGGACAAAGGCAGCCTCATTCAGATAGGGCATAAGGAGCCTGTTGACAAGAAATCCCGCTGTCTCCCTCACCTTAATAGGTATCTTTCTTAAGCCCTCTGAAAAGACAACAACATCGTCTATGGTCTCTGAAGACGTGGCAAGCCCGGGTATCACCTCCACAAGCTTCATGGCATAGGCTGGGTTGAAGAAGTGGATGCCGATTACCTTCTCAGGCCTCCTTGTGACTGCCCCTATAGCAGATATCGACAGGGAAGATGTATTTGTTGCCAGGATAGCATGCTGCGGGGTAACGGAATCTAGCTCCGAGAATATCTTCTTTTTTACATCCATGTCCTCTATTGCGGCCTCGATAACTATATCCGCATCGCTAAATCCTTCATATCCCGTAGCAACAGATATGAGGGCCATCTTCTGTTCCATCTCAGCAAGGGTCATCTTTCCCTTGTTAACCCTTGCCTGGTATATCTTTCTGATAGCGCCAATCCCCTTATTAACAGCGGCCTCATCTATATCTTTTAATATTACCGGGAGTCCTGAATAAGATATTACCTGGGCTATCTGAGAACCCATGGTCCCGGCTCCGATGACTGCTGCCTTGTAGATATACATCAGCCCCTCTCCAGTACCATTGCAGCTCCCTGCCCGCCTCCTACACAGAGCGATGCCAGACCCAGGGTCAGATTTCTCCTCTTCATCTCATTCAGGAGTGTAAGGACAAGCCTACCGCCGCTCATGCCTACAGGATGCCCAATGGCAATGGCTCCCCCATTTACATTGACGATCTCCCGATTTAGGCCCAATGCCTTTTCTACAGACAGGTACTGCGCTGCAAAGGCCTCATTTACCTCGATTAACTGAATATCTTTTAGTGTTACACCTGCCTTTTTCAGCGCCAGAGGTATGGCCTCTGCAGGCCCTATCCCCATCCTGTCAGGCTCGACACCCACAAATGCATAAGATCTGACAAGGCCCAGGGGCTCCACCCTTAACTCCTTTGCCTTCTCAGAGGAGGAAACAACAAGCGCCACGGCGCCATCGTTCAGTTGGCATGAATTTCCGGCAGTCACTGTCCCGCCCTCTTTGAATATAGGAGGATAGAGGGAGAGTTGCTGCAGAGTCAAGGCAATATTCGGCCCCTCATCCTGGGAGAATGGTTCAGGCGGAACCCCTTTTCCCGCAGCCTTTTTTGGCACCATTACGGTCGCAATCTCATCCTTAAATTTACCCTCCCTGATGGCACGAAACGCCTTCTTGTGGCTCTCAACAGCAAATTTATCCTGCTCATCCCTTGATATCTTAAACTCCTCTGCAAGGTTCTCTGCGGTATATCCCATGACCTGCCCGCAGAAGGCATCAGTAAGGCCCTCCCAGATACTATCTATCATCTGGGCATGCCTGAGCCTCTTGCCCCATCGCATATCCCTGCTTATATAGGGGGCCTGGCTCATAGACTCAGTCCCGCCGACTATCTGAAGGTCTGCATCACCTGCTATTATGTTCTGACAGGCAGATGCTATGGCCTGCATCCCGGAGGAGCAGTTTCTCTGTACGGTATATGCCGGAATCTTATGTGATAGTCCGGCCATTAGCGAGATCACCCGCGCCACATTGGCTGCATCGCTGTACTGGCCGACAGACCCAAAGATAACCTCCTCAATCATCTCAGGGTCTATGCCGCTCCTCTTGATAAGCTCCCTTACAACTATCTCACCCAGCTTATGGGCGGTTATGTCCCGCAAGGCACCCCCAAAGTTGCCGATCGGCGTCCTGACACCATCTATTATGGCAATTTGTTTCATCATCTATTTAAAGGGGCTAGCGTCGCCCCCTCCACCGGCAAAGCCGGATGGAGCCTCCCCCCGGGCGCTCGCTCTGCTCGCTGGGTAGATACCTACGGGATTTGGGTATCTACCTCTTTCCCTTTTGTAATTCCTCCTCCTGCAAGACCCTTCTCAACACCTTCCCTACGAGTGTCCTGGGTAGTTCCTTCCTGAATTCCACTGCCCTTGGAACCTTAAAGCCGGCCATCTCCTTCTTGCAGAAATCCGTTATCTCTTCCACGGCAGCCGACTCTCCATCCTTTAATACTATATATGCCTTGATCAGCTCACCCCTGAACTCATCAGGTATGCCAACGACCACCGCCTCCTTGATCTTCGGGTGCCTGAAGAGCGCCTCCTCCACCTCTCTGGGATATACATTCTCTCCCCCTGTCTTTATCATATCCTTCTTCCGCTCAACAATATAAAAAAAGCCGTCTCCATCCATCCTGGCCAGATCCCCTGTATATAACCATCCATCCCTCAAGACTGCATTAGTCTCATCGGTTCTCATCCAGTACCCCTTCATAACCTGGGGTCCCTTTACAATCAGCTCGCCGATCTCTCCAGTAGGCATATCCTTCTTTCCATCCACAGGGTCTACAATCCTTGCGTCTGTATCAGGGAATGGGAGCCCTATGCTCCCCTTTTTCCTCATGCCGAATATCGGATTGCAATGGGTAACAGGTGACGCCTCTGTCAGCCCGTATCCCTCTACAAGCTTTCCACGGGTAAGACCCTCAAACCGCTCCTGCACCTCGGCATGGAGAGGTCCGGCCCCGCTTATACAGACCTTTATTGAAGAGAGACCATAATCCCTAACCTTCCCGTAGTTATTTATTGCCACATACATCGCCTGCACGCCCATAAAGACAGAGGTCTTATATCTCGCTATAGACTTTAATACTTCTTCTACCTTAAATTTAGGCAGAACCACAACGGTTGAGGCAAGATATATGCAGAAATTCATGCATGCCGTCATACCATATACATGAAAGAAGGGGATTACACCTAAAAAGACCTCCTCTCCTTTTTTTAAAGCGGGCATCCAATGGGCGCATTGAAGCAGATTTACCATCAGATTTCTGTGGGTAAGGACTACCCCTTTTGGGATACCTGTTGTCCCCCCGGTATACTGAAGGAGGGCGGTATCATCCGCGCTAACATCGATACTGGGGTCATCATCTCTTGATCTTTTTATAAGATCCCTGAAATCATAAAGAGTCCCGGTTTTCTTAACCTTAATCCACTGGCCCTCCATCTTTGCCTTGATCGGGTAAAGGAGCTTCAAGACCGGGGGAAGGTAATCCCTGACGCCTGTGAGTATGATCGCCTTCAGATGGACATCATTGATAACGGCCTCTATCCTCGGATAAAAGATATCAAGGGCTATGATTACCTGGGCGCCGGAATCGGCAATCAGGTGTTTCAATTCCCTTTCGACATAGAGCGGGCTTATCTCTACAACAATAGCGCCGGCCTTCAAGATCCCATAATAGCCTATTAAGGCCTGGGGGAGGTTCGGGAGCATCAGTCCTACGCGGTCGCCCTTCCTTACACCAAGGGCTATTAAGGCATTGGCAAGCCTTTTTACCTCGTTCTCTAGCTCCCTGTAACTTATCTTTTTTCCATAAAATATTATGGCCGTCTTGTCAGGAAATTCATCGGCAACACCGGAAAGGATGGAACCTAGAGAGACATCAGGGTATTTGATGGAATGGGGAATCCCATCTTCATAGGATTTCAGCCAAGGTCTCTCAAGTAATCCCACAGGCCTCCTTACAATGCCTCAAATTTATACCACTTTCATGGCTTTGTCAATGATGGATATGCCTCTAATGAAGGGCTGGACTTCATCATCAACTATGATATCAAATACTGATCGGGGAGGAACGGAGACAAAGAAAATATGCGCCTGCGCAGAGGATACAAACATCCGCTTGAGGATGCGGCTGTTAATGATATCTCCTTTTGAGAAAGAAGGACGTGCCACTGCAGATACTGCCGGTACTTGCAATGAGCTCGTGGTTGCGCTTGCCGACACAGTCATCGTGGCCTATGCCGCCACTGGCAGCAAGACTGAAGCCCTGTGTCGCAAGGTGCTCACATGGGGTAAAACGCTTCTGACCTTCAACAGGGAGGGAAATAGTTCCCTGATTGCCCTTGGGTTGTGATCAGGAATCTCTGTTATCCCGCCATTTCCACTCAATAAGCCGGGGTTTTGTAGGGGGTAAAACCCTGACAGCCGTTTTATCCCGGGTTATATATCGAAGGGATATACTTTATCCCAGTCTTTAGGAGGCGGCGACAAAGTAAGTTCACTTATTCTCTGTAGGTATAATTTAGATGCTTTATCCGGAACCTGGCTGAGCTCTTCACATCTTTTAAAAAGATTTTCAGCTTTCTTGAGCTCAAGATTGCGAAAGGCACTTAAGGCCTGATCGAAAAGCCGGACAAAATCCCTCTTTTCTTCAGATGTATTCTCCATATAGTCTATTACTTCAAAGATTCG
>CAZYNY010000039.1:0-9556 GCA_964648095.1 uncultured Nitrospirota bacterium | reverse complement strand
TCCCCTTCACGCGGACGATATCGAGTTCCCTTATTAAGATCTTTTCCTTAATGTGCAGCTGAGTAAATTGGGATACAATTATGTTTGTGCCGTAATGCTTATTAGCCCCTTCAAGTCTGGATGCCAGATTTACTGCATCACCTATTATTGTGTAATCTAATCTTTCTTTGGATCCCATATTGCCCACAACCATCCTGCCGGTATTAATGCCTACACGCATGAAAAGCTCAACTCTGCCCTGTTCTCTCCAGGAAGTCCTCATCTCTACAAGCTTCTTCTGCATTGCCACTGCAGCTCTTACGCAAAGCTCAGGATGATTTTCTTCTGGTAAAGGCGCCCCCCAAAAAGCAACTATCGCGTCCCCTATATATTTGTCTACTGTTCCGCCAAATTCGTAGATTATATCCGACATGGCCGAGAGATACTCGTTCAGTAGCTCTACGACCTCGGCAGGCTCCATTCTTTCTGAAATGGAGGTAAAGCTCAGGATATCGGAGAAGAAGGCAGTCATTGTCCGTTCTTCGCCTCCCAGCTTTATCTCCTTACTCCGCAGCAATTCAGTTGCTACATCAGGTGAAACAACCTTTCCTAAAAGGTTACGCACCCTATCCCTTTCCATAAGCCCCTTCGACATTTGATTGAAGGCATCAGCCATTTCCCCGATCTCATCCTGCTGGTTTAATGCAACGTTGTGCTCATAGTTCCCTTTGCCGATTTCTCGTACCCCTTTAACCAGGGTTAGCACAGGTCGTGACACAGTCCGCGCAATTAAAACACCTCCTGCAGTTGAGATCAAAATAGCGACGATTGATAAAACAATCAGAGAGACCCGCAGACGAAAGTATGATCTCAATGCATCTTTAAGAGACCTTTGCAGTACAGCCATAACGGTATATCCGCCCTGCTTTGAGATCGGAGTAATGACGGAAACATAATCATCGCCGTTCATCTTAATCAGGATGCTTTTTCCCAAGCTTCCTCCTGTAGATGGGAGTAATCCATTCAGGGTTTTAAATAACAGAGGGGGGAGTGTCGAGGCGATGCCAAACGGATTATCGCCCTCTTTCAAACGGAACAGTGAGATATAAGATAGAGTTATCCTCTGGATATCTTTTAAGAGGGGCTCATCAATCTCAAAACTTACACACAACCAGCCTATGGGTATGGGTGCAAGGACCGGAGTTGCCACCATCTGATATGCCCTGTTGTTAATGAAAACAATTGAGGACGCCCCGCCTTCCTCCTCCGCCCTTTTAATGATATCCGGAAAAGAGAAGTTTTTCTCCTTTGATTCCGGATCCATCGTATCGGCAATAACCATGTAGTCCACTGAGACCAGGGTTATCAGATCTGCGTTTATCCGCGCCCGGATATTTTCCAGGGCGGACAAGATAGTGGGGCGATCGTCAGTAGCAACAGACTGCTTGAATGCGAAGTCGCTGGATAAAAGGTGGGCGCCTTCCTGCAGGCTATGTGTGCGAGACTCTATTAGTTGAAAAAAAATCCGCTCGGTTACCAGGAGCTCCTCCTCGATCCTCTCCTGTGCACTGCGCATATTCGTCGCATCAACAGCGATGAAGACATTAGCAAGCACCAATCCCAGAAGACCCAGGAAGAAGAAGAGTATCCTTGAACGAAATCTGCGAAATCTAAAACTGAATTTCAGCGATATCCTCCCCCGCTGAAGAACTTGGTAATCGGTCCGCGCCTCGGATTCCAGCCCTTATCGAGGCTTAGAATAAATGATGTCTCTATCCCCTCCCCCTCTTTAACGGTGACACGCCTGCCTGTTTGGCTGCTGCTCCCCTTAAACCACGGATGCCACACCCTGACATCGTAATCTCCCGGCGGGACCTCCAGGATGGCTTTGCCATTATGTCCAGTGGTCATGAAATATGGGGTATCTACCACATAGATATATCCGTTCATCCAGTCGTGAATGTTACATCCGAGGGCGACTGCGCCCTCCTTGCCAAATACAATTGGATTGGCCGGCATACCTTTATACAGAGGAATCTCAAATTTTTTAGCTGGAGAGAAGGAATAGACATGATGACGTATTTTGTCATGATTTGGAAAATAGACCTTTGCGTCGGTCTGGACAACTGTTATCTGCTTAATAAATTCTTTATCTACCTGATCAACTATAATTGTTTCAGTCTCCTTTTGTTTTCTAGCCGTATCCGAAAGCGGTCTGGCATATACCACGGCATCTTCCATCGCCTCGCCCGAAGCGCCATTAACACCGACAGTTAAAGGTGCGGCAGACAAACACCGGACCGGCCCAAGTACAATCAATAAAACAAGCGCTGCGCATGTCCGGTGAGAATGATATCCGATTATTTCTTTTCTCTTCGCCTTCATTTTGCTCAATAACTGTAGTCTATGCTTACCCAGACCGTATCAGTTGAATAGGTAAAACGGGTGATATCTCCATTCATCCGCTCATAACCCAGGCTCGATGAGTAATGGCCCCCGAAAAAGGCATAACTCAAATTGGCCCCGTAAGCCTGGGTAACGGCATCGATCCTGTATAAGCACCATCCGCTTTCGAAGGTATTGTCGAATTGAACATCATTTGCTAAGTCCTGTATCAAAGCAAAACTGTTAGGACTGCATACAGCCGCGATATCCCCCCTGCGCATAGAATATTTCAGACTCAGCAGCATTTTGTCTGTAAGAAGAAGATTCATGCCGACGGCGCCGGTATGGCTCTTTTGGTCAAGCGTTGGAGGAGAAGTTTTACCATCCCGGATTTCATATTTATAGGAAAGCGTCGCATCTACCCTGTCGTGCAACCGTTTTCCTAATAAGAGGTTTAATGCATATAGGTTACTGTCCCACCGGTCCCCCTGAAAGTCCAGGATGGATGCGGACGCGGCTGTCTGTATCCATGGTATTTCACGGCCGATTCCAAATTTGTGTTTGACAGAAACTGCCGCGCCGGCGCTTAAGTGGCTTAGATCCGTAAAATCTTGATGTGAATCGTACATAAGTTCAGTAGTAAGCGCCGCCCTGGTAAAATCTGCTAACTGATAAATCCGGCCAAAGGTAAAGGCAGGCGTTATGATATTATCATCTTTTTCGTCGGATTTAATAAAGGCATTGTTTATATTCTCTTTGTGATTAAAGCTGATCCCTGTGTCAACGATCCACTCTACCCAGTTTGCAAAGACAGGTTTAGCAAAAATTAATAGCCCCAGAACAGCGACTGTTTGAACCAAAACCGTGGCAGGCGTAAAATGACTACCTCTCACATCCATACCTCATTATCAACTATTACTAATTCAGCTATTACTAAACTACCATTTGGTGAAAGGGATTTATTAGCGGAGATTACATCTGGAGACAGAGAAAGTCAAGTTCAGTTCAGGGATTTCTGATTTGGTTATCCTCGTCGTGAATGGATCTATTTTTTTGAGCAATTAATCGCCAACCTAATCGCCAACCATTACATTAATTAAATAAGAACATAATGGAGCGACCTTCCCTTACCTTCGCTTTTCAAAACACCCATTTCCACGAGCTTGGAGATTTCTTTCCTAACGGCCTCGTCGGATAATTCAAACATCTCCCTTAGTTCCCTATTTGTAATCCTCCCTTTCTCTATTATCCCTTCCACAATCTTTATCTGTCTTTCAGTGAGGGCTATCTGACCTTTTTCTTTTAGAGCTTTAATATCTTTACTAAGACCCACAACCTTTTTCTTTACTGCCTCTATGCTGACAGCTACTCCATTAGTAAAGTATTCGAGCCAGGCGGTAATGTTGCGCCCTTTTGTGTCAACTGCCCTCACTGCAATACAGAACAAGTATTACAAATTAGCGGAAAAAGCAAGGCAAAAAGGATTAATCCTTGTCAACAATAGATCCAGGGGCCTATACTATCTCCTTATGAGAATACTCCTGATAGAACCGAACAAGATGGAAAGGACCATCGGATCCGAGGATCTCTTTATGTTCGAGCCCCTGGCCTTAGAATATATAGCAGCCGGTGTTGCATCTGAACATGATATCATGATCCTCGACATGCGGATCGAAAATAGGCTCGAGGCGGTACTGGAGGATTTCCGGCCGGACATTGTAGGTATTACAGCCTATACATCTACATCCATGCGTGCAAAGGAGATAGCCGGAAGGATAAAGGGATTTAACAGGGATATATTGACTGTCATCGGCGGCCATCATGCCACTGTTGCACCATCGGATTTTTATGATAATAACATAGATATCGTTGCAATTGGCCATGGGATAGATAGCTTCAGGGAGATAGTCAGGGCAGCAGAATCAGGATCGTCCTTTGACCGGATAGAGGGGCTGGCAATAAAGTCTGGGGAGAAATGGATCCTTACCGTGGAAAGGGGAGATACCGGGCTTGACTCCTATCCCTTTCCTATAAGGGCCCTTTCAGAAAGATACAGGCATAACTACTTCTTCGAATATATGAGGCCTATGGCCTCTATCAAGACCTCCCAGGGCTGCTTTTCCAGATGCAATTTTTGCTCCCTATGGAGGCTTACGAAAGGGAGATATATCACCAGATCCCCTGAATCAATACTGGAAGAACTTAAATTGATAGAGGAGGAGAATATATTCTTTGCCGATGATGAATCAATGGTAGATACAAACCGGATGATGTCGCTTGCCTTGGTGATAAAAGAATCGGGGATCAGGAAGAGATATTTCCTCCATGCAAGGAGTGACACGATAGTAAAGTCTCCCGAACTTTTTGAGGCATGGAAGGATATTGGACTATCAATAGTCTTTGTCGGAATTGAGTCGCATAAAGATAGAGACCTTGAAGGGATAAATAAGGGGACGACTGCCGGGATAAATGAGGAGGCAGTCAGGATCCTGGATTCCGTGGGCATAGATATCTACGCTACATTTATGATAGATCCGGGATATACAAAAGAGGATTTCAGATCCCTTGCCGGATATATAAGAGACCTCAGGCTTAAATTTCCCAGGATATTTGTGCTAACCCCACTCCCTGGTACGGGATATTATGATGAGGTAAAGGATAGGCTCATAACTAAAGACACTGACCTCATCGACTTTGTCCATACCCATATAAAAACAAGCCTTCCCCTCAAGACATTCTATTACGAATATGCCAGGCTATGCCTGAGATCGCTTTCACTTGTATCTGCACTAAAATTCCTCTTTAAGTTTCGGCTCCTCGATATCCTGCCTACCATCTATAAGATATGGAAGGTACAGCGGAGGATAAGATCGGCATACCTGGATTATGGATAACCGGCATGATTAAAATCTACTCAGTCCTCCTTCTACTTTTAATCGCATCTAATATAGAGACCGTCCTTGCAGATGACAATAAAAGCGCCCTTCTTATTGCCCCTGACCAGATCGGATCACCCGGGGAGAGGATCTTCATAAAAGTAAAGCTCATGGCAAAGTCGCTTTTTTCCCCGAAACCGATAAGCGGGGAGAGGATTGAGTTTATTGTTGACGAAAACCCTGTAGGGGTCTCGCTCACCGGAGGAGACGGGGTTGCAGTAAGGGAATTTATACCTAAGAGGGAGGGCACATATAAGATTCATTTAAGGCATACTGGAAAGTCCGGATACAGCGCCGATGAAGCAGATATGATCGTAGCCTGCTGGAAGAGAACAATATCCATAGTCTTGATAGATATCAATACGCTCTCATCGGAAGGGTTTAAAAAACCGGATCCGGCCCCTGATGCTAAAGAGGTACTGGAAAAAATATCAAGGGAATATAAGATCATCCTGTATGCCTCTAACCAGGATCAAGACCTATCAGAAATGAGAAGCCGGCTTAAAGATCATTCTTTTCCTGAGACCCCAATTTTTTCCTGGCAACAAGGTAAAATTGATGAAGAGGTGACCAACTTAATAAGCAGGGGCTGGAGACTCAAATTCGGGATAGGAATCAGCATGAAGGATATCAAGGCCTTTTCAGAGGTAAATATTACCCCCATTATCTTTCTGAGAGATAAAGATGACGTAGAGGAAGACCTTCCTGGGAACGCGAAAAAGGCCGGAGCCTGGAAGGAGATCGAAAGGGTTATCTCAGGTAGTTCAACAGATAATTAGCAAGGCTTAAGTAAATAACAAGACCGGTGATATCATTTGCCGTTGTCACAAAGGGACCGGATGATACTGCAGGGTCGCGGTTTAAGCTCTTCAAGATAATAGGTATAAGTGTTCCCATTATGGCTGCCACTGTAATCCCCACAAACATCGATACGCCGACAACGATCCCTAGCATCACATTCCCATGCCAGAATCTGGCTATGATCCCGACGATACCGCCGCATATAATCCCCATAAATGACCCTACCCTAAGCTCCTTTGAAAAGACCTTCCATACATCAGAAAGCTCAATCCTTCCGGTTGCAAGTCCCCTTACAACGATTGTAGAGGATTGAAGCCCTATGTTCCCCCCCATGGTAGTAATGACAGGCAGGAAGCTTGCGAGGGCTATTACCTCCTGGATAGCAAACCTGAAAATCCAGAGGAAAAAGCTGGCAATAATCCCTCCCAGCAGGTAGGTCAGGTTGCCCCGGATCCTAAACTTCGCCGTATTGATAGTCGAAGTGCCAAACATGGTCTCCTCCTCCGTGGTCCCGGCCATTTTTAATATGTCCTCTGTAGCCTCTTCCCTTATCACATCTACTATGTCGTCTACGGTGATTATCCCGACAAGTCTATTTTCTTTGTCGACAACAGGAATAGCGAGGAGATTATACCTTGCCACCATACGCGCCACCTCTTCCTGGTCCATTTCTACATTTACGCTTAAGACATCTACTGTCATGATCTTCTTCAGGGGAGTATTCGGAGGGACAATAAGGATCTGCCTTAAGGAGATTACACCTACCAGCTTCCCCTCCTTATCCGTAACATATATATAGAAGACCATCTCTGCATCGCTTGCCTGCTGCAGCTTTGCTATGGCCTCCTGGGCAGTTGTGTCCTCGGTGAGGGAGAAAAAATCAGGTGTCATAATGCCGCCCGCAGTCTCCTCCGGATATCTGAGCAGACCTTCTACCTCTTCGGAGTCTTCCTCCTTCATCATATTGAGGATCTCCTTTGCCTTATCCTCATGCATATCACCGACAATATCGGCTACATCGTCCGAAGGGAGATCCTTCAATATCGCAACTATGTCCGATGAGGGCATTTCGGAGAAGATCTCATTCCTGCTGGTGGCATCTATCTCACTTATCACGTCCGCCTTTGTCTTTGCCTCTCTCACAAGATCCAATATTGTTCTTTTTTCCGCACCTAGAGCAAGGTGCCTTATCACCTTGGCTACATCGGCAGGATGCATCTTATCTACAATCTTTGAGATATTGGCTATGGCTCCCCTGCGAAGGAGCCTCCTGAAGGTATCAAGGACTATGTCGTATTTTGTTAAGGCCATAACGGTATACCTGCAAAGCAATTTTACGGATGACTTTATCTATATACCATACTTCAGGGAAGGGGGCAAGGGTTATTAAGGAGGGTGCTATCTATCCAGCCTGTTAATATGCGATTCGTTCAATGCTCTCAATGCTTTTAATTATCGCCTCAGTCCTTTTTTCAATCGCCTCCTCAGTCTCTTTTTGCCTTAGCTTTAACTGGAAGAGTTCATGGGTTATATTTATTGCGGCCAGTATAGCGATCTTTGGGCGGGAAATTGCCTTAGTATTGTCCGCCACATCCCTCATCATCTTATCTACAAAGCGTGCAAGATCCTTCATGTATGGCTCTTCACTATCCCCATGGATAATATACCTCTCCCCGAAGATCTCTACGCTTATGCTCCTAGTCACTTAACCTGCCTTTCTGGGGTTCCATTATCTCAAGTTCTCCAAGGATCTTCTCTATCCTGGACCTGACAGCCTTCTGCTCTTCCTCAAGCCTTAGAAACTCCTTGTCCTTTTCTGCCAGCCTCTCTTCAAGTTTCCAGTTCTCTTCCTTCAGTGCCTTCATCATATCAACAACCTTTTTGATCTTTTTTTCAAGGAGATCTATGTTTTCCATGTCCATCCTCTATTACAGGGGCTTGCGTCGCCCCCTACAACTCAACGCTCGCTATCCGACGGGCATCAATTTAGATGCATTTTCGATTAGTGTGTTTATATCGCTTGAATCATAGGGATATGTCGAATATCCGATCATAAGCTGGAGTGGCGTGACAATCCCGGTTGAGACATTTTTTATCTTTACACTCCTCAGATTACCGGTCATTCGCTGGATGGCCTCTTTAACACGCTCCCCTGTATCAGGAAGGAGGACAGCAAACTTAGACTCCTCAAGCCTTACTAAGATATCAACATTCCGGAAATTTTCCCTTATTATCCCTGCCAGCTTCTTGATTACTTCCTTCCTGACAGCATCCTGCATACCCTTCACAATGTCCCCGAACTTGTCTACATCCATAAATATGAGAGAGATTGCACGCTGATACCTATCGGCCCTCCTTATCTCTTCAGGCAGTCTGATCTTAAGATATCTCTCATTCCTGAGCCCGGTAAGCTCATCTATGGTAACTAGAGCCTCTCTGTCCTTATACTGCTGGGCGTTTAACAGGGCCCTTGCAACATACTGCACATACTTTGCCAGTATTTCCTTGTCATCTTCATTGAAAAAGGTACATGAGAAAGAGTTGTAAACAAGCTTGTTATACATCGAGAGCGAACCGATGAGTTTTTCCTCCCAGAGGAGAGGGAGACTGAGCACAGAGTTATATGGAAATGGTTCTGAGATGCCTTCCATCTCCTTCAGGTCTGAAATTGAGACGGCATCCTTCCTTTCCCTTACCATCTCTGAGATCCTGGCATCGAGATCAACTAATTTCTTGTCAATCTCGTCATTGTGAAGCCCATAGGTTGAACCGACAAGGAGCTTATCTTCCTTCTTTTCAAGCAATCTTAGTATCACTGCCTCTGCATCTATTATCATTGCAGCAGAAGCAGTTGCAAGCCTCAACACCTTATCCCTGTCAATAGTCGAGAGAAGTTCAAGACCCTCTTCATTTACAACAGATAACTTCAAAACCTTCTGGGACATCCTGTGTCTTTCCGTATCACTTGCAATAGACCCTGCCAGCGCCCTGCTCACATCCTCAAGGAGCCCCACTATTTTCTCTGTTTTTCCTTTAAGATCAGGCATTACAAAGCTGAGCACCCCAACTATCCCGGCATGCGCAGCCATGGGAAGACATATAATCTCCCGCATTCCCCGGTGTCCCCTGGAGTTGCCGTTTGTATTGAAGGAGGCAAATTCTTTCAGGCAGAGGGTATGTCCGGACTTTGATGTCTCTCCTATGATCCCTATATCCTCCTTTATCCTTATAAGGCCCAGCATATTTTGTCCTATCTCATTTGAAACCTGAAGCACAAGATCCTTTGTGTTGGGATCCTTTATATAAAGACTATACCACCTTGCATTAAGGGATCTCGCAACTATCTCCAGGCATTTAGCCAGTCTGTCAGTTATCGGAATATCGAGGCTAAGGTTCTCATCAAGTATCCTCCTTAAGGATTCATGGAGCGAGACCTCTTTCACCTCCTGAAGGGC
>CAZYNY010000038.1:14499-25702 GCA_964648095.1 uncultured Nitrospirota bacterium | reverse complement strand
TTCCTCTCGGCGGGCGACTTCCTTGCATCGAGCGCCGCCTGCATGGCCTGTCGTCGAGCTTCAATCGGGTTCTCGTGTCGCGTGATCATCGGTGTCATAGCCCCAGCTTCGCGAGGTCCTCGATCCGGTGCTCCCACACCCAGTCGATCCCCTCTGCAGCTTCGTAGCCCAGATAGTCGCTGCCAAAATACCCGCAGAGGAACAGCACGAATGCCACGGTCGCGCCGTAGGTTGCCTGCAACTGGTGAATCTTGGTCGCCTCCTCCTTGCGGCGCTTGTTGGTGTTCGTGAAATCACCCGCCGACTTGGCCTCGATCAGGACTGGCAGCCGGTCTTTGCGGAGCCTCTTGGGCTGGATCACCACGTCGACCGGGATATTGACTTTGAGAGCCTTTCCGACGGCCAGGTTCATGCGGAAGGCATACGTGCCCGGTTCCATCTGCGTGATCGGCTTGCCCGGTGGATGGGCTTGCTTGCGATAGCCCCGGCTATCGAGATAGTCGCCGATCAATGCGAGTTGTCGTTGCTCCTGAGCGTTGCAAACGATCGGGTTCGCCACCGCGCTGCACAGCCGATCAGCAACGATCGTTGAGGCCCGGTCGCGCTCATGGTCGGTTGGGGCCATCCGGTTGTCGAGCCAAGGAAAGATGTCCCGGTCTAAAAGCCGCGACAGAATGCCGCATACCTTGGTCAACTCCGCGTCAAGGTCTGCGGCCTGAATCTTGGTCGGCAGCTTACCCTTCTCCATCCGGCCAACGAGATTTTTGCTCGCGTCAGCCAAGCCGATCAGGCGGTCCACGGCGAGCGGCGGGGCGGTGCACATCCGGAGGGTCGGGAGCGCGCCAGGGTTGGTCTTCAGCGTGGTTGCGTTCAGGGTACGCAGGTCCTTGGTTGCCACGAGCGCCGCTTTGACGTGCTCGGTCGTCTCCACCCGCGTGGAACGGAACGCCTCGGGCGCGAAACGCATGAACCACTGGTTGAATTGGTCAACAGAGACCGCGATGTCGGTCTTCCAGAGGTGTGGCTTGTCGGCGTTGATCCGTCGAGTCTTCATCGGACCCACTCGTACATGGCTTCTGGGTCTGTCCCTTTGCAGTCTGCGTCCTCAGGCTCATTCATGTCGGTCACAGAACCCATACGCGCACCGCCAGAAGCATGAGAGCCAGCAGCAAGTAGAACGGCCAGATTGAGACGGAGCCGCATGCGACCAGGGCTGCCTTCATGGACCCGGTGAGGCCGCCGCCTAGGGTGACGATGAAAACATCGTCGATCTTGGCTTCACCCCCGTGCAACTTGCCGATGAAATCGTTGTATCGCTCTCTGAACTGCCGTTCGAGACCGAGGTAGTACGCGTCGAGAAGGAAGAACAGACCGACCGGCACGAGTGCAATCCACACATACCTCGGCTCTCCCTTGTCCGCAATCACGACGATGATCGCGGACACGAGCGCAATGCACCACGTTTTCGCGCCGGCGCTATTCGAAGCCATGCGACCGATCACGCCCTGGAGGATCGTGAGGTAGCTCTGGACTGCCGGCGAATCGAGATTGACCGTCTTACTCATGGCGTCACTTGAGAAGGTTCTTCAAGTTCTCCCAGTTCTACCGGTAGACACGGCCAGCGTCTGGAACAGCCCAGGTTTCGGAGCCGTCCTTGTAGCCGATAATCTGGAACTTCGGTTTCTTGAGATCGTTGGCGATCTTGACTTCCTTGAGCACCCCCGGCGCCGTCCGTATCTTCGACCCCAGCATCACGATGAACACCTCGGAACGCGAGATCGCGGCGTGCGCTTTGTCCAGCCAGGTCTTCTCGGGAGCGGCCTCCTTCAGCGAGAAGTCGACCACCTCGAACGGGGAGTCGTCAAGCTTCGCTTGTCCGATGATAAAGTCCTTGAGGGTCTTGTCGTTGTCAAAGTCGAAGCTCACAAACACCTTCTTCTTGGCCATGAGTTCCTCCTGTATTGTTGCGCCTAACATGTATTATACGACCTAAATGATCTGACAAATAATGCAATTTTTGTGATATAAGCCGTTTCTCTGATCTTATTTATTAAATTCATAAATGTAGAATTTACAATATCTTATACTTTAATCATGTTTTTCTAATTTGTCTTATACTGCAATTTTTGCAATATAAGCCGGTTTCCAGATCCCCGTTTTCACGAGGACATGGTTTGTCTGCCGGACTTAGCACCCCATTACCTCCGCGGTTGAACCCGTGGTCGTAAACCATTAAAAACCCTAGACTCGCACTAATTACTACTATGGTATATAACTACTACTCCCATCTTATTTTGTCAAGTTTTTTGGCAGCAGACAATGCATCTCGACACTTCATTCTCTTTTTCCAATAATCAGGGAGCTAAAGGGGAGTCGAGCAGAATGGTAGCATATGGCAGCGAAGGTTTTAACAGGGATGTGACTAAAGAATATAAAATCGATGCAATGATAAAGCCTAAAGGGAGACCGAGAAAAGATGAAAATGATAATAATTAGAATTATCCAAAATAAAGATTTGGTGGAGCTGAGGGGGATCGAACCCCTGACCCCGAGACTGCCAGTCCTATCCTGGCAGATGATACCAATAATGACTGAATGCGATTATTTATTATTTTTATTTGATCTATCAATGAGTTATGATAAATCCATGATGATAGATTGTGATTGACATATATCCTTAATCGGGACTAAAATCGGAATTGAAGCGTGACTAAAGCCGGGACTATATTTAGTCGTCTAAGAGAGGTTGGATGTGAATCTCAAGGAGGAAGGCATGGATTATCGCAAATATATTGTCCGTGACCCTAAAATCTGTGGCGGTGAGCCTGTCATCAAGGGAACCCGAGTTACAATACGAACCATTCTAGCCAGTCTGGCGGAAGGAGCAACTATTCAGGAAATCCTTCAGGACTTTCCAACACTTAAGGAAAATGATGTGCGTGCTGTGATTGCCTTTGCTGCTGCATCGGCAGAAGATGACCTGCCGGTACCTGCATTACCCAGCCTGCCGTGAACATTAAACTCGACGAGAACATACCTCATCGGCTTGTCAGTATCCTTACCGACATGGGTCATCAGGTTGATACCGTCCCCCAAGAAGGTCTATCAGGACACGATGATGCGATTGTTTGGGACACCGCTCAGGGCGCAGGTCGTTTCCTGATTACACAAGATTTGGATTTTTCAGATATCCGGAAATTCATTCCTGGGACTCATCACGGGCTATTGCTGGTGCGATTACGTGATCCAGGAAGAAGTGCCTTGAAGCAAAAAGTTCAGATACTGTTTCAAACAGAGAACGTCGAAAGCTGGAAAGGTTGCTTCGTTGTCGCAACAGACCGCAAGATCCGGGTTCGACGACAAGAATAACAGTTAAATCTTTCGCCCCACCGCGAATTGCTCCGAACAAGGTGTTCCGCCGCGGTTTAAGTACACGGGCGTATATCCCTTAGGTGCTACCAGCTCATTTAAAACACTTATTGATACTTATAAAGAGGCCAGCAGTCCTTCGACATGTCCTTCAACTTTGACCTTCGGATAGATAGCCAGGATCCTCCCATTAGGACCGATCACAAAGGTTGTCCGCACGATCCCCCAGAAGGTGCGCCCGTAGAGTTTCTTTTCCTTGTACACACCATATGCCGTGGAAACCCTTGCATCCTCATCACTCAGAAGGGGAAAAGGAAGGTCATGTTTTTGGATAAATTTCCTGTGAGACACTTGCCCATCCAGACTCACACCAAGGATCACAGCATCTTTAGAGTTAAATTTCCGGAAGCTATCACGGAATTCACATGCCTCCTTGGTACAGCCCGGTGTATGATCTTTGGGGTAAAAATAGAGGACTACGGTCTTTTTCCCGATGTAGTCCTTTAGTGAGATGTCTTCTCCTTCCGCTGAGCGGAGGGTGAATTCAGGGGCCTTGTCTCCGATCTTGATCTCTTTCGATGCCATAAATTCGGATTATCCAAGATAAAGATTTGGTGGAGCTGAGGGGGATCGAACCCCTGACCCCGAGACTGCCAGCCTCGTGCTCTCCCAGCTGAGCTACAGCCCCACGTGACTTCGGATGACTTCCTTTTTCCTTATGGACGAGGCCCATAGTAGCACCAGGATTCTTTTATTGTCAAGTCGTCAAAGATATGAAAGGTATAAAAAAGCCCTTTATTTATGCTATGATCTGTGCCATGAACAATGACAGATTAAGACCGAATACCAATTCGCATTCAACAGGATACCAAGGCGGCGAGGAGGAGGCAACGCAGGCGTACGGTGGTTTGTACGTTGAGGAGCAGACGACGAAGCCAACACAGGCAGCCGAATGAAGGCGAATTGGTATAAGAAGTCTTTAGGCCAGCACTTCCTGCTGGATAAAAATATAATAGAGAAGATTATAAATGTAGCCCATATAAAGCCGGGTGAGACAATAGTTGAAATTGGGCCAGGCAGGGGGATTATGACAAGGAGGCTCACTGAGGTCTCCGGGCAAGTAATAGCCATCGAGCTTGATAACCGCCTCTATACGTATCTAAAAGAAGACCTGAAGGGCATAACAAATCTTGAACTCGTCCATGAGGATGCACTTGGTTTTGCCTATGAAGAGATCCATGGAGAATTTAAGGTGGTCGCCAATCTTCCATATTATATATCAACACCGATGATATTCCGCCTCATGGAAGTAAAGGAGAAGATTACCTCGATGACCTTAATGCTGCAGAAGGAGGTGGCGGAGAGGATTATTGCCGCTCCAGGGACAAAGGAGTATGGCATCCTATCCATCACAGTAGGATATTATTGCCGGCCCAGGATCGAGTTTTATGTCTCAAGGAACTCATTTTCTCCTAAACCAAATGTAGACTCAGCGGTATTGACGCTATTATCAAGGAAAACTCCCAGGGTCCAAGTTAATGATCTGTCGCTCTTTTTTAAGACTGTCAGGGCCTCTTTTTCTTCAAGGAGGAAGGTGCTTAAGAACGCCTTAAGGGCGCTTGGCGCCCCAGATGAGATAATTGGGCCGGCGCTTGAGAAATCAGGGATAGATCCGAAGAGGAGGGGTGAGACCCTAACCATCGAGGAGTTTGCCGGTCTATCAGATACTCTATTTGATATGTCCCATAAGGGCATGATAAAATAAAATCCAATCTACAATGGAAGATATCGTTACATCTGAATCAAAAGCAGGCCAAACCCTCTCAATAATACCACTTGGTGGATTAGGCGAGATAGGCCTCAACATGATGCTCCTCCGGTTCGGGGAGGAGATCATAGTAATCGACGCAGGCCTCATGTTCCCTGAAGAGGAGATGCTTGGCGTCGATATCGTTATCCCTGATATAACATATTTAAGGGAAAACAAGGAGAAGGTGCTTGGACTCTTTCTCACGCATGGGCACGAGGACCACATCGGGGCTATTCCATACATATTAAAGGAGATGAACATCCCGATATACGGTACAGCCCTGACGCTAGGCCTGTTATCCGCAAAGCTCAAGGAACATAATCTGGAGAGCGAAGCAATACTTACCCCTGTAAGACCCAGGGAGGTTGTGAAACTTGGCCCCTTTGAAGTGGAATTTATCAGGATCACACACAGTATTGTCGACGGGGTCGGTTTCGGGATAACAACCCCTGTTGGAAGGATAGTCCATACAGGTGATTTCAAGGTAGACCATACCCCTGTGGACGGGGAACTGCTTGATTTCCATAGATTTAGCTACTATGGCGACCAGGGGACATTAGCCCTCCTTTCTGACAGCACAAACTCGGAGAGGAAGGGATATAACCTCTCAGAAAGGGAGGTAGGTCTTGTCTTTGACAGGATTTTCCAAAGCACAGATAAGAGGATCATCCTCGCCACATTTGCCTCAAATATCCATAGGGTCCAGCAAGCCGTAAACGCCGCTGTTAAAACAGGAAGAAAGGTATTTTTAAGCGGCAAGAGTATGGTAAGTAATTCCCAGATAGCCCTGGATCTCGGATATCTTAAAGCATCGGATTCTACCTGGATCAGGGGTGAAGAGCTTTCAAAGATACCTGATAACAGGATCTTGATAATTACCACCGGCAGCCAGGGAGAACCTATGTCCGCGCTGTTCAGGATGGCGATGAATGACCACAAACAGATACAGATAAAAGATGGAGACGTGGTGATCCTCTCATCCAGGGTTATACCCGGAAATGGAAGGGCCATCGCAAGGGTAATCGATCATCTCTACAGAAGGGGGGCGGAGGTGATATATGAGGAGGTATCGGACGTGCATGTATCCGGCCATGCGAGCCAGGAAGAACAGAAGATCATGCTGAACCTTGTCAGGCCTAAATTTTTTATGCCAATACACGGCGAATACAGGCACCTATATCATCATGCCAGGCTTGCCGAAAGCCTCAACATCCCTAAAGAAAATATACTTATACTGGAAAATGGTGATGTGGCTGAGTTCACAAATGAGACAGGAAGGAAGACCGGCAAGGTCTTTGCCGGAAGGGTCTTTGTTGACGGTAAGTGGGTTGGTGACATCGGTGATCTTATTCTGCGGGACAGACAGCGCTTAGGTACAGGTGGTATCATTATCGTAATCATAGGGATAGAAAAACTCACGGGAAAGGTTGTGTCAGGACCCGATATAGTATCAAGAGGTTTTATCTTTGAGAATGAGGCTAAAGATATATACGATGAGATGAGGTATGTGATCTCTGAGATGCTGGGAGAACTTGAACAGGAGCTCAAATCGGAGTGGGTTGTGGTAAAGAGCAAGGTACAGAGCAGACTAAGGAGGTATCTGATTAAAAAAATGGAAAGAAGACCTATGATTATCCCGATCATTATCGAGATGTAGGCTGTCCGGACAGATGAGCCCATTAATAAAAAAGGAGCAGCTCGTAGATGAGATAAAAGGTATAATTCTCATCGCCTCAGGCATACTCCTCTCCCTTGCCATATTCAGCTACCGCCCGGATGACCCGTCATTTTTTACCGCAGGTGATAGCCGGACCATAGATAACCTCATAGGAAGGGTCGGGTCCTACACGTCAGACATATTTTTCCAGCTCTTCGGCGCCGGCGCATATCTGCTGCCGATATTCATGGTCATCCCTGGCTGGAGGAAGGTAGCAAGGAAGGAAAATAGCCTAAGCCTCCTCTTTTTGGGTGAATGCATCCTGTTATTTTCAGTCTCATCCCTGGCAGGTCTGATACTAGACGGCCTTCCCACTCTCTATGGAGATCTTATCCTTGAAGGGAGGGAGGGAGGGCTGACAGGTTCTATTATGACAATGCTCCTGGTCTCAAATCTGGCAAAGATAGGCGCATCTGTCATACTCATCTCTTCAATTATACTTTCCATAATGCTTATTACAAGATATTCCTTTGTCTCATTCTTAAGTTATTTCATCAATAAGGTAAAGGCAACCGGGGTAAAGCCAAAGACAAAGACCCAGGAAACCACTGTGGACGAAACAAAAGATGACCTTGATGAACCAAGGATAATCATCACCCACAAGAGATCAACGCATTCTAAAGAGGACAAGCCCCAATATCATGAGCGCTCCGGAGACTACCGTCTTCCATCGCCCTCCCTGCTGAACGAGCCTGCTGTCATTGAAGGGAAGGTATCAAAGGAGGAGCTCCTTGCCAGCTCGAAGATGCTCGAAAAGAAACTACTGGACTATGATGTGGATGGCAGGGTAGTCCAGGTGCATCCGGGTCCTGTAGTAACAATGTACGAGTTTGAACCCGGACCAGGGGTGAAGGTGAACAGGATAGTAAACCTTTCTGATGACCTGGCGCTCGTCATGAGGGCCATGGGGGTCAGGATCGTTGCGCCCATCCCGGGAAAATCTGTTGTCGGGATAGAGATACCTAACAATATAAGGAGAGATGTATTCTTAAAGGAGATAATCACATCCGGTCAGTTTGGGAGGGATGGACTTAAGATCCCTCTGGCGCTGGGAAAAGATATATTCGGAACCCCGGTTGTGACAGATCTTGCGTCTATGCCGCACCTGCTTGTTGCCGGGGCAACAGGTTCAGGCAAGAGCGTTGCACTTAACTCTATGATCTTAAGCCTGCTCTTCCACGCCTCACCAGACCAGATAAAGATGCTTATGATCGACCCAAAGATGCTGGAGTTATCAATCTATGACGGAATCCCCCACCTCCTCTCCCCTGTTATAGTAAGACCAAGGGACGCCTCAAGGGTACTTCAGAGGTGCGTTTCCGAGATGCAGAGGAGATATGTTCTCCTCTCTGAAACCGGCGTAAGGAGCATAGATGGCTACAATAATTTAATCAAGTCCGGGACAATACAGGATGCGGAGGGGAATACAAGGGAGAGACTCCCCTACATGGTCATAATCATCGATGAACTTGCCGACCTCATGATGGTGGTCTCAAACGAGATCGAGGACTCGATAGCCAGGCTGGCCCAGATGGCCAGGGCTGCCGGCATACATCTTATCCTTGCGACACAGAGGCCTTCGGTAGATGTGCTGACCGGAATAATCAAGGCAAACTTCCCGGCCAGGATATCCTTCCAGGTCTCTTCCAAGATCGACTCAAGGACTATACTGGATGCAAATGGGGCCGAACAGCTCCTTGGAAGGGGTGATATGCTCTTTCTTCTCCCTGGAAGCGGTAAGATAACAAGGATCCATGGCTCATACGTTGAAGAAGGAGAGATCAGGAGGGTTGTGGATTTTGTAAAGAGAGAAGCAAAACCGGAATATGGCAATTTCCATATCCCTGCCGGACCGGATGATGAGGGAGGAGAGTTCCAGATAGACAATGACGACGGGAGGGACCAGCTATATCGAAAGGCTGTCGAACTTGTCCTCTCTTCAGGACAGGCCTCGGCCTCGCTGATCCAGAGGAGATTAAGGGTAGGATACCCAAGGGCGGCCAGGATGATAGAGATGATGGAAGAGGACGGCATAGTCGGTCCTTCTGTAGGCGGAAGACCAAGGCCCATAATTAACAACAGACCAGAGGATATGGAGGGATAATGAGGAGATGCAAGGATAAGGCCAAGGTTGAGGCTGAGCTATGGATTTTTTTCTTATCCTTAGCCTTAACCTTAACCTCAACCTTTGCAAACGCGGGAGAGCCGCTCCAGTCGATAGTCAAAAAGGTGCAGGCTAGGTATGAAGCAACATCTGATTTCAAGGCCGAATTTGAGCAGAAGACACAGATTAAAGGATTTAGCACGCCTATTACCTATAAAGGAAAGATATACATAAAAAAGCCTGGGATGCTCCGCTGGGATTATTCAGAACCCAGCAAGCACCAGATATATGTCAACAATGAGAAGGTTGTCTACTATATCCCGGAACACAAACAGGCGATGACAGGTCTCCTTTCGGAGGATAGCGGCACCGAGACACCTACCCATCTTTTATCGGGTCTAGCCAAAATCGATCAGGACTTTGATGTGAGTTTTGAGGAGGATGGAGAAAAGAAAAAAGAGATGGGGCCGCGGCTACGGCTTATACCAAAAGACCAGAGGACTGAGATTTCAAAGATCGTAATTGAATTAGAACCGAAGAGATCTTATATAACCAGGCTCACCATATTTGAAAAGACAGGTAATAGCTCGACATTTAACCTTACAAAGATAGAGGCAAATACGGGCCTTAAGGATGATCTATTTATCTTTACACCTCCAAAGGATGTGGAGATGGTGGATCCAAGGCTATTTAAATGAGAAGGCAGAAATTTCCTTAGCCCCAAATCAGCACTTCCAACCCATTGCCAGGTTCTAAGGGGCGGCATTGAAATTTGTAATCTGGTATTCATTAGAGATAGACAGGATGTCGAAAAGATTAAAAAATGACCAGAAGGGAAGTTATCAGAGAGGCTATTACAATGATGATTAATGAATACAAGAAGAGGCAGGCGATTAGAAAAGGCAGAGAAGGTTTATAAGGAGATTGCAGAGGATGATAAGCAGCTTGCAGAGGATTTTTTAAGCATTTGTGCCGAGTCTGCTGATGATAAAGGCAGAATACAGAATGGAGAATACAGAATCGAGGCAGTTATTCTGTCTCCTGAATTCTGACTACTGTATTCTGTCTACTATCTTATGATCAATGATGTTGCAATACGCGATACGCTAAATACTGTCTTCGGATTTAGCACGTTCCGCGCGAATCAGGAAGAGATTATTAAAAATATACTGAGCGGGCGGGATGTCTTTGCGGTGATGCCTACCGGCGGCGGGAAGTCGCTATGCTATCAGTTGCCGGCAAAAATGATGCGGGGCACGACCGTTGTTATCAGTCCGTTGATCTCCCTGATGAAAGACCAGGTCGACGCTGCTATTGCCAACGGGATAGGTGCCGCTTATATGAATAGCTCCCTGGGCCATCAGGAGATCTCCGATATTTGCCGGATGCTGAAAGGCAATAAGATAGAGATGCTGTATATTGCCCCTGAGCGTTTTGCCATGCCAAGTTTCCTCGAAACACTGAAGACCATTCCCATCTCTCTTTTTGCCATAGATGAGGCCCATTGTATCTCCGAATGGGGGCATGACTTCCGTCCCGACTATCTGAGCCTGTCAATCATCTCAAAGATCTTCCCGGATGTGCCTATTGCAGCCTTTACCGCAACCGCCACGCGCAAGGTCGAGGAGGATATATGCAGGAAGTTAGGGCTAGGCAGCGCCTCACCCCTGCGCAGGGCGCCTTTTATGATCCGCGCATCATTTAACCGCCCTAATCTCTTTTATCAGGTTGAAAGAAAATCTCAGGTAGAATCCCAGATACTTAAATTCCTCATGAAACATCCTGGTGAGCCGGGCATCATCTATCGCACTACCCGCGACTCAGTGGCGGAAATGGCCGATCTCCTAGCATCAAAGGGAATCAGCGCCCTCCCATACCATGCCGGGTTGTCACCGGAGGTGCGGGATAAAAACCAGGATGCATTTAACAGGGACGAGGCATCTGTGATCGTGGCAACCATCGCCTTTGGTATGGGCATTGACAAATCCAATGTGCGGTTTGTTGTCCATGCAGATCTCCCCAAAAACATCGAAGGATATTACCAGGAGACAGGGCGCGCAGGACGTGACGGGGAACCGGCCCATTGCCTTTTATTTTTCAGCAGGGGTGACATCCCTAAGATCCGCTATTTCATAGATCAGATAGATAACGATGCAGAACGTTCCGTCGTAATTGAGAAACTGAACCAGGTAATCGGGTTTGC
>CAZYNY010000038.1:0-14489 GCA_964648095.1 uncultured Nitrospirota bacterium | reverse complement strand
CATAACGTGTGCAGGAGAAAACAGCTTTTAGGTTATTTCGGAGAGGAGTTCCCAACAGAAAATTGCGGTAATTGCGACATCTGCTGCGGCTCAGTCGAACGGTTTGACATCACAAAAGATGCACAGATAGTAATGTCCGCCATATCAAGGACAGAACAGAGGTTCGGGATCGCACACATTGTCGACATAGTGACCGGCGCTGATACAAAGCGCATCCGGACGTTTCAGCATGACAGGATAAAGACATACGGCGCCGGAAGAGATAGGGATAAGAGACACTGGCGGTCTATTATTGATGAACTCCTTGCTCAGGATGCTATTAGACAGGAGGGATACCCCTATCCGGTATTGATTATTACGCAAAAGGGTAGCACTATCTTGTATGGCAAGGAACAGATGACGGCCTTGAAAAGGGAAGAGCCTAAAGGGAATCTCCCAAGCCCCCTGCACCCTACCCCATACACCCTTCATTATGATGCAGTCCTTTTCGAAAAACTGCGCCATTTAAGGAAGAAGATAGCTGAAGAAGAGCAGGTACCTCCCTTTATCATATTCTCAGACAAGACCCTCCATGAGATGTGCAGATACTATCCTGCCGATCTATCTGAAATGAGGAAGATCAGCGGGGTTGGCGATGCCAAGATCAAACAATATGGAGATGCCTTTGTTTGCGAGATTAAGGGATACTTAAGAGAAAATCCGGGTATCTCAGTCCCAAGCAGGCAATCCGCCGGATCAGACCGCCCGGATGTAAGTCTGCCTCGTGAAAAGAATAGAGGCGAAACAGTGGAAGAAACATACCAGCTTTTCAAAAAGGGCTTATCCCTGGAAGAGATTGCGAAGCATCGTAATCTCGCAATATCCACCATAGCCGGCCACATTGAGAAGCTCTTACAAGAGGGCCGCGATATTGATATAGACAGCCTTATTGAACGGGCCAAGAGGCGCAAGATCGAGGAACTCTTCATAGCATCCCGGCAATGGGGTCTGAGACCGATTGTGGACAATGGAAACGGCACAGTAACCTATGAAGAGGCACGGTTAGTAAGGGCGTGTATGAGTAGGAAAGGGGATTAAAGGTTGAGAGTTTGGGTATAGCTTAAAAGAGGCTGCGGATTATCTTGATTTACAATATACTACGGTGAGCAAGGTTATTAGTGCGATGGAGTATAAAAGTGATATTCCAAGACCTAACCCTATGATATGCTCGCGATGGTGATTGAATGTGAGTAGGAAATTAGGAGGTTATAGGTTATAGGGCGGTAGGTTTTAAGACCTCAAGACCCTCGATATCATCGAAATCGTCATCATTGGTAGCGATAACAGGGATGTTATGGTGTTTGATCAAGGCAACATTGATAGCATCATTGGGAAGAAGGTTATAAAGTTTCATCGTGCGATAAGAGGCATTTAAAATTGTATGACCAATTGGCAGACTCTTAAAGATGGTGAAGAGGGCTTGTGGTTTTTGAAAGTCGACTTCATTGATTACATCTCGATGTTGTTTGAGATATTCCAAGACCTTCTTGGGCGAAATTTTCTTGTGTCTAATGATCCAAAAGCGAAGGTAGATAAACAAAGATTCAGCTACAACAATAGGAGAAGTGAATGTCGTTAACTCTTTTCCTTCAACCTGTTTTAGAAAATTTCTACAAGATGCTCCATAGAACTCATCTTCCAGCAGATGATAGACCAGGATATTGGTATCAATGAAGATGGAGACCCCAGGTGATGCATCATTGAGGGTCTTACTCTCCATATTTTGTCTGCTCAATTACCTCTTCTATTAATTTATGGCTTTTGATAGGAAGGGCAGCAAATGTTTCGTCAACTATGCTTCTTGCAGGTTTCCGGCGGCTTCCGAGGAGTCTGAGGCCAAGCCTTAAAACTTCCTGGATTTCCTCGTGTTTCTTGGGCAATTTTCGGAGAAGGTTATTTGGAACTTTTATTCGAATTTCACCCATTGTTCAATTTCCTTTCTTACTTAAAGTGGCTGAACAAAGCCTTATTTATATATTTGAAGGCTATCACAAATACTTCTCTCTGTCAAAAAACAATTGTCAAGGGATATTTCCATGAATTCGCAAAATATTTTAATGGGTGACCCTATGAGCTGTACAGAAGGAAGGCCGAGGGGCTATACAGGTTATTTATGTAAAGAAGGGATACTAAAGGGATCACCTTGGAAGGAATTAAAAGGGCAGATATATTTAGGAGGAATGGAGTTTATAAATAAGCTTAAGGCAGTAGTGAGGAAGACTCAAGGCATAAAGGAGATACCGAGGGTTCAGCGATATGCGAGCAGACCAGGTTTAAGTGAAACAATTAAGATGGATGTGAAGCTAAAAAGGGATGAATCTACTTATAAGGCACATGCAGAGTTTGGGTATAGCTTAAAAGAGATTGCGGATTATCATGATTTACACTATACTACGGTGAGTAAAGTTATTAGTGCGATGGAGCATAAAAGTGATAATTCAACGGCCTGACCCTATGATATGTACTATGATATGTAAGTATACAGTTTAAAGTACATTCTATTATGAGACCCTTAATAATTGTATCAATAATAATAGTAACGCAAATTTTAATTTCTTGCGATATAGGCGACATTCCAGAAGAGAAATTGCTTGAACCATTAGAAGAAGAACTGAAATCAAAGGAATTAGAGATTTATAATTTATTAGTTACTAACAAACTACTTAAAAAATTTGACCTGAGTAAGGTTATTGAAATAGAGAAAAAAATAAGCATAAAAGAAAGAGAGTTTAAAGATTGCTGGGGTTCCATTCCCCCAAACACTGTTATCATGCGACGAGGTTTAGGGGATAGAAATTATAGACCTGTAGGTAAATATGACGAATGCGTATCTATTCAATCTGAAAAAAAGTCTGAGGAACTTGTTTTGTTAGAAAAGAAACGAATTCTTGTAGGACTGTATGGAGCATCTCTAAAAAGAGGTGATTCTAATAATTTCCTGTTTTTTAAATGGAAAGAGCGAGAAGTCATCATGAACAAAATCAATAAGCTTAAGACCGTTAAAGGGGACGCCCATTAAAAGGCACCCTGTCAAGAGAAAAAACTAACCCGTAGCAAGAAAAAAAGGTTTTCTTGTTCATGTTTCAGTGCTGAGTTATCAACCATCCCTACCATTCCCGTAGTTTCTTTAAGTTCGATGTCAATTGCTCGTTTGCAGAAACAAGCTTTACTGCATCAGTTCTCTTTAATTGACACAAGTGACAGGAGCGGATATATTCTAAACATGCCCAGGACATCAAGAGTAGCTCCAAGCGCGCATGTCTATCATGTCCTGACAAGGGGAAATAACCGTCAGGATGTATTTGAAGACGAGGTAGATTTCAGAAAATATCTGGAATTACTACTTCGCTATAAGGAGAAATACCATTTCAAGCTGTATCACTATCCTACAAGGCGCTAACGTAGAAAAGGTCTTATTTAGTTAGGATTGGAATCTCCAAAAAGGACGCCCTCCGTATTTTTTCCGCTAGCCAATAGTATAGGCAGGTTAATAAAAAGATCTTGAATTAAAAAGAGATTAACGGTATCCTAGAATAAAGTTGTGCTATGAATGAAAAAAGAGAGTTAGAACCCTTAAGAGAAGTTCTTCGTAAGTTTAAGCAGGAAGACAAGATCAAGATTGCCCTTCTTTATGGTTCTTATGCCAGGGGTACTTCCCACAAAAGATCTGATATAGACCTTGCATTATCTATCAGGGCGGAAAACAAGGAAGAGGAGATATCGATAATAGACAAAATCTTAATGTCTGTTGAAAGGGATATCTCCATCTTAAGACTTGACGATGAGGATGAGTCCCCTTTTGTTATTAAGGAGGCGCTTAAAGGTGTACACCTTGTTGAGCCCGATATTGATATCCTTTATGAAGTTTCTCACAGGGCTCTCCATGATAGCGAGGAGATAAGGTTTAGGAGATCTTTAAGTGGTTGATCGGAAGACGGGACGACTCTTTGCCTTTATAGATGAAACAATAGATTACTTTCTCTCTAAGGCAGGAAATGTTGACAGAGACCTTTACTTTGCTGATAGAGACAAGAGGAATATACTTGATAAAAGTATAAATGACATTATTCTATGCCTTGTAGATCTTTCTGAGGAGTGTTTAAAGAAAAACAAAAGGGATATTCCGGATTCTTACAAGGATTCTATCCTTGCCTGTCATGAATTCATAGGGGATATTGTATTGAAGGTTGCACCCCTTGTAAAGCACCGCAATGAGGCAATACATCAATATTTAAAGATAAACTGGCAAAACATTGTCACGGTAAAGAGTAGAATAGTAGAGGTAAAAGAATTTGTCGAAAAGATGAAAAATATTTTGGAGAAGTGAAAAGGGGTCAGAAGTGAAAAGGGTCACCCATTAAAAGGCACCCTGTCAAGAAAAAAAAGTATCCATATCGATAAAAAGATCCTCTTTAGCGTTTATAGTTAATTTATGAGTTAACCGCATAGTCACCATTGCTCGAAAGTTTCTTTAAGTTTTGGTGTCAGTCTTTGCTGCACCAGTCACCCATCAGGATTAAGGTCATGCCGAAGAGGTCTGCCTATATAAACAGGCCTACTCTGTTGCCCCAAAAGCCATGGGGGTCAGGTCTTGCAATATCATTTCTGTCATAGCCTACACATGGCAAGGCCATTGAGGATCGAATATGCGGGGGTTGTCTATCACGTGACCTCCAGGGGCAATGCCTGCAAGAAGATTTTTACCGATAACCAGGATAGAGAGATCTTTATTGCCGCTCTTAAGCGCGGTCGTGAAGCGCTATAACTGGCTCTGCCATGCCTGCTGCCTCAAAGCTCAAAGCTCAAATGTCAAAGCTCACCGAAACAGTCAGATGTAGAGATTTACGATCAATTTCCTTGAGACTTTTGGTTTTTTTTCCTATACTATATAAAAAATGGAAAAATTATGGATCTAAGCGCTAAAGAGAGTCGAGTAATTAGTGAGTTCAAGAAAAAGATCGAGGAAACCTTCTTGGATGAACTGGTCGGTTTGACCCTCTTCGGCTCTAGAGCCCGCGGAGAGGCTACGAAGGAATCCGACATGGATCTGCTGGTTGTCATTCGATCCGACGATTGGAGATTAGGTGATCGTATTCGCGAGATCGGCTATGCCCTGGAGCTGAAACATGGGATTATCCTATCGATTCAGGTACTCAGTCAGAGTCACATAGAACAGCTCAAGGGGATCCGGTCACAGTTCCTGGAGGAGATAGAAAGAGAGGGAATAGTGGTGGTATGAGCGCCACCTCTCATGACAAGGAAATCGAGGCGGAATTTCTGAGGGCAGAGAAATCGCTTCGTGCCGCCCGACTCCTTTTTACAGACGGCCTGCTTGAAGATACCCTATCTCGCACCTATTATGCCATCCTCCATGCGGCCCGGGCCGTACTCCTTGCGGAGGGTATTCGAGTCAAATCCCATAAAGCAGTACGCCGTCTCTTCGGTAAATATCTCATCAAGACCGGGAAGCTTGATCCACAATACGCCACCATCCTGGCAGAAGAACAGGACGACAGGTATTTGGCTGACTATGACGTGATTTTTCTTCCAGAGAAGGAACGTGTCGAGAAGCGCCTCAAAGATGCAGAGATGTTTCTGAAGGCTATGAAGGATTACCTCAAGGGCACTTCTGGGCTTATTTCACCTCCATTATAATCCCTGGAACTTTTAGATCGCAGTGCGTTTACTATAGTATGAAGACATTGATAAAAATCCTCCTTACCTCCCTTTCCGAAATGGAGGTATTCCCCTCTTTGGAAAAGAGGGGTGAGGGGAGATTTTCTAAAGGAATGTCCGTTTACTTATGAACTCATTAGTAACAACCTGGGGGTTGTGCCCCGGTTTGTTCTCTCTCCCAAAGAAGGTAGGAGTTTCGTGAGTTTTAGACTGAAAGGTGAATGGCATATCTCATAAACAGTTTGTGCCCCGCATCCCTCACCGTGTTGTCATCTATGAAATGGTTGTGCAGGGTGTAGACCTGATCCATCGATCCGTTCTTACTTTCGAAGCCGACTTGCCAGCGCGTCGTCCCTCTGGAGCGTTGAGTTAGCCGTCATTAATCGAGAAAACCCTCCACGTCGGATATGTCCGACGGCATCCATGGATACCGTGGACAACCCGCAACGACATCACTTGTGGAGGGATGTTGTCCCCAATACTCATCTGGGTCGCTCGATTGATATGGCCGCGACAATTGCTGGTAGCCGTGGTTCCACTGCCCTTGTTGTCCTTCTGTCTCAACCCGCCACCAAGACATTGCTGATGCCGGCTCCACTAAACTGCCACGCGCCAAGTTGTCCTGCAGGAGAAGGTCGCACTCTTCGGTCACTTTGAGAAGAACATTCGAAAACTCTTTTGCGAGGAGGTCAGCGTGAGCAATGAAAGCATCTTTTCGGAAAACAAAATTCAAATCCTTACCGATATCGACATCATAATTGTCATCGAGTGTGGGATAAGAAACCGATTCGCTTACGTATGTAACGTGGTCCTTGAGAGTGGCGTGATTCAGGAGAATGGCTGGCGGATTGATCTTGATAAGCCGAAAAGAGAAGAAGCTTTCGGAATACTTGCTCTTTCCGAGAATTGGCGTCTTGAACGTAAGCTTTATGTTGACCCACTCCTCATTTGCACTGTAGTAAGGAGTTGTCGTGATTTGCTTCGTGCCCAAGGTGCTAATCAATTGGTACCAAGGTTCAATCGTATTTGTAGGAACTCGCAGCGATTGAGAAAAGAGGTTGGTCAGGCATTCTTCAACGCCCAGAAGTGTGTGTCTGGAGTTCTGCTTCACTACCTCAATGTCTTCCGGTCTCATCGGGCGAAAGTGGGCAAGCGAGTTGCGGATGGTCCCGATTTCAAGAAGCTTGTTCTTAATAATGTCCTTGTTTCCCTTAAAGTGTCCTTTGAACTTTGGCCAGTATGCATCAGACGTGATAAGTTCCACCAACTCGCCGCTCGTTAGATGCATCAGTAGTGCCTTGATGTCGAATCCGAGATACCCGAAGTTGTCGGCCTGATTAATTCGCCGAGCAGCGAGGCTCTTGATTGCAGCTGTCTCTCCACCAGGCATTGAGAAGTTGCAGTCCCCCCATTTGCTCGAATACTCGTTCTTCAATATCGCATAGACAAATACACGCAATGAGTTTTCGAAGCGAAAGAGAATGTTGAGTGCCTCATAGTAGTGGATATGAAGCCATCGTTTGGGCACTTTGAGTAGGCCGTGATCATTTCTAATAGTCGGTTTCCATTCCATAATCAACCTCGTTGCAATGTTTTGATTATCTCTGGCTCGCCAGTGAGGGCAGTCTAGAGGCAACTAACAAGTTATTATACACTTTCTGTCCTATACCAGAACCGAACCTGAAAAGCAAGCAAAAACAATAAAATATTGACAGATATCATAAAACTGCATATATTTTTTCAGGATAACATTGCTTTTTGCATGATAGACAGAAAAGAGGATAATTCTCAAGTGTTCAATTTCCCGAATGAATTGTGGTCAAAATATGCGGCGGTATTGACCAAGAAAACTGTGCCTGTTTCTTCTCGTAATCATTTTCTAAATCAGCAGTAGAACATCAATCTCTTTGACCTTTTTCAACTTTAGATCATTTCCTATGAACCCGGAGGCCCCGGAACAAATGGCAGTGGCTAATAAAATGGCATCAGGGGTTTTTATCTGATAATTGGCCCTGAGTCTGGCGCCGAGATCTGCTATCTCGACTGATAATTCGATCCAGCTTAGATGAGGGTAGGTTGTAAGAAGGCTATAAAACTCATTGACCATCACCTCATCACCCTTCCGATAAGGTTGGACAAGGATCTCGAGGAGGGAAAGGGTAGAACATATCCCAAGATTCCGGCCCGCTTCGATCGATTCGAATATCTGCCTGGTGAGCAAATGATAATCGGTGTGAGCCTCAATGAAATAGATTAGAATATTTGAATCAAGGCCGACAGTCTTGTGCCTTCTTAAAAACTTCTCAAGGACCGGAAGGGCTACCAAGATCCTCTTTCCTTCTTAAGATAGTCTTTAGGATAGATCGTCTTACCCCTTCCCAAAAGGGCCTCGACATATTTCTTTGGTTTTGGCATTAAAAGTGTGATGCCTCCTTTGACAACCACCAGAAGCGAATCACCCCCTTTAACCTTCATCGCTTCTCTTGCCTCCCTGGGAAGGACGATCTGGTTCTTTGTGGACAATTTTATATAGCTCACAACCTACCTCTTGCTGTTAGATAATTACTGCTTTACATTATCATAAAATGTAAAGCAGTGACAAGCTGGCCTTAAGAAACATGTCCGAGATGTAAGTGAGGTTTACAAAGAAATAAGAGAAATTAAAATTATCAGGATCTATACAAAACTGATAAGATCATTTTCGAAAGGGTAAAAGGAACGGCAGGCCTACTGTACCTTCACATGCCTCTGCCTCTTGTAGATCTCCTCTATCTCAGATACCCTGGTGGCATCCTGCGGACCTTTATCTTCCCTTATAAACCCCTGCATCCTTGGAAAACGCAAGGCATAGCCCATACCCTCTTCCATGCCGCAGGTATGCATTGGTGACCTTGTTATCTCATCCGCCGCCACTGTGACCACATATTTAGGGAGGACCCAGATATCGGGTGTAATTAGTGAATCGACATCATGCGGCTTGCCGTCAATCCTGATCTCATCTAACATCTCCTTTAATTTCATCAGCTCCTCTTCTGAAAAACCGGAGCCGATCCTGGTTATGGTCTTGAAGTTATCTGCATTATGGTCATAGACCCCTGCCAGAAGACCCCCTATACCGAACCTTGCCCTTGACCCCTTGCCCATGTAATATCCGAGAATACATACATCAATGGTATCAGCTAGTTCGCCTTTATAGCTCCTCTTTAATTTTATCCAGTTGAAATTTCTCGCCCCTGCCGAGTATGGTGAGTCAAGTCTTTTAGCCACTATCCCTTCTAGTCCGTCGCCGACAGCGTCCTCAAAAAATCTCAAAACCTCTCCTGGGTCTTCGGTGATGATGGCATTGGAGAGATCCATTATATTCCCCTTTTTAATCCGTTCGTTTAATCTATTCCTCCTCTCGATATAGGGCCTGTCAGTATAATCGACCCCATCGGCAAAAAGGAGATCAAAGGCGAAAAATTTCAGGGGGAGATCTCTTACTGCCTCATCTATCCCATGTTTCCTCTTCCTCTGTATTGTCACCTGAAATGGGAGGAGTTCGCCTGATGCCTCATTATATACGATCGCCTCACCCTCAAATATCCCGTCACTTACAGAGAAATGGTTTGCCGTTGCATCAACGATCTCCGGGAACATAGGGGTAGTCCGCTCCAGGTTCCTCGAGAATATTTCTATCCTATCTTTAGATTTGTGCACCTGGCATCTGAAACCATCATACTTGGCCTCTATTGAACATCGACCTATCTTTTCTATGATCTCCTCTGCTGAGGAGAGCCTCTCGCACAGCTCCATCCTGATCGGATATCCTACCTTGGCCTTTATCCTCTTTATCCCCTCATCCCCCTCCTCAAACAAGATCCTTCCCACAAGCCCAAGGTCCGAACAGAGGTTATATGCCCGCTCAAGCTGGTCTTTGTATTCCCTCCCAAATTTAGCCAGACTCAATGCCTCAAGTACTGTCGCATCGCCAACGCCAAGCCTCAGACGGCCTGCAACGAATCTTGCGATATATTTCGCCTCCACCGGGGTCACGTTAGAGAGGAGATCCCCGATGCTGGCTATCTTTTTCTCAACAGACCCCTCCCCTCCCATCCCGGCCATATCAAAGATGGCAGAGTAGACCTTATCAACAGATAGACCCTTGCCGGCCCCACTTAAAACAGCCTCTGCTGTTTTTCCCAGGTCGCCAAGTTCTTTGTATCTCTTACCGATCTCCACAATCTCCTGCCCTGATGCAATGGATATGGCCCTCATCAGGAGCTTCTCCGACATCCCGAGATCAATCCCATGAAATGAGGGGAGAAGCTGTCCCTGGCTCATATATATGATCTTGTCAATCTCAGAGACCTCGCATCTTTTAAATAGATCTGCCAGGATCTCGAACATCTCAAGGCGTTTTGTCGTGGCCTCAAGCCTTTCAAAATATTTTACAAGCTCCATGAATTTCATCCTATTCCCTATTCCCTAATCCCTAATCCTTTTTATATTCACTGCGGCTGGGTCAGTTATCCCCGCCTCATCAAATCCCTTTTTCCTCAAGATACAACTGTCACACCTCATGCAGGGCCTCCCATCAGGGTCAGGGTCATAGCAGCTATGGGTCAGGCTGAAGTCTACGCCAAATTCCAGCCCCTTTTTTATTATCTCACCCTTTGTCAGATTGATCAGCGGGGCGACTATCTTAAACCGTGCCTTACCGGAAACCGCTGCCTTTGTGGCAAGATTGGCCATGGACTCAAAGGCAGAGAGATATTCTGGCCGGCAGTCGGGATAACCGCTGTAATCCAGGGCATTAGCGCCTATGAATATAGTATCCGCATCAACAACCTCTGCCAGCGCAAGGGCAAAGGAGAGGAAGATGGTATTCCTGGCAGGAACATAGGTTATAGGGATATCCTTGCCCATGTTAGATACCTTCCTGTCCTTCGGGACGTTTATATCTGACGTTAAGGCCGAGCCGCCGATCTGCCCCAGATCTATATTGAGTACAGTATGATTGGTAATGTGCATGGAACTCGCCATATCTTTTGCCCTTTTCAGCTCAAATGCATGCCTCTGACCATAGCAAAAGCTTAAGGCGAATACCTCATAACCCTCTGATCTGGCAATGGCAAGTGTCGTTGACGAATCAATACCCCCGCTCAGGAGGACCACACATCTCTTCATTAAATCCCCATGTTAAATCATGTTCATTATAGTTTTCGTCAGGATACCATGTCAATCAGCCATTTGGGAGTCCTGTTTGACATACCAATTTCTACTATGTTAGGTTCTAAATAAATATCATTCAATCAGGTCAATTATGGTAAACAAATTAGTCCTCTGCGTCCCCAACTTCAGCGAAGGCAGAGACAGGGAAAAGGTAGACCGGATAGCAGGTGCGATCAAAAATAAAAAAGGGGTCTATTTGCTGGACATTGAAATGGACAAAGACCACAACCGCTCTGTCCTGACTATCGCAGGAGGCATGGATGAGGTCAGGGAGGCAGTATTTAAGGCTGTAAAGACAGCCGCAGGGTTGATCGACCTAAGGAAGCATCAGGGTGCCCATCCAAGGATAGGGGCAACCGATGTGGTCCCCTTCATACCCATACTGGATACAGGGATGGATGAATGCATCCTACTTGCAAGGGACATTGGTGGAAGGATCGGAAAAGAACTTGGAATACCTGTCTTTCTCTACGAGGAGGCCGCAACAAGACCGGAGAGGAGGAGGCTTGAGGAGATAAGGAGGGGCGGGCTCGAATCACTTTCACAGAGGATCAGGGATGATCCCGCCTGGGCGCCGGACTTTGGCCAAAAAATGATACACGCTGCTGCCGGAGCTACAGTGGTGGGGGCCAGGAAGCACCTTATCGCATTTAATATAAACCTCAACACCCCTGATATAAACATCGCAAAAGAGATCGCGCGGAGGATTAGGGAGTCAAGCGGAGGCCTCCCCCATGTGAAGGCAATAGGTCTCTATCTTAAAGAAAGAAATCTGGCACAGGTATCTATGAACCTGACCGATTATGAATCTACGCCTCCCCACATAGTCTTTCGCAGGGTCGAAGAGGAGGCAAGATCTTTTGGGATAGAGATAAGAAATAGTGAGGTCATCGGAATAATACCGGATAAGGCATTAGTCATGGCATCCTGCGATCTCCTGAAGCTAAAAGGATTCAAAGAGGATCAGATCCTTGAAAAAAGGATAGCCCCTATTCTATCAGAGATAAGTGGTCAAACCGTAAGCGATCTACTCGTGTCTATATCTACCCCCTCACCTGCCCCTGCAGGCGGGGCTGTCTCTGCCATTGCCGGAAGCCTAGGGGCAGCGCTGGCTGCTATGTCATCAGGCATTACAAAGGATAAAAATCTAGCCAGGGAGACAGAGGAACTAAAAAGACTAATGGAGGAGTTCAGGGGATTGGCTGATGATGATACAATAGCGTACAAGTGTTTCATAAGCACCCTCAAGATCCCAAAAGATAACCCACAAAGAAAGGTAAAGATTGAGGAATCCCTCCAGAAGGCAACCTTAATCCCTCTTAGTGTAGCGGAGAAAGGTATAAAGTTGTTGTCTATCATCGAAGGGATCATCCCGGATGTGAACAGGAAAACCCTCCCTGACATTAAGGTCGGTATCCTAATGGCAATATGCGCGGTAGAGGGGGCAGTCGAGTATGTATTGGTAAATACCGCCTCCCTTTCTGAGCAAACCTTTAAAGAATCATGCAAGGAGAAGACCGATCAAATCAAGACATCGCTTAATGGATATAAGGAGAGGCTCCATGCCTATTTCCCTTAAGGACTTCCAGGTATCTCTTTGAAATATAGTAGTACCTTATAGGCGCAATGAAAGGGATAGTAGTCAGAATACAGGAGTCAGAAGTCAGAAGTTTCAATTCCTTTTTCGAGGGGTACCGGCCGTTTCAATTCCTTATAGGCGCAATGAAAGTGATAGGAACAGTAACACCGCTGACGGTGACACACCGTCACACGGACGGTGTGTCCGGCACCGGATGATCCATCCGGTATGGACCATTCCCGTAGTTTCTTTAAGTTCGATGTCAGTTGCTCGTTTGCAGAAACAAGCTTTACTGCATCAGACACCCATCAGGATTAAGGTCTTTGGTGAAACTCTTATCCACAGACCCTTTCTGCCTATCGAGTTCTCTTTATATGCCCAGCATTATAAGCGCAAATATAGCCATACAGGACACTTCTGGCAGGACAGATTCAAGAGCATAGTCCTTTCAAAAGACGAGTATCTGCTTGCCTGCGGCAGCTATGTTGAACTGAATCCGGTACGGGCAAAGATGGTGGAAGACCCGAAGGATTATACGCGGAAAAAAATATAGAGTTCGTACGGGGATGATAAAAGAGAAAGATGCAATGAAGGGGGTAATGGACAGGCGGATAATCTATGGCGGTGAGGATTTCGTTAAAGATATGGCTATGACCTATAATATTACTGAAAAGATAAAGCGGATGGGAAGACAAAGGGGCTGGAGGAAGAATAACGAGAACCGTCCCCTTTAGACAAGTAAGAGTTCAAGAACCAAATATATATTTGGTTAAATCATAACTACTTTATCAGAAAAATCAAAGAAAAATAAAGACTTCTTAAAAATATTCCCGCCGCCCATATCCTTCAAAATTCTCAGGATAAATTTAAAAAATACTTCGATAGACTTAGAAAAATTTCTATTAAGAAGATGAACCCTACGTGGTAAACTATAAAGGGGCAATGCCCCGCACTACTTTGAGTGCAGGGCACTGAACCCCATGTGGTTCAGTGGCTCCCCGGGCCGGATTCGAACCAGCGACCAAGCGGTTAACAGCCGCTCGCTCTACCTACTGAGCTACCGGGGAATGGTGGCTACGCATTCTTTTTTAGCTCTAAGATTACCTGCTTTGCTATCTCCTTTAGGGTATCAAAGACACCCGTTCCGGTTGTTGCAACGGCCTCAAAATAGCGGGCGCCTTTTGGGTTTAAGACACGGTTCATCTCATCGACCGGTACGATATTAGCTATGTCTCTCTTATTGTACTGTATGGAAAACGGAAGGCCTTCCAGGCTAAATCCCTGGTCCTTAAGGTTCTTCCTTAAATTCTCCATGCTCTCTATATTTGCCTCCATTCTCTCCATTTGTGAATCTGCTACAAAGATGACACCGTCAACACCCCGTAAGATGAGCTTTCTGCTTGCATCGTAGAAGACCTGGCCAGGGACGGTATAGAGATGAAATCTAACCTTAAAACCCCTGATACTCCCCAATGATAAGGGGAGGAAGTCAAAAAAGAGGGTCCTCTCCGTCTCTGTGGCAAGGGAGATCATCTTCCCTTTACTATCAGGATTAGTCTTTTTGTAGATATAAAGAAGATTAGTGGTCTTCCCGCAAAGGCCCGGACCGTAGTAGACTATCTTGCAGTTGATCTCCCGTGTAGAATAGTTGATAAACGACATTCGTTAGTTCGCACTTTACAAGCCCCTTAGCAGATCCTAGCTGAAAAGCTTGTCTATGTCCTCCTCTGTTATCTCTGCAAAGGGTGATCTTATTGTCTCCTTTACAAACTTTTCCTTCTCTACCTTCTTGAAGATCTTATCAAAGATCTGAGTAAAGGCCTCAGAGCTCTTCTTTACACGCAGCCTGACAAGGCCCAGGGATGATCTCTTGTCGAATATTACTACCAGTATTATCCTGTCACCAATGAGTGATATATGGATATTCTCCTTTTCCCCCTCATGGAATAGGATTGAGAATTCTTTTTCACCCAGGAGCTTT
>CAZYNY010000037.1:24471-25704 GCA_964648095.1 uncultured Nitrospirota bacterium | reverse complement strand
GTTACTTCAGAACAAGTTTGTCTGATTTCTAGGGATTCTTTCTTTGACACTTATAGATATTAGGCTACGCCTATTTGTTTCTACCCCTTTCGACCGGCAGTTCCTAAATAGCGTGTCCATGTCCTATCTTCAGCCCCCAATAAAACCCGTATGTTCAGTTCCCTTGAATACGACTTTTATGTTACCATCTTCCAAAACTTTCATAGTTTGTGTCCAGGAAGCACTTTCTGGTATCTTACGTAATTGCTGATAAAGAAATGTATTTCTGGGCAATTGAGAAGTATATTAAACACAACCCTAAGAAGCAGGAGTAGTCAATCACTTCAAATTAAGAGCAGGGTCTATTTAGACGATAAAGCATGCAGCGCCTTCAATGCAACGCTTGTTGCATCCTTGATATGCTGTGTATATTTCCCCAAAAAGACCCCCTTATGCCGATTATCAATCACGGGACAGATAACGCCTGCCCTGTATCCGAGTGCCCCCATAAAATGCAATAAAAAACTCGCCTCCATTTCCATATTCTCTATCCTCTGCCCCTCAATCCCGGTATCAAGAGATGCAAGGAGTCCATCTATGTCTGGAATTGTCGGAGAGATCCTTGATACGGGCCTTCCCTGATTCGCAAAGAATCCGGAGTTAGATACTGTTATCCCTCTTTTATATTTTATGTCCTGCTCAGAGGCTTCCGTCGCTAATGCCGATACAATATCCTGATGCGCCCTTGATGCATACGGGAAGATCCTCCCTTTAAAACGGGTGTTGTCCGGGATAGCACTATCAATAACCCCTCTGACCCTATCTTCAAGCATCTTACATCTCTCATCATAATAGGGTGAATTATAGAATAGCCCGGTATTATCCAAACCCACAACATAATCTGTTATGATAAGCGTCCCTGGTTCGGTATCGGACTGAAGACCGCCTGACGTACCGACACGGATTATATTTATCCTTTCGTATTCTTTTTTCCTTTCCTTCTTATTGAAATCGATCTCATTCAATGCAACTATCTCGTTTAGCACGATCTCAAGGGAGGGGGTTCCCATCCCGGAGGTTACAATCGAAACCCTCAGACCTGTATCTTTAGCATATCCTGTTATCGTTCTTAGGCCCCTGTGGTATCTGTCTACTTCTATGGTATCCAGAAATTCATTAGCCATAAACGGGACCCTCTCAGGATCACCCACGATAATGATATTCTTCGCCATCTCTTCCGGCGTCAATCCGAGA
>CAZYNY010000037.1:0-24449 GCA_964648095.1 uncultured Nitrospirota bacterium | reverse complement strand
TTCATGGGACTCCTTTTGTCTTTCCTGATCACCATTTAATTATATTTTAGAGCATCCATTTAAGGAAACAAAAGAGGTAACAACAGAAAGAAAATATGGTGTCCCCAAGGGGATTTGAACCCCTGTTGCCGCCGTGAAAGGGCGATGTCCTAGGCCATGCTAGACGATGGGGACGTAAGGTCTTCTTGAATTATTTCTTGTCCTTTAAGAATCCTGTCTATAATCTTTGATGTTGAAATACCTTCAACAATCGGAATGGTACAAACCGTTCCTCCCCTTGCCTCAACAATATCCCTGCCGATAATAGCATCCTTACTCCAGTCTCCGCCTTTCGCAAGGACATCCGGCAGGAGTTCCTTTATAATTGCATATGGGTCAAGCTCGTCAAACATGGCAACATAATCAACTGATTCGAGGGCTTCCAGGATCCCGGCCCTCTCATCCTGGTGGACAATAGGCCTTCCTGCTCCCTTTATCTTCCTCGCTGACGAATCAGAATTAATAGCCACAACAAGTATGTCACCCAACCCTTTTGCCTCTTCAAGGTAGCTGACATGGCCGATGTGAAGGATGTCAAAACATCCATTGGTAAATACTATCTTTTTACCAAGCCCCTTCTTTTCCTCAAGGATCTTTCTAAGATCCGCCCTGTCTTTTATCTTAGCTTCAGATCCCACCTATCCCTCAGCGGGACATAATGATTGTCGGAGTTAGTCAATATCTTCTCCCTGTCATCTCCTGCAAGGGTATGCCCTACCCCGTCGCAGAATGGACATGGTGTCCAGATTCCCTCATTCATTTCATAATATTTTTTGCAACCGGAGCAGAATTCCTTCGATACCTTACTTGCCATAGAACTCGAATCCTCCTTAATTGTTTTTTGTTGCCTTCTTTTTGCCGGGCCTGCCGGCATTACCAAGAAAATCTATAATCCCCGCTGCAATCAGGGGGAGCATGATCTCGTGGTGCCCTGTAAGACTATATCCTCTGCCGGCCCCCTTTGTCGGCCTCTTTACTACGTTGGTGACCGGCCGATAATGCTGGATAAAGTCCATATTTACAGTAGTGAAATTTCTCACCTTATGCCCCAGGTTTCTGACCAGCGTCAACGCCTTCAAAAAGACCTCAGGCATAATAACAGCAGACCCGATATTGAGATAAACACCCTTATCAAGCATGGAGATAACGGATGCAAATCTTCTGAAGTCGATAATCGAACCCTCACCGAGTGCAGCCCCGTCTACCGATGGATGCATATGAATGATATCAGTGCCAATTGCCACATGCACTGTCACCGGTATCCCAAGTCTGTATCCGGCAGCAAGGATGCTCTCCTGCCTGAAGGAAAAGTCTGCGGAATTAATCCGCTCACCTACGGCCTCGCCAATACCAAGCCCCCTTTTCACGCCGGACTTTATAGCCTCATTCAGGATAATTGGTGTCTCTTCAACCATTCCGAACCTGCCGCTGCCTATCTCAGAATCCACATCCTCTGATGTCTTCCCTGTCAGGGCAAGTTCCATATCATGTATTATTACGGCCCCATTTACTGCAACTGAAGATATCACACCCCTCTCCATAAGGTCAATTACTATCGGGTTCAGGCCCACCTTTGTCGGGTGCGCGCCCATTCCCACTGCCACCACCTTGTTGCCTCTGCATGCCTCAGCAATGGCTGAAATAATCTCCCTCAGATCCCTTGCCGCGAGCATATCAGGGAGGGAGTCAAGAAAGCTTGAGAATCTTGATCCTGCCTTGTATCTTGTTGCAAACTGATCAAGCCCGACCTTACTTTTCCTCCCCTTGATGGAGTAAGTCTTAATACCGCTAAGATCTAGGTCTTGCCTTCTTTTTACTTTTGCCTTTTTACTTTTTACTTTTACTCTACCCCCCAAAGATCTCCTCCTCAATAATCTCACACATGACATGCCCCAGCGTGATATGCGTCTCCTGTATCCTAGGGGTCTCGTCCGATGGCACTATAAAGGCATAATCAGATTCAGAGGCAAGCCTGCCTCCATTGCCGCCGGTAAAGGCTATGGTCTTAATACCCAAACGCCTTGACGCCTCAACCGCTTTTATAACATTTGGAGAGTTGCCGCTGGTGCTTATTGCTATGACTACGTCACCCATCCTGCCGAAGGCCTTAATCTGCCGTGCAAAGGAATCGGAATAATCATAGTCATTGGATATGCTGGTCATTACCGCCATATCCGATGTCAGGGAGATAGCAGGAAGGCCGTCCCTATCTTTTTTGAAGCGGTTTACAAACTCGGCAGCAAGATGGGATGCGTCTGTTGCGCTTCCACCATTCCCGAATAGCATCAACTTATTGCCGGATTTAAATGCAGATACTATCAATCCCGTCACCTCGATGATCTTATCAATATTCAGATCCACAAATCTTAGTTTTATTGCCGCACTATCTTTAAATGCCTTCTCTATCCGCTTCTTCATGGTCTCCATCACTCTTACTTTCACTAGCCTATTATCCTATTTCTACCTGATCCCTTGGCCTTTGAAAGGTTTAATTCTGCCTCTTTAAGCAGGAGATTTGCATCGCTCCCCTTTTCAGGGTAAGCAGCCATGCCTCCGCTTATAGTCACTTTCTTGAGAGAGAAGGGGTATTCCTCGACCTCCTTCCTTATCCTTTCGGCAACCATGAGGGCCTTTTCCTTATCCGTTTCAGGGAGGATAATACCATAAGACCCTCCCCCGTATCTGCATGGTATGTCGACATTCCTCAGGCTCTTCTTTATTATTCCCCCAATAACCCTTATAACACTTTCCCCTTCCAGGTGTCCGAAGAGTTCGTTATATTCACGCAGATGGTCTATGTCAAAAATTACCACCTCAAGGGGCCGAATATATCTGGCAGATTTTTTCAACTCTCGATCAAGGTATTTATAAAAATAGGTGAGGTTATAAAGGTCTGTGGACCAGTCGATATCAGACTGTCTTTGGATCTCATCAAAGATAAGTGCATTTTCCAGGGCAATTGCCCCCAGGTTTGCTATCAGCCCCATGAGAATCCTGGTATCATCCTTTTTCTTTGAGACCTCGCCAACACTTACAACGCCGTATATCTTGCCGCGATGAATCAGGGGGGCGCACATATCTATCTTCAATCCCCTTTCCCTGTCAATTAAAATACGGTCCTTCATCAGCTTGCTCTCCCCCTCAAAATCATCGGAAGTCATAACTATCTGTTTTCTTGCAGTAAACCCTATCCTCCCCTCACCAAGTTTTATCTCCTTATAATCCTTTGCCTCCTCATCTGTTAAACCCATTTCTCTCTTCAGTGTCAGCTTCTCACCCTCAAGATAATGAAACATGGCAAATCTGGCTTCAAACATCTGTATTGGGATCTTAATAATGGTATATTCGATATCCTTTAATGCAATAGTGGAACTCAATTCCTTTGCGAGATCTGGAAGAACAAGCAGCATTGTTGACAGATACAGTTTTTCCCTTGTTAGCTCCTTTAAAGACTGCCTCTGTTCATATATGGTCTCTTCCTTTATCGTGATATGCTTTTTCAATGCCTCCATCTCTTCCTTTAATCTGTTATGGGAGGCCTTTATCTTATTCCAGAGTATAAGCCCGCCAAGAAATAGGGTAAGGGCAATAATAATAAATATGATTAGTTGTATATAATGGGCATCCAATTAGATTTCCTTTTAGATTTCCCTGATCATTGTTTATAGGATGTTGCTTTTAAAATAGGAGAAAACCTTGATTTTGTCAAGGGATACGAGCATTTTATGTATGGGGTGATCGGGGCGAAGTGTTTAATAATGCAGTATGGCCGGAACCGGATCAACAAGACTCGGACTGAAGGTCTTCTATCTTTGGGTTATTCTCCACAACATGGAAATAATCCTTGCAAGGGTCTCCTTAAGTCTCCTTCTCTCAGTAATAGAGCTATGTCAAACGATTTTTGACTGGACAAGATTTGGCCAGATAAAAGATGTTGCCAAGCTCCATTTATGCTACAAAAGAGCGGGGCTGGTTCATCGGCAGGTGTATAACAAAGGTGGTTCCTTCCCCTTCCTTGCTCTGGACTGAAATCTTCCCGTTGTGGGCATCCACTACATCCTTTACGATCTTTGTCCCAAGACCGGTGCCTCCTGACTTCCGGCTGATGGTACGGGCGGAGAAGAGACTATTAAGTACCTCAGGCGGCATCCCGCCGCCTGTATCTGCCACAGAGACCTGGACCATCCCAATAGTGGAAGCCTCATGGCCACGGACCGTGATGGAACCGCCTTGCGGGACCTCTTCAATGGCGTTGTTGATGAGGTTGTAGAATGCGTTGAAGAGCCGGCGTTCGTCCGCCTGAATGGGTGGTAAGTCGATGAGTCCTTCGGTACGAAGAGAGATCTTCTTTTCTGCAGCGGATAGGTCTAATGTCTTCACAACACCTTCGACCAGATCTGCTAACCGACATTCCGCAAATTGAGGCGGACTACTTAAGCCCTTTACGCAATCTGCGATCTCCTTCATCCGATCCTGTATGCGCCTTGTGGAGCTCCGCAACAGCTCCATGATCTCATCGCACATCTCATGGTTCGAAAGGAGATTGTCGACTTCACCTCCTTGCTTCTTGTCGAATATCTCCTTAAGCTCAACATCCAAAAGCTTCTCTGCTGTCACCACCGGCATAAGGAGGTTCTTGATATCATGACTGATGTCACCCAGTAACCTTGCTACCTCTGCCAGTCTGGCCTCATCATACAACTTTGCCTGCTCGATTGCCATGGCAGCAAAGGCGGAGACTATGGTTAGTATGGCCGCATCTTCTTCATCAAATTGTCCCTCACGCCTGTTTAACACCTCGAGTACCCCGATGGGCTGACCCTCCCGGCGTTTGAGGGGGAGCACAATAATGTCGTGGGTAACATAATCGAAGGAGGCGCCGATCTCGGCAAGATGACGGGGGTCTTGTTTGGCATTCGAGATGATCTCAGGTTCTCCTGATTGGAAGACAGCGCCTGCAATCCCCTGGTCCCAGGGGATGCTAGTGCCTATTAGTTTTTCCTTGCCCCGAATTACATAGCGGAATACCAATGTCTTAGAATTTGGTTCAGCCAGGAGGATTGAACCGGCCTCTGCGCTTACTACTTTTAGGGCGATACGGAGAACCTCTTCCACCAGCTCGTCAACGCCAAGGCGTTCGAATAGGGCATGGCTGATCTCGAAAGCGGCTTCCAACTCACGCGCCCGGCGTGCAAACCACCCATCCGTATCCCGGCGGGTCGCACCGCGGCGATCAGGTTTGGACAAAAAGTCTGAAGGTGCTTTCCGCAAGGAAACCATGTTGGTCCATATATTGACTGCACCCATAAACATGAGAGAGTACGGGTGCGGTTTAAATTCCAGATCATGAGGAACCCGGCGCCCCACGCGCTACCTTCGTTGTCCGGAGCGCCAGGTTTACCCCATGAACCGACCCTGAATAATCAGGCCAGGTTCTTAGGTTCACCCCTTAACGGGTTATGGTCATTAACAGCCTTGTTTATCGCTGCTATGAGTTTTTCCGGCTCGATCGGTTTGGTCAGGTATTCTACTACCCCTTGCTTGAATAGAGTAGTGGCGCCCTCAAGATTGGGGTGGCCGGTCAGTACAATCACCGGGACCGATGGAAATTGCGACCGGAAATAGGCAATTGCCTCCATCCCGCTGATCTTAGGCATCTGGATGTCACAAAGAATTGCATTCAGCGACAGTGGGTTATCTCCAGATTTGATGGCCTCAATCCCTTTTTCGCCATCTTTGGCCTCCACTACATCATAGCCGGCCTTAGTAAGCGCTATGCGCACTGCATTCCGAACAAATGAATCATCATCAACTACTAAAACCCTTTTTAAAGACATTGCATCCTCCCGGTAATTAATGTTTTATGAATAAAGTCTTCGTCAATAGGTAGGATAGACGAAGCCTCTCCTGTTAAAGTTTCGTTTTCTGATAATAATAGATGTAGCAATGAATCTACCTTTTCTACTGGTAAATAGGTTATTATACATTAAAAAATAGGGATGTCAAATTCGAATTGCCTAAATTGCCTGCATCCTTTACAGAACCCGGAACTCGGAACTAGGAACACGGAACTCAGACCGGTAAATCGTTCCGAATCCACAAATGTCTCCACTATCCATGGACTAATCCCATATCACTTCTCCCAATCTCTGGCCAATCGCCTTTTGTGCAGGCTATTGGTAAGAGCATGTGAATATTTCACAAAAATTTCCATTGCAAAAGAATATTTTTTATAGTATATAAGACCTATCTTCATCGGTATAGTGTAAATATTATACTAGGGAAGAAGATCATTTTATATGTCCTAAGAGGTCAAGATGCGGATGGCTCAACAGTTTATCATCATCTTTTCATCCCTTTTATCGCTCCTTATCCTCAATCAACGCTCCTCTGCCGAAACAATCATACCATCAAAAAACTACGATCTCTATATATCCAAGGGTATTATAGAATTTGACGCCGGAAGGTACGACAAGGCAAAGACAGAGATTGAGAAGGCCCTGGCAGAGAGGCCTGATGACCCTGATGGGAATTACTATTTGGGGCTTATCTATCTGGAGCTGGGCAGACTAAAGGATGCGGAAGACAGGCTCAAGAGGGTGATCGAACAGGAGCCTTCATATCAGGGGGGCCATTATCAGCTAGGAGTCGTATATTATAGACAGGGGGCCTACAATGATGCCCTGACTGCGTTTTCTGATGCGGAAAAGAGGGAACCTCCCGGGGGGATGATCTACTATTATCAGGGCCTCATATATCACAAACAGGGCAATTACGATAAAACCCCTCCCCTGTTCTTAAAGGCCATGACCCAAGTGCCCGAGGTCGCCCTTACCTCCCATTACTATTCAGCCCTTTCATATTACAAGAGGGGTAACTTTGAAGATGCAGAAGAGGAGTTTAATGAGGCAATCAGGCTTGAACCGGAATCTGATATAGCCAGGTCATCAAGGGACTATCTTGCTGAGATAAAAAAAGCAGTTAGACCTAAAAAGAGGTGGGATCTATCCTTATCCTTAAGCGTTCAGTATGATACCAATGTAGTGCTTGAGCCTGCAGCATCTACGCTCGCTGCCCAGATAGCCAGGAATCAGGACTCAAGATCGGTTGTCTTTATCAGGGGCGGGTATCAGTTCCTGAAGGGGGACCCATGGGATGCTGGGGCAGGATACTCCTTCTATTCCAGTCTGCATCAGGATCTAAATGAATTTAATACCTTAAGCCATGATCTCCTTATCTACGGGGATTATAGCCGGCAAAGATATCAGGCGAGGATTCAATATGACTTCAACTCGGTCTCTGTAAACAATAACGGATATCTTGTCTCACATGCCATAAATCCGTTTATAAACATATCTGAGAGGGATAGATATATCACACAGATTTCATATAGATATCAATTGAAGGATTTTATGGACACAGAGCAATTTACTACAAATTCAGAGAGAGACGGGACAAACAACCTAATCGGGCTTACCCAGTTCATGCTCTTCTCTGACAAGAATGGAAACATTAGAATTGGCTATTTCTTTGATGCTGATTCTACAGCCGGCCCTGACTGGGATTATAACGGACATAGGATATTATTCGGACTTGGCATTCCGGTCATTAAAGAGATCAAACTGGACCTCCTTGCAGAATACAATATAAAGGGGTATAAAAATCCTAATAGCTTATCTCCTGAGGGGGACAAAAGGGACGATGCTCTAACAACTTATACCATCGGAATCTCAAAGGATCTCAAACCTGTAGTGAGCCTGTCGAACCTAGACTATCTTCAAGCAGGCATTCAATACCTTTATGCCAGGAATGATTCAAACATAGCGATCTTCGAGTATAATAGGAGCATCTACTCTTTTACAATAACAGGAAGGTGGTAGAAAGATGAGAAGCAAGAAAAGTAAAATATCAAGGTTAAGGTTTAGGCTAAGGTTGAGGAAATACTTAACCTTGACCTTAACCTCAGCCTGCTTTTTTCTCAGCCTAAGCCTTAGCCTTTCTTCTGCCCAGGAGTCTAAATCTATCGGGACATTTATGGCAGTAAATGGAAATACAGGGGTTATCCACCAGGGAGAGAAGGAAAAGAAGACCGTAAGGCTAAGGGATGAGGTATTTTTCAAGGATCTGATCGAGACCTTAGAGAAATCCAAGGCCAAAGTACTTTTTATAGATGATACCATCTTAAATATCGGTGAGAAGACAAAGATAGAGATTACAGAGCATATATTTAATCCTGATAAGGACCAGAGGTCAACAATTATTAAACTGATCGACGGCAAGGTCAGGGCATTGGTAGGAAGATTCTTCTCAGGCCCAGATTCTAAATTCGAGATCCATACACCAACCGCTGTAGCAGCAGCAAGGGGGAGCTACGGAATAGTCTGGGTGCAGGAGGTAGATGGAAAGATCCAGACAGGCATACTAAATCTAAAGGGGGCATGGGAGGTAAGGAGCATAGATCCTACGATCATCGGATCTATAATACTAGCCGAGGGGGAGTTTGCACAAATCAACCTTGGCTTACCACCTGCCTTAATACCAGAGAAAAGGCCTGAGCTTATAGTTGCCACAGAGGTGAAGAATCAGCACAAAGAAGAGGCGCCCAAGAAGGAGGAGATACCCGGTAGGGATATATCAGGTGAGACCCTTACTCCTATATCAACCATTATTTCGCAAGGATCATCGACCACTGGTGAGGGGAAAAAAGAGGGATCCGGAGGTGAGACTACCACTACTACTACCACAACGAATATAACAACCCTGGATGATACAACCACGACCACTACAACAACTATACCTCCTATACAGCAGCAGCCGCCTCCAACAACCACACCTGTGCATGTGGAAATAAGGTTTAGATGAGAAAAAGCAGGCTGGAGAATAGGTTAAGGTTGAGGTTTAGGTTAAGGAAGTCCTTAAACCTTAGCCTCAGCCTCAGCCTTCTTTGGGCCTCGACCTTAGCCTTAACCTTAACCTTCCTCTTTGGCTGTGGTCAGGTAGAACAAAAAGAGACGGCCCCGGTCAGTATCTCCTTTAAGATCCCTTCGGCTAATCAAAAGGTCCTTCAGGCTGCTGTTCCTACGGGGATCACCTCAATAACCCTTGAGGTAACAGCAACTGATATGCAAGATATAGTAATGGAGGTAGGTGCTACAGAAGGGCAGACTGTTACAATAGACCTTGAAGTCCCATCAGGGCCTTTGCGTGAATTTAAGGCAAGGGCATTCAATAATGACAACACCGTGATTTATGAGGGTAAGACTACAGCTGATCTTGATGCAGGTGTTGCAACTACGGTACAGATAGATATGATACCCCTTAATCCGCTCGTGGGGACATGGGGGTATGGGCGGTTGAGACACAATAATGATGGCACATGGCACGCCAAAAATGGAAAAATTACCTACAACAATGATGGCACAGGGACAGATGTCTACCAGTATAATGACAATGGTACATTAGGCTCCAACACTGAAAGCTTCACTTATACCACCATCTCAAACCAGGATGGTAGTTTAGCTGCTACATATACCTATCCGGACTCTACTACAAAGACGCGCAAATATGTCCTCTCTGATGATGGCAAGATGATGCTTCTAGACGGGACCGATGAGTCTGACAAACAGAGGCTTAGGATAGCCGTAAAGCTGGACACCTCCAAGGTTTACACCAACTCTGATTTCAGTGGAGATTATTATGCCATAGGATATGGGTATCATTCTTCAACCGCGCCGCCTGCCGGGAACAGGGCAATCTCGGCCGTAGGTACGCCTAATGGGTTTGGAAACATGACTTCTTCTGGAACCATGAATATCAATGGAACTCTAACCACGTTTAGTGGGTCAGGTACCTATACTGCAAATACTGATGGATCGGTCACCATGGATAATGGTTTTAAGGGCTACCTGACGGGGGATGGGGCTGGCTTGGTCGGTGGACATCCAACGGTTACAAATATCTGGACTATAGGCCTGAATCTTAAAAAACAGGACAGGGTCTACTCCACTGCTGACCTTGCAGGGACATGGGCCACGGCCGCGTTTGGGGATGATAACGGAACAAGCTTTATTGCCAGCTTCGGTACTATGACATGCGACAGTAACGGCAACTGCACAGCCACTATAAAAGATCAGGTGGATGGGATTACTTCTGTAACTACGGAAATTGTAGGTCCTTCTACCGTTTCGGCAGATGGGAGCTTTGGTTCTTCTATCTTTTCGGGTGGGCCGACGTATGCAGGGGCTATAGGCAACAATGGAAATACTATTATTATGAATGACAGTTTCGGCCTCCCCTCCTTTAGATATATCATCATAGGTGTAAGATGCAGCACTTGCTCAAACCTCGCTGGTCCTTGATGTTTGTCTGTGGACGATGAATTTAGTAAGAAGCCTTCTCGCCGGTCAAGGGCTGCTGTTACTATTCTGATCCGTCAGCAGTGAGATAATTCTTGCAAGGGTCTCCTTGAGCCTCTTCCTTTTAATAATCATATCGATCATGCCATGGCTCAAAAGGAATTCCGAGCGCTGGAATCCCTCCGGAAGCTGCTGTTTTATTGTTTCTTCAATTACCCTGGGCCCTGCGAACCCGATTAAGGCCTTAGGTTCAGCAATAATAATATCAGCCTGCATTGCAAAACTTGCTGTCACACCGCCAAATGTCGGATCTGTCAGGATTGTTATGAACGGCACCCTGACCTCATTAAGTCTATTTATGACAGCGCTCGTCTTTGCCATCTGCATAAGTGAGAGTATCCCCTCCTGCATCCTGGCGCCGCCGGATGCCGTTACGATGATCAGCGGATAGCGCTTTTTTACTGCATGCTCTGCCCCCCTTGCTATCTTTTCACCCATTACCGATCCCATGCTGCCGCCCATAAAACTGAAATTTATGACACCGAAGATGACAGGCAGATTACATATACTCCCCTCCCCCATCATGATAGCATCCATCTGACCTACTTTATCCTGATACTCCTTAAGCCTGTCCCTGTACTTCTTTGTATCCCTGAAATTCAATGGATCACGTGGGAATATCTCCCTGTCGATTTCCCTGAAACTCCATTCATCCAGCGTAATGGCAATCCTTTCCTCCATAGATATTGGAAAATGGTATGAGCATTTTGGACAGACCTTGGCATTTTTCTCAAACTCCTTCCTGTAGATGATCTCACGGCAGTTGTTGCATTTTATCCAGAGACCTTCCGGTATCCTTATTCTCTTTCCCTGAGGTTTTTTGGGCAATTTATCTCTTTTAAACCATGCCATTCCTAAACCTCCATTTCCTTGCCGTCACAAAGTAATACTATATTGCGCATCTTCAGTGCGCCTATATCTTTTTTGATCTCCTCAAGGTGTTGCGGTTTCATATGATATACAAATAATGGTATATCAGGCTTACCTATCTTCTGGAACTCCTCAGCAAGAAGCGCCGGCGTCAGATGACCGCTCAATACTGCAAAGCTGCTGAGCCTGTCCGGAAAGGATGTCTCTATTATTGCAGCCTTTAAATTATCCCTTTTAGACGCCTCTTTCCATATCTTTTCTGTCTTATATGTGTCACCGCTATATACTATTGCCGAATTACCGTCGTCTATAATATATCCTACCGTCGGGGTGACATGATTCACTCTTATTGGTGTCACCTCAAGCTTACCAACAGAAATCTCCTCTCCTTCCTTTAGTTCAATTAAACTGTAGATCGGTTCTCCCGTAGAAGGTATCTTTGTAATATCGGGCCAGATAGAGTCATTAAAAAGGTGATATCTGATGGAATCCATGGTTTCTTCGATGCCCATGATCTCTATTGGTCTTGTTATCCGTCCCCAAAGGTTATCTGCAAGAAATGGAAGCCCCTTAATATGATCAAAATGGGAATGAGAGAGGATGATATTGGTTATCTTTTCCTGCTCGGATATATCTAATGAAGTAGCTATACTTCCGGCATCAATGATCAGGTTGTCGTTTATCAGGATACCGGAGGTCTTAAAGGTGACAAGATATCCGGAGGTCTTGTATATAAACATCTCTGCCCCGTAACATCCCAATACCTTTATCCTCATATCTCTCCCTCCTTTTTTTTCAATCCGGTAACCCCGTAAATCAGTACCGGTTTCTCTCTCCCCTTCACCTTGACAGAATCTAGTCCCCTCATCTCAACATGCCCTATTCCCGGCCTCTCCAGCCTATTTCCTCTCCCCCTCTCTTTGCCGCCGGGTTCAAAAGCGCAAAGCAGGTCCTTTATGCAATTATATGTAAATTCTGATATAAGGATACCGCAATTATATATCCTGGTTAATGATTCTATCCTGGCGCCCAGGTTTACATGATCCCCGATCACAGTATAATCCATCTTCTTACCCTGTGCGCCCATATTACCTACTACCATCTCGCCTGTGTTGATCCCTATGCCGGCATCGAGCGGCTCACGCCCCTCCATCCTCCACTTTTCCTGGAGTTCCGACAACCTGTCTTTCATGTTTAGTGCACATCTCAGCGCCAGTTCCGCGTGATCAGGTTGGTCAACAGGGGCGCCCCAGAAGACCATTATCGCATCACCAACAAATTTATCAAGGGTTCCGTCCCACTTAAAGATGATCTCTGTCATTGAGCTCATATATTCATTCAGGATAGTAACCACCTCTTCGGGCTGGTGTTTTTCAGAAAAAGATGTGAAACCTTTTATATCCGAGAAGAGGACTGTCAGTTCTTTTCTTTCGCCTCCCAGTCTCGCCCTCTCCGGGTCCCTGATAAGCTCTGCTACAACCTTTGGCGAAACATAGCTTGAAAAGATACCCCTTACCTCCCTCGCCTTCTTCTCTTCTGTCATGAATCGGATAAGGGTAATGGAGGTATACGTAACTAGTATTGTTGATGAGGGGTATATTAAATTAATCCAGAGACCGGCATTGCTAAATATCATTTGCAGAAAAATAAGATAGCCTGCGATCAGGATCAATGCTGCCATTGCCCCGCCGAGGGGACCGAGTCTCGGGAGGAGAAAAAAGAGCAGGGCGCCAAAGAGGATGATAAAGACGATGTCTATGATCTTCATCTTCTCGATCCTGTAAAGGAAGTTTCTGTGGAGTATGTTATCGATAATATTAGCATGCTTTTCTACGCCCGGCATGAGCACAGGAAAGGGCGTCATCCAGTGATCATAGACCCCCATGATTGTCGTACCGATTAAGGCTATCCTCCCCTTAAATTCCTCAGGCTTAATCCTTCCGGTTAATATATCTGCAGCCCTGTAGTAAGGGAAACTCCCGGCGGGTCCGTCAAAATTAATAAGGATTCTGCCCCATTCATCGGTAGGGATCTTGATTCCGCCTATCTCCACACCCTCCCCAATTATAAGCCTAAGGTCCTCCTTTTTAAGACTGAGATACTCTCTTATAAGCTGAAGGCTGAATGCTGGATAGAACTCCTCTCCATACTTAAGGCTTAAGAATTCCCATCTCAATATCCCATCCCTGTCAGGAAGGGTATAGACATGCCCCAGCGAATTAGAGGAGCGTATAAACCGATCCAGGGGAGGGAGATAGCCTTTGGCCTCCACAGGCTGAAAAATACTGGTACCGCTTATATTCTTTACTATAAGATAGGAAGATGCCTCTATCCCCTCTGATGGCTCCCCTTTTTTGTCCGGGAGGCCTTTTTCAAAGCTGGCAGAGACATGGAATGCAATAGGCAGGACCACAATTCCTGCCCTATCCATCGACTTGCTGAAGGCAAGGTCAGTATCTGCCCTCATCTCCTCCTCCCGGAGGATCTCAAATAGATCCTGATCAGATCTTCCTGTTGTGTTATATCTCTCTTTTAATCTCCTGATAATCTTAAGTGAATCGGTCTCCTCTGGTTCGCTGAAGATGATATCAAAACCTATAACCTTTACCCCGCCAGAGACAAGAAGATCAACCAATCCGGCCATCTTATCCCTTGTCCAGGGCCACCTGCCGATCTCTTTTATGCTCTCCTCGTCAATTATTACTATAGCCACCTCTTTTCCGGTCTCCTGTCTGCCTTTGATCCTGAAGCGATAATCGAGCGTCTTCAGTTCAAGAACCTCCAGAAAAGAGGGATTCCGGATATCAAGGATGATGAAGATTACGATAATTAAAAGGGCTATTATCAGGGTGATCCGGCTTGCTGCGCTCTTTCTTGATTTCATCAAGGGTTATTGGAGCGCCCCTTTAGGTCCCTGATCTTTTCTATTGTCTTCTTTACCCTCTCACTGTAATAATCCTCAAGTCTCTCCTTTATCCAGTCATGGAGGCTTATTATCCGGGTAAGATCCATTCCTTTCAATTCGAAGATCTCTGTCTCTTCGAGGGCTATGATGGTCGCTGTCCTGGGTCTTCCTGTAAGATAGCTTACCTCACCGAAAAAATCATTTGGTCCTAGCTCCCCCAATTCCATTGCTTCACCTTTAATGGTCGAAATCACCTTGACCCTTCCCCTGCTTATTATATATATAGAATCGCCAACCTTCCCCTCTTCAACTATCTTTTCGTTGGGCAAGAATTGCAGTGGAACCATCTTTTCAACAACATTAAGAAAGTCATCCCTGGTCATATTCGCGAAGAGAGGAATGATGTTAGGGGTGTGGCTAGTTTCAAGATCAAACCCTGAGATAGGGGCCGCTTCTATTGTGTCAGGGGTATAGCTGCCTTCAAGCTCAAATCCTGCAACAGTAGCTACTTCTACAGGCCCTACTCTTTCTGTAGGCTCTACCTTTTCTATCTCCTGGGATATCTGAGATTTAGTATGTTGGTGAAGGCCTTCTATCTTTTTATTCGCATCTTCATCATCAGGGTCGATACGAAGGATCATCTTATAAATGGCGATAGCCTTTACCACAAAGCCACTATTGGTAAAGAGGTTTGCTGCTATATAGTAATCCTCAATCGCCTTTTCCTTTGCGCCAAGCTTGAGGTAATAATCTCCAATCCGAAGTTTATAAGTAGGGTTTTCAGGCTCCATGCCGGAGAGCTGTTGCAGGCAATCTATGGCAGACTCCCACTCCCCCCTTTTAATATATCTCTGCAGATCATTATTGAGTTTTTCTTTTACCTTATCCTTATTTTTAAAGATCTTATCCCTCCCTATTAATATTTATCGATATTATATTTTTTTGGTTGATATCTGTCAAACCATTAGCACCCCTCTGCAAATCATGTCTTGATGTATTGTATAAATAATGCTATATTAACAACATTTTAAACTTAACTTTTAAACCTGAATCAGGATGCTGTTGGTAATGCTATGAGATATTCCAGATTTCTTATACCCACCTTAAGGGAGGATCCGGGCGAGGCAGAGGTCGTAAGCCATAGACTGATGCTCCGCGCCGGGATGACAAGAAAGCTTGCGGCCGGGATCTACACCTATCTTCCCCTCGGGTTGAGGATAATGAACAAGATGATCAGGATAGTAAGGGAGGAGATGGAGAGGATCGGCGCCCAGGAGTTGCTGATGCCGGCAGTTCAGCCTGACGAACTCTGGCAGGAGAGCGGCAGGTGGGATCTCTACGGCAAGGAACTTCTAAGGTTTAAGGACAGGCACGGCCGGGAGTTCTGTATAGGTCCTACACATGAGGAGGTAATAACAGATCTTATGCGAAGGGAGATCAGGTCATACAGACAACTCCCGATAACCTTATACCAGATCCAGACTAAATTCAGGGATGAGATAAGACCCAGGTTTGGCCTGATGAGGGGAAGGGAATTTTTAATGAAGGACGCCTACTCCTTTGGCCGGGATGAAGAGGATGCCCGTGAAACTTACAAATCTATGCACGATGCCTATACCAGGATATTCAACAGGTGCGGCCTTAAGTTCAGGGCTGTGGAGGCTGATACAGGCCTCATAGGCGGGACATTCTCACATGAGTTTATGGTGATGGCAGATACCGGTGAAGAGGCAGTTGTAAGCTGCGGGTCCTGTGATTATGCAGCAAATATGGAAAGGGCAGAATCAAAGGTTGATGAGGAGGGACGTAAGTCAGAGAAAGATGAGGAGATAAAGAGGGTTGAAACACCGGGGGTCAAGTCTGTGGAAGAGGTATCTGCTTTCCTCGGTGTCAGGCCGGATAAATTGGTGAAGACCCTTATATATCAGACCGATACTGGACCAGTGGCAGTCCTCGTGAGGGGAGATCATGAGGCCAACGAGATAAGACTAAAGAACCTCATCTCTGCCAAAGATTTAATGCTATCAGACCAAGAGGGAATTGAGAAGATTACCGGCGGGCCCTCCGGATTTTCAGGGCCTGTAGGGTTAAGAGGGATCAGGATAATTGCCGATCATGCAGTAGGGCAATTATCCAACTTCATTGTCGGAGGGAATGAAAAGGATGTCCACCTAGTTAATGTCAATATTGGAAGGGATTTTAAGGTGGATCAGTTGTCCTATATCAGGAAGGTGTTAGCAGATGATCCATGCCCCAAGTGCGGGTCTCCCCTTTCTATTGACAGGGGGATCGAGGTTGGACAACTATTTATACTCGGGAAGAAGTACAGCGAACCGATGTCTGCAAAGTTCCTGAACAAAAACGGTGAGGAGGTCTTCTTCTATATGGGCTGCTACGGTATAGGGATAGGGAGGACTATCGCAGCTGCTGTTGAGCAGAACCATGATAAGGATGGGATCGTATGGCCAATTCCCCTTGCCCCTTTCCATGTTCAGGTTATCCCTTTAAATGTAAATAACGAGAAGGTGATGATTACGTCGGAGCTGATCTATGGCTCCCTGCTGGGTGTGGGCATAGATGTGCTGATCGACGACCGGGATGAGAGGCCCGGGGTTAAATTTAAGGATGCAGATCTAATCGGAATCCCCTACCATGTGATAGTTGGAGAGAGGAATCTAAATGAGGGGTTCGTAGAGTTCAAGGACAGGAGGACAAGGGAACTGAAAAAGGTTACAGTAGAGGAAATAATTGACCACCTAAAGGGGCTCTTCAACAGAAGACGAAGATAGCCTTTTTAAGGAAGCGGATAGGGATAATACGGCACAACGCCCATCAGGTAGGGATACGGGTAGGTCGTGTAAGGATAGACAGCAGGATTATAATTGTATCCATACCCAGCCTGGGTATTGGCTGGGTATGGATAGTCGTATTGCATCAGGCTTTCTTTATTGTATGCGCAACCTGAAAGGCATACAACCAACAGGATTACCATCAAAACACCCAGTCTCCTCATAGCATTATTTTAACAGACTGGGTTATGGTATTTCAAGGCCCCAGTGTCTTTCCTATCTCTTCCGGCTTAAATACCCCCTTCTCTGTAATAATAGCAGTTATATATCTGGCAGGTGTTACATCAAAGGCCGGGTTGGCCACCGAGACACCAATTGGCGCCACCCGGATCTTACCCATAATATGGGTAACCTCTTCAGGGTTACGCTCTTCAATAACTATCTCATTCCCTGAGGAGATCGAACCATCCACAGTAGAGCTTGGGGCAGCCACATAAAATGGTATCCCGTGCTCCCTGGCAAGGACAGCTACAGTGTATGTCCCGATCTTGTTCGCTGTATCGCCATTGGCAGCTATCCTGTCTGCACCCACAATACACAGGTCTACAAGGTCACGACTCATCATGTATCCGGCCATATTATCCGTTATCAGGGTTACATCTATGCCGTCCTCTTTTAGCTCCCAGGCTGTTAGACGCGCCCCCTGGAGCACAGGCCTTGTTTCATCAGCAAATACCTTTATCTTCTTTCCCTCTTCGTGGGCAGCCCTTATCACGCCAAGGGCAGTCCCATAACCCCCGGTAGCCAGGGCACCCGCATTACAGTGGGTAAGTATAGTATCTCCGTCCTCAATCAACCTCGCACCATTCCTGCCGATCTGCCTGTTGGAGGAAATATCCTCTTCGAGAATATTATTCGCCTCATCGCATACAAGAGATCTTATATCCTCAACACTCTTCCCCTTGTTTTTGTTAACAAGGCCCTTGATCCGCTCAATGGCCCAAAAAAGGTTAACAGCGGTCGGCCTTGTTGAGGCAATGGTATCTGCTATCTCACTAAACCTTGCTATAAATTTGTCGCAATCTGCCGTGTCTATCTCCCTTGCGCCAAGTGCAAGGCCCATGGCAGCGGCAATCCCGATTGCCGGCGCACCCCTTATAATCAACTCCTTGATGCAATGGGCAACCATCCTGTAATCCTTGCAGTCTACAAAAGAGACTTCAGTAGGCAGCCTCGACTGATCCAGTATTCTTACAACACCCTTTTTCCATTCTATGGCAGGTATCATCTAACTATTTTCTCCTCTCTTAGTTTCTTTAAGATCTCTTCTCCTACGCATTCGTTTGCAAATTTGCACCACTCGATACATGAATTCTTCATCTCCTTGCTTATCATACATCTACACTTAGGACACTCAACTATAAGTTCATCAGACCAGATCTCCACCTCATCTGCGCATTTGGGACAATGCCTATATTCAGGCACCGGCTGTTTTATATTCTTGCTCCCTGGACAGGAACTGGGTATTGACATAAATCCTCCAACTTGCCTTTGGCATCTTTTTAGATTAAGCCATCTCTATTCGTTGTGTCAAGTCTTGCTTCACCTTGACAAGGATTGCCAAATCTGTTAATTTAAAACAACTTATTTGGATCATCACTGATGGCAATCGATAAAAGCAAAATCGTAGAAAATGCGCAGCGTTATACCGCTAGAGGACAGATAGAAAAGGCGATAGAGGAGTGGCAAAAGCTCCTCTCGCTCACACCGAGTGACGGAAATATATACAATACTGTAGGAGATCTCCATCTAAAAAAGAATTCAGCAAAAGAGGCTGTGGAGGAATATCTCAAGGCTGCTGATGCCTTCAATAAAGCAGGTTTTGTCCTTAAGACCATAGCGGTTTACAAAAAGATCATAAAGCTGATCCCCGAAAGGATAGATATATACCTGAAACTCGCAGATTTAAATGCTGAGCGCGGTCTTACCAGTAACGCAATCGAGGATTATCTGAGGGTTGCAAGGCACTATGCCAAGAACGGCCTGATAAAAGAGACCTTAGATATCTACAAGAAGATTGCTGACCTTGATCCAACCAATGTCAATATCAAGCTGAAACTAGCCGAAATGTACCTAAAAGAAGGACTGAAGAATGAGGCAGCAAAGGAGTTCCTTGAGATAGCAGATGTCTATTACTATAAGGAGCAACTTAAGGAGGCGGAGGAGTTCTACGGACAGGTATTAAAGATTGACCCAACAAACAGCATAGCCCTAAATGGGCTCGAAAAATTAAATGTCTCGACAAAAAAACCGGACATAAATACCCTCCTGAGCGAGGCTGATTCCCATATCCAGGCAGGAAGATTCAATGAAGCAGAGGGTATAGTTACGGAGTTCCTAAACAAGGACCCCCAAAATCCCCTCTTTCGCCAGAGACTAGGGTATATATACCTCGGGAGGTCTAAGTTTGAGGAAGCCTTCTTTGAGTTTAAACCCATTATAGAAGAATATGTCAGGAAGGACGAATTCGAGAAGGCTGAAAAGATTATCTTGGATTATCTCAAGGCCGACAGCGCCAGGGTAGAAGCTATACTACTGCTGGCAGAACTTTATGAAAACAGCGGAAACCTGGACCTTTCAGTCAGCGAATATGCCAAGGTTATTGAATATTATCTTGATAAGGGCTCGTTAGCAGAGGCAAGTCTGGCAAACCCAATTTATCAAAAGATCAAAGAGCTAGCGCCGGACAGCTTGGAGGCTGAGAGATTCAGGAGCATCTTTGAGCCGGCTGAGGTAAAACCGTCAGGGCCGGAGGTCGTCGAAGCTCCGATCGATGTTATGCCTGAGACAGAAGTCGTTAAGCCTGGCAGGGACGCTATGACAACTGAAGAAGGAGTGGTTGTCGGCAAAGCAGGGACTCAAGATTCGCAGACTATTGAAAAGATCGATGCATACTTTACCGAGGCTGAGGTATATATGAAATATGGCCTCACCAAGAACGCTATAGACCAACTGGAGGCTATCGTAGACCTTGAACCTGCCAATTTAAAGGCACATATCCAGCTAAAGGAGATCTACAGGCTTGAGGGTAAGATTGAAAAAGCGGTTTCAGAGTGTATTTTCCTATCCGGGATATATGGGCAACAGGGCGATTTTGTCAGCAAGATATCTATACTCGATGAGGCATCAAGGCTTGATCCTGATAACGAATCTGTTAAGGAGGCAATGGGCAAGACTGAGATTGAAGGTGAGGCGCCTGAGGCCATCCTTGAAGGAACAGAGACCGGGGCAGTCCAGCCTTCCATAATTTTAACGGACGGATCTCAGGAAACTGGAGGAATAAAGGAAGAGGAGGATAGGCCCTCATGGGCGGATCAGGTCATTGAGGAACCGATTGAGGCGGTCAAGGAAGAGGACAAGGCCGTAAGTAACTTAACTGAGGATCTGGCAGAGGCAGAGTTCTATCTCCAGCAAGGCCTTGTTGAGGATGCACGGAATATGTATCATAAGATACTCGAAAAATACCCCGACAGCGATGAGGCAAGGGCGTCGCTTGCCGAGTTTGAAGTGGAGACCGAGATAGAAGAGGGCTTCAGGGAGGCCTCTGCAGTTGATGAACCTGAGACAGAAACGGAGGTTCGGTCTGCAGAAGAATCAACAATAGGGGAACCGGTGGGACAAGTGGTTTCAGATGAAATCGTCGGGGAGCTGATACAAAAAGATGAGGCAGGATCAAAGGATGAAGACGAGGAATACTTTGATCTCTCTGATGTCCTGAAGGAGGATCTCACAACAGAAAGATCGGAGAAATCAGAGACTAAAGAACTTGACGAAGAGCTTGAATCTATATTCCAGGACTTTCAGAAAGGCGTGCAGGAGCAGTTCGGCGAGGAGGACTTCGAAACACATTACAATCTCGGTATAGCTTATAAAGAAATGGGCCTGGTAAATGAGGCCATAGGCGAGTTCCAGCTTTCCATAAAGGGACCTGACTGTTTTTTTGATTCGGCAAGCATGCTTGCTATCTGTTTCCAGGAAAAGGGGATGTATAAATCGGCCATTGCCCAGCTTGAGAAGGCCATATCTGATCCAAAGTGCGACGATAAGAGATCCCTCGCCATTAAATATGATCTTGGGATGCTTTATGAGATGGCAAATATGCCGGAGGCGGCCCTTGATAAAATGAGTGAGGTGTATAGCGTAGATATATCTTTCAGAGATGTAGCCAGAAAGATTGAGGAACTAAAGACCCAGGCCATTGCGTCTGGAAAGTATTCCATCCTGGGCGCTGCAGAAAAGAAAGCGACAAACAAGGGAGCGCCTACAAAGAAGAGGGGAAAGATCTCATATCTTTAAGGAGGTAGTCTGAGTTATCTTGAATTCTATAACCTGAAGGAACAGCCATTCTCGACATCTGTCGATAACAGGTTCTTTTATAACAGCAATCAGCATGCCGAGGCCCTCTTCAAACTCAGATATGCAGTGGATGAGAGCAAGGGTCTTGCAGTCCTGGTTGGGGATATTGGGACCGGCAAGACAACCTTAGCAAGGATGATGCTGGATGAATTGAATGAAGACAAGTATGAATCAGCCCTTCTGATAGTCATCCATACCTCAGTGACATCTGAATGGCTCTTAAGGAAGATTGCTGCCCAGCTAGGCGTCGAAGAACCATCTGATGTAAAAAGTGAGCTGTTGAGCCAGCTATCCAAACGCCTTATTGAGTTATACGAGGATAATAAAAAGGCGGTTGTCCTTGTTGACGAGGCCCAAATGCTTCAGAACAAGGAGGTCATGGAGGAATTCAGGGGTATATTAAACATCGAACTGGATGGTCACAAACTGATTACATTTGTCCTCATTGGTCTGCCTGAACTGGATAACTACCTTGCGCTCGATGAACCCTTAAGGCAAAGGGTCGCGATAAGATACGAATTAAGGTCTTTAGCTGAAGATAATACAAAGGAATATGTCCAGTATAGGCTCCAGATAGCCGGATGCAACAAAAAACTCTTTGATGACAACGCATTAACAGAGATACATAGATATTCAAATGGCATACCAAGATTAATTAATACAATCTGCGACAACGCGCTCCTTGAGGGCTTCCTGAGAAAAAAAGATGTCATAACCTCAAAGATGATAGAAGAGATAGCATCTGACCTCAAACTTACCCCAAGACAACAGTCCCCAATTTAAAATAGATCTTATACCAATTTGCATTCAACAGGATACCAAGGCGGCGAGGAGGCATGAAGAAGGCTGAGGCTGAGGTTGAGGCTAAGAAGTTCCTAAACCTTAACATTGACCTCAACCTGTTTTTTCCAGACAGCCGAATGAAGGCGAATTGGCATTACTAAGTAGAGATGACAGAACAGATGGAAAGATATATTGAGGATTCTTCTATCTTTAATGAACTTTCTGAATATCTCAGGAAGATCGCATCAATTAAAGATTCATATCTTGTCGGCGGCTTTCTCCGTGACCTGGTCATCGGCAGGAAGTTAAAGAGAGAACTAGATATAGTCATCCCAATAGAGCATGATCTGTTTGCCAGGGCCTTTGCTGATGAGATAGGCGGTTCCTGCTTTCCCCTTGAAAAAGAAAACAATGTCTTTTGTGTGGTAAAAGGATCCGGTAAGGAGGCATGGAGATTTGACTTTTCCAGGATGAGGGGTAAGGAGATAGTTGAGGATCTCCATTGCAGGGATTTTACAATAAATGCACTGGCAATCAACGTAAGCGACATCATTATTAACCCTGAGAGGTTAAAAATCGTCGATCCCCTGGGCGGGATTAGTGACATAGAGTCTAAAAGCATAAAGGTTATAAGTGAAAGATCCTTTATCGATGATCCAATAAGACTTATCCGCGGCGTAAGGTTCTCTGCCCTATTAAGATTCGATATATCCAATGACACACTGGAATTGATCAGGAGGAATTCAGTCCTCCTAAACCGTGTATCTTTCGAGCGGATTCGTGATGAGCTTGTCTTGATATTCTCCGTTTCAAGCTCATCACGATACATTGAGATGCTGGATGACCTCGGTCTGCTTAGCCAGGTCATACCGGAGATAATGCGCCTGAAAGATCAGATCATTGTGTCCGGAGAAGATCTTAAGCTCTGGGACCACTCTATAAAGACATTGAGATTTACAGAAAAGATATTAGATAACCTGGTCTGGCCTTTTGACATAGCCAAAGACGAGATTTCAGGTCATCTGAGCAGGGAACTTGAATACGGCGTGCCAAGGCAAATTGCCATTAAGCTGTCCTCTCTCCTCCATGACATAGGGAAACCTGACACCTTTTCTACAGGGGAAGACAGGGCTGTTCATTTTATAGGGCATCAGTCCCTTGGGGCCAAAATGAACATGGAAATTACTCAGAGGTTAAGGTTCGGCACTGAAGTCGGGAGGTATATAGAAAGACTTACGGAAAATCACCTGCGTCCTCTTCTCCTTTCCCGTGAACAAATGTTGACCCATAGGGCCGCATACAGATTCTTCCGGGACACAAGGGAAGATGGGTTGAGTATCCTCATCATGGCCCTTGCAGATGCAGAATCGAAAGGGTACTTAACAGAAGGTATCCCTGCTATCGACAAGGTAAAGGAGACCATAGCCAGGATGCTTTCAATCTATCTGAGCATAGCAGAAAAGGATAAAGAGGGGTCCTTCATAACCGGTCATGACCTGATAAATCTTTTTGGCCTCAAACCTGGACCTATCTTCAAGGAAATACTTGCCGATTTAAGGGAAAAACAGATCCTCGGTATACTGAAAAGCAGAGAGGATGCCATAGAATATCTTAAGAGACAGACGTGAGGTGACTATAACATGGCATGACTTATAACTTATGTGGTATTTCCCTTTAACAACCCTTGTACAGACGGAAAGGCAGAAATATTGGTATGCGGAAGGAAGAGAGCGGATACATACTCATCCATAAAGGATCTTGAGACAGAGAGCTCGATGTAAGTCATCTTCCTGGCTATCTCCTCTGCCCTCTTTAGCATCTCCCGTGAGGTAAGGGCCAGATATGCGCCCGCAATAGATGTATTGCCCAGGAAGACAAACTTCTCCGGCGGGAGGTCCGGAAGGAGTCCTATCATTATTGCCCTCTTGACATTGATATACTTACCGAACCCCCCTGCAATCATGATCTTTTCAATTGCGGAAAAATCGATCCCGGCCTCTTTCAGTAGTATTGAAAAACCTGCATAGATAGCGCCCTTTGCCCTGATGATATTGTCAAGATCAGGCTCAGTCAGGGCTATCTCTTTGCCTGTTCCTGATTCATTTCCCCATGCAAGGACAAACTCAAGCCCGCCTTCCCCCACCTTGATCCTATTGCTATTTACATCCTGCTGGATCTTCCCTCTCTGGTCTATTACACCCGTAAGGAACATCTCGGCAACCGCATCTATCA
>CAZYNY010000036.1:0-26292 GCA_964648095.1 uncultured Nitrospirota bacterium | reverse complement strand
GCTTCGGCTGAGCTCAGCGTCGAAGCCCTCCCCCTCAACGCTCGCTTTGCTCGCTTGGTGTCTATAGTCAGACATAGATCTTTCTGAGCCTCTCCTCAATTAATGCCGAAGGGATCCTGTTTAATCTTCCTTTTATTGCCAGCCCGAGGTTGAATACCTCCCTGGTAAATCCTATCATGTATAGAAAAACCTGCTCCGGCCCGAAGGATATATAAGCCGGGAGTTTTGTCTCCTGATAGAGATAATTGTCTGTCTCTTTTATAAACCTCTTAAGCCGATCTTCAGGCGGCCCGGTAAAAATCCTTTCGCATTGTTCTTTAGGGAAAATTGTCATTAATATCTGATTCCACTTATCCACCGGTAAGTGGGTAAGCCTGGAGAATAGCTCCTCCTCGATTAATCCGGATGTTATAAATAGAAACTCCGGAATCAATTCAGACTCCCTGCCTGATGAGAGGGCCCGCCAGATAATCTCAATCCCCTTTGCAAGCTGATACCTCCGGATAAAATTCTCAATCATTGGAGACCCGATCCCTTCTGCCTTTTGGAGGATATGACAGAGATAGGCATTGTCTATTATAGAGTCTATCACCACGCCGGATAATCCATCGTCGATATTCCTTGTTATAAGGGTTACACTGGAGGCGAATATCTCAGGCAAAGACCTGTCTTCTCCCTTCCATAGCGCATCCCACAGGTCGTCAGGTATTTTTCCTAAAGGGTGCCTCTCATATGGCACATGCAGAATCCTTTCCTTGATATAGTTTTTCAGGTTCAGGAAATCGTATCTCAGAAGGAATATATCGCTGACAGCCGGGTCTGGCGATGAGCCGCTGATATCCGTTATCCTGTCCTTATAGTACCTGTTGAGCATCGAATCCGTATCGTGGAGGTCCTCAGCGTGAGGGAAATAGGCCTTAACAGGGGAATCGCTAATGACGCGGTGGATCTCCTGAAGGGTACTGGATGAGATTATCCTCCTGAAGAATTCATCCTCGAGGAGGGATGAATCGAGTACATTAACCCTGCCGGAGACATAGCACCACGCATAACTATTTCCCATAAAAGAGTTCCTTTGCAATCATAGGAGCAAGCTCCCTTTCGAGATCTACCATAATGGTATCGAGAGTCTGGTCTATCTCAAACTTGTTGGTCTTGAAGACAAAGCCCCCCTTTATGTCAATGGGGTCTTGATTTAAGTCTATCCTGGAACCCCCCTGGTGCCTGCCATTGATCCTGTCCATGAAGAGCGGATCTATCCTCTTTAAGTCCCTTGCGTTGACAAAGAGGTTACCCGGTAGACTACTATCTACCTTAAGGAGCCTCCTCTCCATCATGGCAAGATACTTATCATCGGGCAGATTTATAACCTTATCTACTGCCCGGATGAAGATATCGTCTATTATCCTGTTTTTCATCTCAAGGAGCCGCAGCCTGTGTTCCCGGTTAAGGGAGGCTATTTGCCTCTTTATCTCCTCCCGGAATTCTGCTTCTATCCCCTTAAGTCTCCTTTCAACCCCCTCTTTTATCACTTCCCTTGCTGTTCTGACCTTCTGCTCGCACCCTTCCTTTGCCCTGGCTATTATCTCTTCCTTCTCCTTTTGGGACTTACCTATTACAGCTTCTCTTATCTTTTCAAGCGACATCTTTATCCCTACCCCCTACTGGGTTACCCAGATTATAAGGAGTATGGCAGCCAACAGGGCGATAACCGCATAGGTCTCCACAAGCGCCGGAAGGAGGATTGCACGGCCGGATTCCTCCGGTTTTTTGCCGGTCAGGTTGATCGCGGCGGCAGCAGCCTCCCCCTGGAGTATTGCGGATTTCCACTCAACCAGACCCATACATAGTCCTATTATAAACAGAGATATCCCTACAGTGGGTGAGGCTGTCACCTTTCCCGTAACCATCCCGCTCCTAAGTGAGATCATGACTGCGCAGATAAATGCATAGAACCCCTGTGTGCCCGGAAGGGCCATAAGGACAAGGAGCTTTCCGAAGAGCTCAGGCTTTTCCGCCAGCACCCCTGCACCCTGCGATGTGGAGATCCTTATGCCCCTTGCCGATCCGATCCCGCCAAGGAGAACGGCAAGCATCGCACCAAGCACAGACCAGCCTGTGCCTGTCTCGATAAAATAGATCCTGATCGACTCAAACATATTGTAGCCCCCTATTCAGAAGTTTTAATAAGACGAACCCTTCCACCCTGAAACCCAAATGGCTGAAATCTGGTCCCACCTCCCTCGTAGAACCTTCCAAAGAACTCGAGAAAGATCAACCTGGCAGGATGGACAAATGAACCGATTATGCTCATCACGAAATTGAGTGAATGGCCTATAATCAAAACAATCATAAACAGTATCATCCCGGCAAATCCCAACGGTTTAAAGAGGTTTGCAATCATATTGAATGACATGGCCACAATTGAGGTCGTTAATCCAAGGGCAAGGAGTCTTGAATAGGAGAGGATATCCCCCACAAAGCTCATGCACCCATAACTTCCCACTATCCCATAAAGGCTCACGACCCCTGTTATTATCCTTGCAGGGATCCCCTTCTCCCCCCTCCCCTGGGTAAGTATCAGGCCTATAGCGCCAATTAAAAAGATCAGGCCCCCAAACCTGAATAACCAGAGAGGGATGCCGGTAAAGAGCGATGAGGTGATTATGATAAAACCTGGCAGTACAATTAACCAGAGTCCGCCATCAAATATCGCATTTCCTGTATTTCCCCTTCTTATCTCCCCATACATCTTTAGGATTATACCGTAGAACTGGTTAATAATGCCTATGCCTATGACTAATATTAGGGCCGCGATGGGTTTTGAGAGCGGGTCGATCATCATGAAGAGATTCATGAGCCTGTAGACTATATTGTTCTCCCCCAGATATTCCGGCCTGTAGAGGTCACCTCCCCAGGATCCTGTCAGCGCCCCAAATATCGTTGTGCTTATACCTGCGTAAAAGAAGAGCTTGAAGAAATCTCTGGTATCTTCATAAGACCTGAATCTCTTCATCATAAATGCAGAAAAGCCGATCAGCATCAGGCCGTAGAGCACATCACCAAAACAGATCCCGAAGAAGGCGAGGAAGCTCAATGTAATAAATGGTGTAGGGTCAAAGGAGAAGTAGTTTGGCAAACCAAACATATTAACCAATAGCTGAACCGGTCTGAATATGGGGTTGAGGCTTATAGAAACGGGAACAATATCAGAGGGTTTAGGGTCATCATATACTATCGAAGAATCGGGAAACTCCCGGGAGAGCAGCCTGTCAAGCACTTGGATATCCATATCCCTTATATAGCCTATTATAACCATCACCCTCTTTGATAAGGCCGAATTGCCCTCTGTAGTTGTTTTAGATCTCTGGTCTTCATGGTAACCCATCATTATCTCAACCTTATCTCTGTATTCCTTTGACAGGCCGGAGACCCGTTCTGCCAAACCATCCTTCTGACTTAGAAGATCCTTGTTCTCCAGTTCCAATGCCGCAATCCTGCCGGATACCCTGCCTTGTATATCCGGAAGCGGAAGGTCTGTAAACTTATAACCCTTTAACAATCCCCTGGCGCTATCCCTATCTTCATTCAGACAGGCAATCAACACCTTATGCTCCCTCTCTTTAGCGGATATCAGCTGACATGTTAAGATGTCTTTTGCCTGAGGATCAGATGTCATTCTGAGGTATTCCTCCCCCGGACAGGTTCCAAAAAATATTGTAGTCTTCTTTAGCCTTTTTAATCCTTCCAGATCCAACCGGAGTTCAGTAAATGGAGAGAGGGCAGAGATCTCCTCCTTTATCTCAGAGAGCCTCTTTTCAATAAAGGTATACTGATCCATGATAAACTGGCATTTATCAAAAAGGGGATCCGGTTCAAATGTGGGGAGGAGCTTCTCCAGTGTGGACTCAGATACGATCCTTGGGGTAGGGAAAAAACCTTCAATCAAACCCTTCTTCTCCGGGTTAAAGAGATTGAGAGTTGAGATAATAAGCCCAAGTCTGTGAATCACATAATCCGTTTCCTCGGTGGTGATGCTGTTTCTCTTTAGGTCCTGGACTGAAATCCTGGAAAATGCGTCTACAATATGGAGGATCTTAAGATCATATAGCCTATCGAAGAGCCTCCTCCTCTTTTCCAGAGGGACAACCAGGCTTACCTTCTTTAATCTTTCTATGGCCATTTCAACCTTCGCAAATCTTATCCATCGCAAGATCTGTTAATCTCATAAGGGTATCCCGGTCTACACCCTCAAGTCTTTTTTTATCCTCTTCAAATCGCGCCGTCAGCGCTGATTCTTCCCTCTCCTTCTCCTCTTTAAGTGCCGACCTTAGCTTGTCTGTCTTTATCTCAAGCTCCTTCTCTGATTCCAACTCTATCTTCTCAATCTCACTTTTAGATGCGGACTCAAGCTCTTTAACCTTTTCCTTGGCCTCCAGGATAAGGCGATCAGCAGCATCTTCAATTCCCCTTATCTCTCTTACTATATCCTCATCTTCCATTGGTATCTCCTGTTGCCCGGGCAAAAAGCCCTCCAAAATAAAAATCCCCTGCCTCTGCGGCAAGGGATATGGGAACTAAAATAAATACTCTTGCTCTTTAGTTATCAACCATGTCCACCATCTTAATTCTGATGAACTGTTGCCCATATCCCGACTTTAACGGGAGTGAGACTGTGTCGGAGTTTCACCGTGCTCAACCTTTTCAAGGTTTCACAATGAATAGCAGACTAAAATATCTTTGTCAACTCTTTTGTTGTTAAGTTTGTATTGATATTGATAAATCTAATAGATAGTTGTATGTTTATTAATAGTTGTATAACAGTTTAAATAGAGGTTAAACTTATGGCTATCATTAAAACCCTATCCAAAGGGCAGATAGTTATACCTGCCGAGATAAGAAAAAGATATGGTATAAAACCAGGGTCAGAGCTTCTAATCATGGAGTATGGGGGAATAATCTATCTTATCCCCCCTATGGAAGATCCTATCAAGGCGGCTTGTGGTATATTGCCTTCTAAGCCTTCCCTTTCAGAGAGACTCCTCAAAGAACGGAAAGGCGAGTTCAGATAATGCGAAAAGGACCGTTTATCTTTGATAGCATCTCCTATGCCGACTGCTTTATCCTTGCCTCAGCCATAGAGCATAAGGCTACTATAGTAACTGGTGATCCAGAATTTAAAAAAGTGGAACTTTTAGTAGATATATTTTTGATATAGAAGAAGCAAGAAACATACATATGGTTGGTCAATAGTGGTTGTTCATAAGACAATAGACATATATTACTGCTTTATACCTTTGTACTACTGTCGCAAGATATGCTAAAAAACTCTCAAAATCCCGTTCGTTCTTGAATATCTCCTTTCGTTCATTACCTCTTGATGTAAAATGGTAAAGTGCGCTGCTGTATTCTATTCTAAGTGGTCTTGCCATGATCCATCACTTCTACCATAAATCCCTTACCTGTCAAGAGTGTACGGCCTGATCCTTTTAGGTTCCCAACGACCCAACTCACCTGCGCTGTCCCTTGGCGTCAGGTGTAGTGACTTGTTGGGACTTTGATTTTTGTTCTTGGTTCTAATGCCTTTAATGTTTTTTGTTTTATGGCTAACATTAGGTATCCGTAAAATATTAGGCATAAATTAATCTTCCTTTTGGCTTAGGAATTGGTCGCTTTAATTCTTTTGCAGTTTCTATCCACTCATTTATAATAACTTCAGCATTGGCAAGAGCTTCTTGGTATGTGGTTCCATCTGCTGCACAACCTGGCAACTCTGGTACTTCTGCAACAAACGCATCATCTTCTTTGCTCCAATAAATTATTATTTCATATATGTTTTTACCCATCTCGTTATCCTCCTAATTTATATTTCAATATTACATTTCGCACTTGTTTAACCTGGTAAGGTTTTGATTTGTTACCTTTAGGTTATAAATTAAGTATCTCCTCAACACCATCTTTTGTGAAAATATGATGACTACCCTTAATCCTCTCTGTAAAACCTATATGTTCCAATAAGGTGCATAATACGTCAAAAGGAATATTTGCATCAGAGGTTCCGCGGAGAATTTGTATTAATAATTTCTCATATTTGCTCATTTGTGAATTATAACACCAGAATTGCTTTTTATGTAGTCCTTATTATTTACCACGAACGTTAGGTCTATACTTATAGCTATTTTTATAAATCTGTCAAGGATGTTATTTTTAAAAAGAAGGATACCTCCCTCTTGGCAGGGAGTAATTCCTTCTATTTTTTCTGAATCGTGTCTGTGATAAAATGATTTTGGAGGTCTTAGTCTCGTGGGGTTTAAGCTCGTATCGGAATTCTCTCCCAAGGGGGATCAGGCAAAGGCAATAGAACAGCTTACTGACGGGCTGATAAATGGGATAAAACACCAGGTATTGCTCGGTGTTACAGGCTCCGGCAAGACATTTACCATGGCGAACGTCATAGATAATATAAATAAGCCTACCCTTGTGATGGTTCACAACAAGACCCTTGCTGCCCAGCTCTACAATGAATTTAAGTCTTTCTTCCCTGAGAATGCCGTAGAATATTTTGTAAGTTACTATGATTATTATCAGCCGGAGGCATATCTCCCGCAGACAGATACATATATCGAAAAGGACTCATCAATAAATGATGCCATCGACAGGATGAGGCACTCGGCCACAAACTCCCTCTTTGAAAGGGATGATGTAATTATAGTTGCCTCTGTCTCCTGTATATACGGACTCGGTTCCCCTGAGGCATATCACGGGATGCTCCTCTATCTTGAGGAGCGGATGGAGATATCGAGGGATAAGATACTTAAAAGGCTGATTGAGATCCAGTATGAGAGGAATGATGTCGAATTTGCGCGGGGCACGTTCAGGGTAAGAGGGGATGTTATAGAGGTATATCCGGCCTCATCTGAGTCAAACTGCATTAGAATTGAGATGTTCGGAGATATGGTTGATGCCATCTCGGAGATAGACCCATTAAGGGGCGTGGTCTTAAAGAGGCTTTCGAAGGTTGCCATCTATCCCGGCAGTCATTATATTATACCGCCGGAGAGGCTTGAAGTGGCCTTGAAGGGCATAGAGGAAGAGCTTGGTGAGAGGATCAGGTTTTTTAAGTCTCAGGGTATGCTCATAGAGGCGCAGAGGATAGAACAGAGGACGATGTTTGATCTTGAGATGATCAAGGAATTCGGTTACTGCCATGGGATTGAAAACTATTCAAGGCATCTAAGCGGCAGAATACCCGGTGATCCGCCTCCGACACTCATTGACTATTTTCCCAAGGGCTATCTGCTTATAGCGGACGAGAGCCATGCAACTATCCCGCAGATAGGCGGCATGTATGAGGGGGATCATTCCAGGAAAGGGAGCCTTGTGGAGTATGGATTCAGGCTTCCATCGGCATTTGATAACAGACCCCTTACATTTAAGGAGTTTGAGAAGATGGTAAATCAGGTGGTGTATGTCTCTGCCACACCCGGCCCGTATGAGATGGCGAGGCCTGAGTGCCGTGTTATAGAGCAGATTATAAGGCCGACAGGACTTATGGATCCGGAGATCAGCATAAGACCGGCATCGGGTCAGGTAGACGATCTATTGTCGGAGATAAATATAAGGGTCTCAAGGGGTGACAGGGTCCTCGTTACGGCGCTCACGAAGAAGATGGCTGAGGATCTGACCGAGTATTATCATGAACTGGGGGTAAAGGTCAGGTATCTGCATTCAGAGATCCAGACCCTTCAGAGGACGGAGATCATAAGGGATTTAAGACGTGGTGATTTTGATGTCCTGATAGGTGTGAACCTCTTAAGAGAGGGCCTTGACCTTCCTGAGGTCTCCCTTGTTGCCATCCTTGATGCCGATAGGGAGGGGTATCTGAGATCATACAGATCCCTGATACAGACCGCGGGGAGGGCGGCAAGGCATGTTTCGGGGAAGGTGATCCTTTACGGGGATAGCATCACTAATTCCATGAAGCTCACCGTGGATGAGACAGGCCGGAGAAGGGCCATACAGATGGAGTTTAACAGGGCAAATAAGATTACACCAACATCCATAAAGAAGGGGATTCCTGATGCCCTCTATAAGATATCCGAGGCAGACTATTATGGTATACCGATATTGGCTGAAGAGGAGGCAGGATATGTACCTGACGATGAGATACCGGACCTTATAAGGTCGCTGGAGAGGGAGATGAAGGCATCTGCGAAGAGGTTTGAATTTGAGAAGGCCGCGGTCTTAAGAGACAGGATCAGGGAGCTGAAGGAGAGGGACCTTGGGGTAAGAATCAAAGGCTAAGGTTTAGGTTTAGGAATTCCTCAACCTTAGCCTCAGCCTCGACCTTATACCTGTTTATAGATATATACCCCCAGGAATATACCGAGGATGCTGAAGATAGTCAATCTGACAGCAAAACCTATAGTTAGGGTTATGAGTGAGAGGTCTAGGGTGAACGGCGGTATGATACCTATTGTGTATCCCTTCAGAAAGATACTTGATATAATACCCTCCGGGGAAACGGCCCTTAATATTTGGCCGAGGAGACCGCCAAAAAGACCTCCCAACAAGAGGAACATTATAAAGGACCAGGCTGATTTTTGCGATGTTGCCATTGATGTTATTTATACCTAAATTAGGCATAAATTAATCCGATTTATAAGGGATGTCAAGAAAATTCTATTATGAGATCAGCATTTATATATTCTGAGCGGTTCCAGGGTTATGATTATGGCGAAGGCCATCCTCTCAAGATGGTAAGGCTAAGACTAACCTATGAGCTGCTGAAATCTTACGATATATTCGGCAAAAATAATGTAAGGTTGGTTGAACCTGTTCCCGCATCAAGGGAGGAGGTCAGGTTGATCCATACGGAGGGATATATCTCTGCCCTTGAGAAGGCCGAAGCTGCGAATCCCCTCAACCTTGACCTCAACCTTCTTCATGGCCTTGGATGGGGTGATAATCCGGTCTTTAAGGGTGTCTATGAGGGTTCGCTATTAGGCGTCGGCGGATCTATTGTGGCAGCCAGGATGGTTGAGACCGGAGAGGTGGATGTTGCTTTCAACATTGCAGGGGGTCTGCACCATGCAATGCCTGACAGGGCATCGGGATTTTGCTATCTCAATGATCCTGCCATAGCCATCAAGGATCTGACCAGTCGGGGCAAGAGGGTGGTCTATATTGATATAGACGCCCATCATGGGGATGGGGTCCAGCATGCATTCTATGATACAGACCAGGTCCTGACCATATCCCTCCATGAATCCGGTCGATTTCTTTTTCCAGGCACGGGTGATGTTACTGAAACAGGTAAAGGGAAAGGAAAGGGCTACTCGGTTAATCTCCCTTTTCTTCCCGGGACAGACGACCATTTTTTTGTATGGGGATTTGAGCACGTTGTACCTCCCCTGATTAAGGCGTTTAAACCTGATTTCCTGGTTACACAGCTTGGCGTGGATACTATGGCCACAGACCCCTTAACGCACCTGGAGCTTACTACGAATGGTTTTACCAGGATGATTGAGTTGATGAAGGGGTGGTCTGTCCCCTGGGTTGCATTAGGAGGCGGGGGCTATGATATCGGAAATGTTGCAAGGTGCTGGTCGCTTGCATTTGCGATCATGGCAGGGGTCGATCTGCCGGATAAACTTCCGGATGAATTCATGGCAAGTCTTGGGAGGCTGGGGTTATCAGCAAAGGCCTTGAGAGACCCGGTAAGGAGTGTGCGGAAGGAGATGGATGCAAGACACGCCTTTGCTGAGGAGGGTGTCAAATACATAAAGGAACATATCTTTCCGATCCATGAGATAAAGGATTAGAAATGGATATATTGAAACAAGAGAGGGTTAAAAAGACCCTGGATCAGTTTTATGAGGAGTACGACTTAAGGTCCCGGATCGGATCTGACCCTATTGAATTTCCGCACCAGTACAAAGATCCGCTAGATATAGAGATAGCAGGCATTATTGCATCATCGCTGGCCTTTGGTAATGTAAAACAATTCAAACCGGTGATCAGGCGGATCCTGGATCTGGCAGGAGGCGATCTGCCCGGTTTTGTAACGGAATTCAACAGATCTCCGGATATAGGCCTTATCAGGGGGTTTTATCACAGGATATGGAACTATAAGGATATTGCATACCTTATATATATGACAGGTCATATTGTAAGGGAGTATGGCAGTATAGGCACACTCTTTGTCTCCTTTTACAAGGAAGAGGACCCTGATATCAAGGATTGCTTGATCAGATTTACAGACTATCTACATGCCCTGGATACGTCCAGGATCTATGGGGAAAAGACCTACCCAGCAGGTATGTTCCCCTCGCCCAGGGACAGGAGCGCGTGTAAGAGGCTGAATCTATACCTGAGGTGGATGGTAAGATCCGGAGATGGGATAGATTTCGGCCTCTGGGATCGGATATCACCTTCAAAGCTGATCATCCCGCTCGATACGCATATAGCAAGGATCTGCCGGAATCTCGGCCTTGCAACGACTAAGACCCTGGGCTGGGGCATGGCAGAGGAAATTACATCTAATCTCAGGCTTTTTGACCCAAAAGACCCGGTCAAGTATGATTTTGCGCTCTGCCATATGGGGATCTCAGGGGAGTGCGGGGGGATAGATGATGAGAGGTGTAATGACTGCGGTCTGGATGATATCTGTTCAAAGGAGGTATTGGGCCTTGGATCTGAAAACCGAAATAGAAGAGAACGAAAAAGATAGCGGGCTGCCAGTAGGTGTTAGATCAGCATCTGTTTCAAATCGGATGATGAATCCTCCAATAAGACCACAGCAAGGCTTGCGTCCTTCTGGATTACATCGATCTGGAATCAAGCCGCACAGACAATTTGGCTCAAATGGGTCCCAGCGGTAAGGCCTATGTTTCGCCGGGAGGCAAATAGAGGGTCTGGATACTAAGCCGACGACGAAGTCAACTTAGGTAAATGATTGGAGCAAGGGCCTGCGCGGGAAGGCTCGTCCAGATGCCAAGGTTGAGCGTCTCAGAGATGGAGAGCGCAATTAGTGCAGGACCGAGAAGGCCGGCGAGTTGTTTTGAATTGGTCACGTTGGCCCCCACTGCCCGGTTCTTGATATGGCATAACTCCTCCTCTCCGATCTACTTCTTTATCTTCTGCAGCAGATACCCCTGGATAAACTGATCTATATCACCATCCATAACAGCAGTGATATTACCTGTCTCGATACCTGTCCTGTGGTCCTTTACCATCTGATAGGGCTGGAATATGTAGGAGCGGATCTGGCTGCCCCACGCGATCTCCTTCTTCTCTGACAGGAAAGAAGACATCTCCTCTTCCTTCTTTGCCTTCTCAAGCTCATACAGCCTTGACCTCAATACCTTCATGGCCATAGATTTATTCTTATATTGAGATCGTTCGTTTTGGCACTGAACGACAATCCCTGAAGGGATATGGGTAATCCTGATGGCGGATGATGTCTTGTTTACATGCTGGCCGCCTGCGCTTGATGCACGATAGGTATCAATTCTCAGATCTTTTTCATCGATATGTAGATCCAGATCCTCTTCGATCTCAGGGTAGACAAAGACAGACGCGAATGATGTATGCCTCCTCTTGTTGGCATCAAAGGGTGAGATCCTGACCAGCCTGTGGACGCCAGCCTCTGATTTAAGATAACCGTAGGCATATTCGCCTGATATGGAAAACGTGGCAGACTTGATACCCGCCCCCTCGCCCTGCAGGAGGTCTATCTCCTCTACCTTATAGCCCCCCTTCTCACCCCACCTGACATACATCCTGAGGAGCATCTCGGCCCAATCCTGGGATTCAGTACCCCCTGCGCCCGGATGTATAGAAAGGATGGCATTGCTTATATCCTTCTCTTCAGAAAGGAGGAGTTCGGTCTCCATTCTCGCAATATGTCCCTTTAATGCCTTTATCTCCTGGCCGATCTCGGCATCAAGGGAGGCATCACCCTCTGAGGCGGCAAGCTCAAGGACGTCAGTAACGCCCTTATACTCCTTCTCTATGGCCTCCCACTTAGCTGTCTCCTTTTCAAGCGTTGATTTCTCCTGGGTCAGACGCCTTGCCTGGGCCTGATCCTTCCAGAAATCAGGCTGGGCAGTCTCCTTTTCCAGTTCTTCTATGCGTCCTTTCTTCTTAGGCAGGTCAAAGATGACCTCTTAGGCCTTCCAGATCCATTCTTATCCCTTCTAAGTCTATCTTATAATCGGCTAACATAGATCCTCCTGTATATCATTAATAACGCTGTCATTATAACACAAAGATAGGCGAATATATCCCCGTATCTGGTGTATATGGTTGTCCTGTCCCTCAATACAATCTCATCAACAACCTTATCTTCAACAAATATATCAGTAGACTTTCTTATCCTCCCGTAGGCATCAATGCTCCCTGATATCCCTGTGTTTGCCGCCCTGACAAAGGGGACCCTGTTTTCAACGGATCTAAAAACCACCATGGAAAAATGCTGATATGGCGCTGAAGAGGCCCCAAACCAGGCATCATTGGTGATAGTTGTCATAAATTCTGCGCCATTAGAAACAAACCTCCTGACAAGATCGGGGAAGATCACCTCAAAACATATCACTACGCCAAGCTTGCCGTCCCCTGCCTCCATCACGGTATACTTATCTCCGGGAACAAAATCACCTATCCCAACAACCATCTTATCGATAAAGAAGAGTATCTTTGACATCGGGACATATTCCCCGAATGGGACAAGATGTATCTTGTCATACCTTGATGCAAGGGTTCCTTCAGGAGACAGGAGAAAGGCGCTGTTTAGGAGCTCTATCTTTTTATTCCTCTCCCTGATATCAGGTGAACCAAAGAGGAGATATACATGTTTATCCAGTGTCAAACGCCTGAGCTCTTCCCTGTATACACCCTCTCTCAGAAAGAAGAAGGGCGTTGCCGACTCGGGCCAGATTATTATCCCGGCACCGGAATCGACAGCATCCCTGGTCAACCTCTTATAGATCTCAATAGTCTCCAGTCTATACCTCTCATCCCATTTTTTGTCCTGTTCGATATTCCCCTGCAATAAGGCAACCTTCAGCTTTTTCCCGGCTTTCCCAATATCTTCCCCAAGACGATGATAGCCGTAAAACAGGACAAGGATAAATAACGACCCTGCCAGATAGACAGGCCATGCACCCTTCAGGGACACCCTGATCCGCCTCCTCTCCATTATCGTCATAATGACCCATGCAACGGCCTCATTCACCATCAGAATCAGAAAAGAGACGCCATAGACAGAGGTAACATCTGATATCTGTATGATCGGGAGGAATCTATACTGCGAGTACCCGAACAATACCCATGGAAAACCTGTAAAGATGTGTGCCCTGATAAATTCCAGCGCTGTCCAGATAAGGGGCGAGACAATTACAATGGTCTGGCCGGAGGAGACAAAGAGACCCCGAAGGAAGGAGAATAGACCAACATACAGTGCAAGGTAGAGGACGAGCATTAACATTATAAGATAACTTATGGGTAGCGGTACCTTGCCATAGTTATACATGGAATTTACTACCCAGCTTACAGTGATAAGGAAATAGAAAAATCCGGTAAGAAGACCCAAGGTGAATGGACTTCTTTTTGATTTCCCCTTCAGGGAGATGAAGAGCGGAACAAGGGAGATCCAGGCAAGAGGCCAGAGGTCAGGGGTCGGAAAGCTTAAGGAGACCAGAACCCCCGAGAGGATGGATAATATTATATCTCTTATGGAAAGGTCTTTAAATATCTCCTTCAATTAATCAACTTTTATAGTGATTGCGGCTGTAAAGAGCATCTCTTTGTCCTGCCTTGATCTGGCATCCTTCAGGAGGATAGAGGGATCTTTTTTTATCAGGCCCACAAAACTGACTTTCCCGTTTGTAACAATGGTTACATCCTTAGACAGATCGACAATCTTATCATTCAGAAAGAGGGTATATGTCTTCACCTTTTCAGATTTGACCTCAATCCTGTTTCCATCTACAGCCTTTGCCTCAATACTTGTAAACAGTGCCCTGTTCTTTTTCCCCTCTTTCTTTTCTTCCGTTTCGTCTATGGTCGCCCAGTAATATCCTCTCCTTCCATTCCCATTCATAAGAAATGTAAGTTCCTTTGGATAGGGGGTTCTCCTCTTTCCGCCAAGCCATTTTATAAGGTCAGGGAGTTCCTCTGCAGGAAAGAAGTGACCACCGGCCTCCGGGTGTACCCTGTTATGTTCCTTATAAACAACGTCATACCCTAGGTCTGTAAGCCTGTTGCTGATCTTTCTGCTGTACTCCACGGCCATTACCTGGTCTTCTGACCCGTGTATGATATAAACAGGTGTGTTTTTCAGATTTTTAAGGAACGGCATCGCCTCAACAGGCATCGCGCCTGCCATAGGGGCTATGCCAGCAAACCTGTCAGGAAAGTTTATCCCTATCCTTAATGCCCCTACCCCTCCATTTGACATCCCTGTTAGAAATATCCTGTTTGTGTCAATATTGTATCTTGCCTTGATATCCTGAATTAATGAAATGACCTGGCCGGCAGCCTCATCAGTCCACCACGTCCCGCCTTCAACAGAGGGACAGAGAACAATGTATGATTCGCCAAGCCTTGCGCTCCAGCGCTCAAGGTATCTGTTTCCATCAAAACCTGCGCCGTGGAGACAAACTATAAGGGGATAGGCAATCTGCGGACTGTAGCCCGAGGGGACATATAAGGCGTATCTTATTTTGCTGGAACCAATGGTTGCCTTCTGGTCAATAAGAGCCCCCCTTTTCTCCTCCTCATATCTCTTCCACCTCTTAAGCTGGATCAGTATCTGGTCAATATTTAAAATTGGGTGGGAGAGGATATGCTCTAATATCTCATCCGCCTCCTTATCATCCCTGGTTGAAATATACTTCTCAATCCTTGCCCTTGCCGCCTCTCCCTCATCCATCTCGACTTCCATTTTTTCCTCGTGTGCAAAGGCAGAGACCAGACCGAGAGAGAGACTCAGGGACAATATGAGCAATAAACTATTTCTTTTAAATCTTATGATTTTCTACCCGTCCCCTTATCCCGGGTTACATAACCCTCAACCATAATATCTTCACCCATTTTTTTTATTCTTATATCATGAACGCGGGTCACCTCTTCCAGGTTCTCCGGGGAGCCTCCTCCAATTGAGCTTAAAGATCGCTGACCCCCTATGATCTTAGGGGCAAAGAAGAAGATCGCCTTATCCACAATACCCTCCGCCAGGGCCGATGCATTGATCTCGGCGCCACCTTCAATCAAGAGACTTGTAATCTCCATCTCACCAAGCCTGTCCATGAGGGAAGTAAGATCCACAAGACCATCCTTCTCCTTTACGGCAAGGACTATACCTCCCCTCTCTTCGATCTTCCTGATCTTTGCCTTCTTTGCCCTCGAAGCCCCATCTATCGTTGCTATATAAGTCTTTGAACGGGAATCAAGACTTAAGACCTTTGATCCGGTTGGTATACAAAGCCTTTCGTCCACTACTATCCTGATCGGGTCCCTGCCGTCCTTAACTCTGCATGTCAGAGAGGGATCGTCCTTCAGTATAGTCCCTATCCCAACCATGACTGCATCCGACTCTGAGCGGAGCCGGTGCGCAAAGCGCCTGGATTTATCACCTGTGATCCATTTCGATTCGCCGGCTGCCGTAGCTATCTTACCGTCAAGACTTGATGCTATCTTCAAAATTACAAAGGGGCGTCTTCTGGTTATATATTTGGAGAATGCCTCATTAAGCCTCTCGGCCTTCTCCTTTAAGATACCGGCAACTACAGAGACCCCTGCCTTTTTTAGCTCCTCTATCCCTTTGCCTGAGACCAGCGGATTCGGGTCTATCATCCCTATTACCACCCTCTTTATCCCACTCCTGATGATCTCGCCGGTGCAAGGTGGCGTCCTCTTCTTTGTATGTACGCATGGTTCAAGATTTGTGTAAAGTGTGGCGCCACGGACTTTTGGTCCGGCATCGGCCATGGCCAGGACCTCGGCATGAGGCATACCCGGCCTCTCGTGAAAACCCCTTCCTATAATCTTTCCGTCCCTGACAACGATTGCCCCGACCATAGGGTTTGGACTGGTCTTTCCCTTGCCTTTCTTCGCGAGGGAGAGGACCATGCTCATATAGTCTTCATCGGTCATCATCTTTTAGCGCTGCCTGTGCGGCAGCAAGTCTGGCGATCGGAACCCTGTATGGAGAACAGGAGACATAATCAAATCCGCTCCTATGGCAGAATTCCACAGATGCAGGGTCTCCCCCGTGCTCACCGCAAATACCTATCTTCAGTCCCTTTCGCCCCTTCCTCCCTTTTTCAATGGCAATCTTTATAAGCATACCGACGCCTTCCTGATCCAGGGATTGAAATGGATCGTATCTCAAAATACCCGCCTTCTTCTCATCCACATAATCTGTGAGAAACCTTCCTGCATCATCGCGTGACATTCCGAGTGTCATTTGCGTAAGGTCATTGGTGCCAAAGGAGAAGAACTCTGCAACCTCGGCTATCTTATCTGCAAGCAGGGCCGCCCTCGGGACCTCAATCATCGTACCCACCAGGTACTTGACCTTTATCCGGGGGTATCGCTTCTTTGATTCTCTAATTGCTGCATCTGCTATTTCCCTTGTTTTTTCTTCAAGTATCTTCAGTTCCTTTCTATCTATAATAAGCGGGTGCATTATCTCCGGATGGACATTGATCCCTTCTCTTGCACATACACATGCCGCCTCAATAATTGCCCTTACCTGCATCTCGAGTATCTCAGGATATGTTATGCAAAGCCGGCAGCCCCTGTGTCCCAGCATTGGGTTTAGCTCTCTGAGCCTCTCAACCCGACGCCTGACCTGCTCAAAAGAAACGCCTATCTTATCAGCCAAATGACGCTGTTCCTTCTCTGCGTGAGGCACAAACTCATGCAGGGGCGGGTCAATAAGTCTAATGGTTACGGGCTTTCCGTCCATGGCCCTGAAAATTCCCTTAAAATCCTCCCTCTGAAATGGAAGCAGTTTGGAAAGGGCTGCCTTTCTTGTCTCAAGGTCTCCGGCAACTATCATCTCCTGGATTGCGAGGCGGCGCTCCTCTGTATCAAAGAACATATGCTCTGTCCTGCAAAGCCCTATACCCTCCGCGCCAAGCCTTACAGCATTGACAGCATCATAAGGGGTATCCGCATTCGCCCTGACGTTTAATTTTCTCTCAGCATCTGCCCACTTCATAAGTGTATAATATGCATCCGGAAGCTCCGGCTTTATAAGGTTCATACTGCCCTGAAATACCTCGCCGGTAGAGCCATTGATGGTTATCTCATCGCCTTCCCTCAATACCATCCTGCCTGCTGTCATATTCTTGTTGGTATAGTCTACAACAAGCTCCTCACACCCTACGATGCAGCATTTTCCCCACCCCCTGGCGACAACTGCCGCATGGGAGGTCTTGCCGCCTGTTGCAGTCAATATCCCCTGTGCAGCATGCATACCGCCGACATCTTCGGGGCTTGTCTCCTTCCTTACCAGGATTACCTTTTCGCCCCTGGCGGCCCAATCTTCCGCATCCTTTGCGCTGAAGACGATCTTACCGCAGGCAGCGCCTGGAACAGCGGCAATACCTGTTGCAAAGTGGTGCCTGCTCAACTCTTCCCTTGAAATGGCCGGGTCAATAACAGGATAGAAGAGTCCCTCAATCTCCTTGTCAGAGATCCTTAATATGGCCTCTTTCTTTGTTATCAGCCTCTCCCTGGCCATATCAACGGCGATCCGGAATGCCGCGCCAGGCGAACGCTTACCAGAGCGGCATTGGAGGATGTAAAGCCTCCCCTCTTCCATAGTAAACTCAATATCCTGCATCTCCTTGTAATGTTTTTCAAGCTTCTTTCGTACAGTGCAGAGCTGGGAATATATCTTCGGCATATTTTTGTTCAAGTCGCTCAGATGGAGCGGGGTCCTGATGCCTGCAACAACATCCTCACCCTGGGCATTCATAAGCAGGTCGCCGTAAAATGTATTCTCCCCTGTATTCGGGTCCCTCGTAAAACAGACGCCGGTGCCTGAGGATTCACCCTTGTTTCCAAAGACCATCTGGACTATATTTACTGCTGTGCCAAGGAGACCTGATATCTTCTCTACGCGGCGGTACGTGACGGCCTTTTCAGCCATCCATGAACCAAAAACAGCATTGATGGCGCCCCAGAGCTGCTCTTTGGGTTCCTGAGGAAAATCCTTTTTTGTATGCTTTTTGTAAACGGCCTTTAAGCGGAATATCAGTTCTTCAAGTTCCTTCTCATTAACATCTGTATCAAGGATCTTATTGTTTGTTTTATTCAGCCTCTGTCTTGTCCTGGTATTTTTTACCAACTCAAATTCACGGTCAAACTCCTCCCTCGGGATGCCCATCGCAATTGCACCATACATCACGATAAATCGACGGTAGGCATCAAGGGCAAATCTCCTGTTATCTGTTCTTTTTGCCAGACCCTCAAGGGATTTATCATTAAGCCCTAAATTTAAGATCGTATCCATCATCCCCGGCATTGACCTTGCCGCCCCTGAGCGGACAGAGATAAGAAGGGGGTCATCTGCATCACCTAACCTTTTTCCGACAAGCCTTTCAAGCCTCGCAATATTTGCCGAAACTTCCTTATCCAACCCGGGGGGATATTTTTTATTAGTTTTATAATAGAGGGCACAGACCTCGGTTGTTATGGTAAACCCGGCCGGGACAGGCAGGCCGATGTTTGTCATCTCGGCAAGGCCCGCGCCTTTGCCTCCGAGGAGATCCTTCTGCCTGCCATTTCCTTCAGCCTTGCCATCTCCAAAAAAATATACGTATTTCTTCCTTCTCACCCCATCTCCTCCTTCCAGGATTAAAGGAACCATTTAAACTACCATAGCGGCCCCGTGTATCTCTGACTAATTACCTTTGCGTCTTCCGTCCAAAGTTTCTCGCTTAAATACTTCCACCCGCCATCAGGCAGGACAGTAACAATATTGCCGTGGGTCATCCTTTTGGCCATCTTTATGGCCTGATATACAACCGCACCGGATGAGATACCGGCAAATATACCCTCTTCCTCTATCAGGGCCCTGACGGTCATAAAGGCATCTTCGTCCTTAACCACCTCATTGGCATCTATCTTATTCATATCCAGAAGCGGTGGGATATAGCCGTCAAGAAGGCTTCTTAAGCCCTGGAGTCCGCCTTTGGAATAGGGTTGAACGGCAACGATCTTAACATTCGGGTTGACCTCTTTAAGGCGCCTGCCTACCCCCATAAGGGTACCCCCTGTACCGAGACCTGAGATAAAAATATCAACACGGGGAACGTCTTTTATGATCTCCTCTGCGGTTGTTTTGTAATGGGACTCCGGGTTATTCTTATTGCTATACTGATCGAGCATGTAGTACTGTTTATCTTCTTTCAGCATCATCTGAGCCAGTCTTATTGCGCCATTCGTCCCCTCGCTCCCCTCACTCAAAATAATCTCTGCACCAAAGGCATAGAGGAGTTCCCTCCTCTCGACGCTCACGCTCTCAGGCATAACAACCTTGACCCGGTAGCCTTTGATTCTGCCGAACATCCCCAGGGAGATACCTGTGTTACCGCTTGTCGCCTCAAGCAGGATCCGGTCATGCGTCAGTTCGCCCGACCTCTCGGCCCCCTCTATCATGGCCTTGACTATCCTGTCTTTTATGCTCCCGGTAGGATTAAAGCCTTCAAGCTTTGCATAGATCCTTACCTGCCGGTTAGGGTTAAGCTTCCCGAGCTCCACCATAGGTGTATTGCCGATAGCCTCTGTAAGATCCCTATACAGCATTGCTGCTCCCCGGCTGGGCGATCTTTGAAAAATCCGCTATCTGGAGAAAGATCACCCTTATCAGGGAGAGGAGCGCAAGCCTGTTGTACCTTGCGCTTAAATCCTTATCCATTACAAGGATCTTATCGAAGAAGTTATCTATCGGTCCCCTCAGTATAGATATCTCTTTTATGAGTTCTTTATACATACCCTTACTGACCAACTGACCCATCTTCGTCTCTATGGTCTTAAATGCATCATAGACCTGTCTCTCTGCCGGCTCCTTCAGCTTTTCAAGGTTTAATTCATACGTAAAATCCTTTGGTATGATATTTATTGCCCGTTTAAAAGAGGTCATAAGGGAATCGAAACCTTCCTCTTTTGAGGCAGCGGAAAGGGCCTGGGCCCTGTTATATGCATCTGAAGGTCTATCAAACTTTGACGAGAGGACTGCATCTATAAGGTCATACCTGATCCCCTTTGTGCTTAATATATGTCCCATCCTCTGCATCAGGAAGTGCATCACCTCTGCCTTCACCTTGTCCGGTTCCCTGTTGATCTTTCTGTCAAGGAGGCTTATAGAGCGATCTATCAGCTCAGGAAGTGACACATCCTGGAGCTTTTCGACCAGGATCTGTACTACCCCTATCCCCTGCCTCCTCAAGGCATAGGGATCTTCAGAGCCGCTCGGTACTAATCCTACACAAAAACAGCCCGCAATAGTATCAATCTTGTCTGCGACAGATATGATTGCGCCTATAATAGTAGACGGAGAGGAATCACCGGCAAACCTTGGGAGGTAGTGCTCATCTATCGCCCTTGCCACATCCGCCTCCTCCCCATGCATAAGCGCATATTCCCGCCCCATTATACCCTGAAGTTTCGGAAACTCCCTGACTACCCCTGTAAGCAGGTCTGCCTTGCATAACTGGGCAGCCCTTTTAACCTTTTCAATCGGAACATTACCGATGATATCGGCAAGATAGGCAGAAAGACCTGATATCCGTTCGGTCTTTTCATAAAGGCTTCCAAGCCTTTCCTGGAATATCACTCCCCGAAGTCCTTCGATCAGGCCTTCGAACTTTAATGCCTTATCCTTCTCAAAATAAAAGGCGGCATCCGACAGCCTTGCCGCAAGGACCCTCTCGTTTCCACGCCTTATGAGTTCCATATCCTCGCTCTTGATATTGCACACAGAGATAAAATATGGGAGGAGCCTCTCATCCTTGTCCACCAAGGAGAAATATCCCTGGTGTTCCTTCATGGCATTGATCGGCAACTCCTTGGGCAGCCCTGAAAATCTTGGATCAAAACTTCCAAGTATCGATTCAGGATACTCCACCATATATACGGCCTGATCGATCAGCTCCTCGTCCTTAAGGATCCGTCCATTTTTCTTTTCTGCTATGATCCTTAGCTGATCCTCTATCATCTCCCTCCTCTGCCCCTGATCAATGATCACAAAATTCTTCTCAAGCCGCCTTTTGTAGGATTTGAAGTCCTTTACCTTGAAGGAATTTGGCGCCATAAAGCGATGACCATAGGAGCGTTCCTGAGACCTAAGGCCGGCAAATTCAAACTCTACGAGCCTTTCATCATATAAAGCCATTATCCATCTTATAGGCCTGACAAAGGGGATACCTGACCCGTCCCAGCGCATCATCTTTGGAAATGTGGTGGAGGAAATGAACCTTGGAAGAAGCTCCCTTAAAAGAGGACGTGTTTCCTTTTGTTCCTCCATCTTAATAATAGATACATACTCCCCCTTCTGGGTCTTTTTTATCTTAAGATCCGATATATCCACTCCCTGCCCGGCTGCAAAACCTATGGCCGCCTTAGTGGGTTTACCTGTTGTGGGATCGAACGAGACATTCTTGGATGGACCGACAACCTCTCTTGAAAAGGGTGCCTGTCTTTCGGAAAGGTCGGTAACGTGGAGGACAAGCCTTCTCGGTGTAGCATAACAATGGACCTCACCAAATTCGAGCCTCTCCTCTTTAAAGAGCGAGATGGCAAGATCTTTCATCTTGCCCAGGGCAGGGCCGATAAAATTGGCAGGTATCTCCTCAGTGCCGACCTCTAACAGGAGTTCTCTCTTGCTCATCTCTTTGCCGATATCTTTTTTCCGCACCGGTTATTGGCTTCACTTATAAGTTTGCTGTTTTCTTCCTGCTCCCCCTGCCCTGTCTCCAGAGGATTTTTACTTGCGACATATGTCTGGGCAGAGAGCTTAGCAAGATTCCTTACCCTTCCAATATAGGCCGTCCTCTCTGTGACGCTAATAGCCCCGCGTGCATCAAGGAGGTTAAATATGTGGGAACATTTGATGCAGAAGTCATAGGCCGGGTAAACAAGGCCCTTCCCGATCAACCTCTTTGACTCTGCCTCATACATCTCGAATGTTTTTATCAGCATGGAGACATCGGCCTCATCAAAATTATATGTCGAGAACTGCACCTCTGTATCATGATGTATCTCGCCATATCTCAGTCCATTACCCCACTCAAGTTGAAATAGATTGTCCACCTCCTGCAGATACATGGCAATCCGTTCAAGGCCGTATGTTATCTCGACTGAAACGGGGTTTAACTCAACACCGCCCACCTCCTGGAAATAGGTGAACTGCGTTATCTCCATCCCGTCCAGCCTCACCTCCCAGCCGAGCCCCCAGGCTCCAAGCGTAGGAGACTCCCAATCATCCTGGACAAATCTGATATCATGGGCCTTCAGGTCTATGCCGAGACCCTTAAGACTATCTAAGTATATTTCCTGGATATCATTAGGGGAAGGTTTTAAGATGACCTGATATTGATAGTAGTGCTGGAGCCTGTTCGGGTTTTCGCCATACCTGCCGTCAGTAGGTCTCCTGCAGGGCTCCACATAGGCTGCCTTCCAGGGTCTTGGCCCTAAAACCCTCAAAAATGTAGCAGGATGGAATGTCCCTGCGCCAACCTCCATATCATATGGCTGGAGGATTATACAGCCCCGATCAGCCCAATAACGATGAAGGGTAAGGATCAGTTCCTGAAATGTCAATCCCTCTCCAAAAAGTTTAAGTCTTGAGTCAATAAAATTAATGATTTTCTGACCGTCTAAAACTAACAAAAATACGCCAGTATTGTCAAGACAGCGTATGCGCCCGCTGCACATGGCAGATATAAGGCATGATTTTCTGGAGGGGATTGCTGTGGATATCTATGATAGTCGGATCGTGTTTCTGATTCGTGAAGAAAATCTGGCCGTTAATTATAGCGGACGGATTGACTTGACATAGAAATCTCCCTGGAGTTTTGTTATTATGAGATAAAATATCATATCGGGACTTATGGGTCTGGCTTAATCAGCCTTTTAGTACACCGCTAAAGACCAATCCGTTACCTGAGCAGAAGGTCCTGGTATATGTCTAATTTGTACAGCAATGAGTAATTGAAGAAAAACTAGAATTAACTATGAGGAGAGATAAGTGAAAGGAGAGATAAAAAGATGGTTTGCGTTATTAATGATGGTTTTTCTTATAGCAGGATGTGGAGATGGTAATAAGGGTTCCGGGGGTCTACTAAGCGCCCAGCGCACTGAAACGGATGGGATGTCGGCATCTCCCCAAGAGAAGAGTAGCGCCTCTGAACCAGGCGTTACTATTACTGAGGAGGTACCCTTTTCAAAGGAGACACTTGAGGAGATCAAAGAACGTGAATCCAAGAAACCAACACCCATACCTGAGCAGAGGGTCATCCCATTTCATAAAGGGCCTCCACCTGAAGAACTTCCTGGGCCAGAAACACCTCCACAAGAAACCGGACCTGAATGCTGTATTTCGAAATGGTTTTATATGGACCACCCATCATGTTGCTAATGATGCTGATACAAAGACCGAGGTGGCCTGGTATCAGATAGATCCTGCAAATGCCTCACCTTCTTCTCCATATGGAACCCCTACTCAGCAGGGGAGGATCAGTGATACAAGCCGCTGGTATTATTATCCATCCATTGCAGTGAACTCAAATGATGATGTGGGGATCGGTTTTAGCGGTTCATCCTCCAGTGAATATGCCGGTGCGTACTACACGGCCAGACAATCTTCAGATACTGCCAATACAATCTCATTTTGCCTTTCTTAATACAGCTTTCGAGAAGGATGCGTGTACGGGGTCTTCATGCAGCTTCCTAAGCTATTGGAGATGCATGAAGAGTCCTCATCTAATATTTTATGGAGGACCGTGCCAGGGTCTATGGTGGTGCACAGGCAGGATTATTTCAACCTGGACCGACTAAAAAAGATATGCCTGCTAATTATAGTCTTGGAACGATATATTATTGCTCTTAAGTATCGTTCCCTTTGACCTCTCCACTTCTGCGAGGGACTTGTTGTAGTCGATTATTGCGGCAAGTTCCTTGCTCCTTGCATCGGCAAGGTCGTCCTGGAAGCGGAGCAGTTCCCTGCTGTTTGAAAGTCCAACATTTAGTCTCTCCTGTTCTGCCTGAAGTTTTTTCTCAGTCAGTATCCTGGCCTTCTTTGTCGACTCCATCCTCTTGATGTCGGTCTCTACCTTCCTGATCGCTTCTTTAATCTCAACAATGATCTTCTGTTCAAGGTTTTTAAAAGAGATCCTGGCCTTCTCTATCTCGATACCCTGCTTGGAGAGGCCGGCCTTTGCAGATCTATTTCCAATGGGGATACTCAGGATAAGGTCGGCCTCCCAGGTATAAAAATCCCCGGATTTAAGCCCATCGATATTATTCGGATAGTCTGAACCCAGACCGTTTAATCCTGCGCTCCCTTTTAAATCAAGGGAAGGGAGTATCTGGTTTTTAGCCTGATCAAATGAGATCTTTTTATTTTCCATGTCTATCTTCTCTTTCTTTATGTCCGGCCTTTCCTCAGATGCAGTATTTATAACCTCATCTATCCTGAACATCTCCCTTGCAAGAGAGGGCTGCTGCACAGGGATAATTGAGTAGTTGTCGATTAATGTGCGGTCAGGCGGATTCATCAGCCTCTTTAACTGGTCCTCTGCATCCTTGACCTTTTTCTCTGCCAGGACTACATTCTCCTCCCTTGAGGCTAATCCGGCTTCGGCAACCAGGATCTCTATAGGCGCCAGTGTTCCTATTTCTACCTTGATGCGGTTCATATTAAGAAGATCATTTGCAGATCCAAGTAACTGTTGCTGGATCTTTAGGTTTCCAATATTAAAAACGAGGTCCCAATATGTCTTGTATACATCAAGGACCAGGTCCATCACCTTCCCTTCAAGTGTATATTTCGATTGCACCAGATTGTTTGTGGCGATCTTGATCTCGGTTTTGGTTGTCTCTATCCCGAATCCCTTCAGGAGCGGCTGTGAGACGGTAAGACTAAGGCCGGAGCTATAAGACGGGTCCAGGATCTGGAAGGCTGCGCTGGTTTTGAGTCTGTTATTACTAAATTTTAATTCATATTCTCCCCCCGTAAGGAGCTTCTGTTTCACGCCCGCATTAAGATCTGTATTGTTTTGATCGACCTCCACTATATCAACTGTAGTAAGTCCTGCTTCAAGTTGAGAGGCCGAAGGGCTGACATCTTTCCTGTTCTTTGCCTCAAGCGATAATGTCGGATCAAATTTGGCCTTTTCAGAGATGATGTCGTTATTAGCGTTCATAGGGTTCTGTTTCTCGAGCAGGAGTTCAAGGTTGTTCATGAGTGCGAACCTTATGCTGTCACTTATGGATATCAATAACCTTTCCTCCTTGGTATCTGCCACACTTGGCGTCTGGGCATGGAGAAAGGTGTAGGAATAAAGGATGATAAAGATAACAAATCCAGCTATTCTTTTCATGAAATAGTCCTCCATATTAACCCACCCTCACCCCGGCCCTCTCCCTGATGGAGAGGGAGCATTTGTTTCCCTCCCCCTTCAAGGGGAGGGTTAGGGTGGGGATGGGGTATAATCATGACGCTAATTATGTTGCTGTGTATAGCAATGCAAAGATCATTAAAAGGGATCGTATCAAAATTTATTCCCAAGTTCAATTGATGTGCATTGATTTTTATTAAAAACAATGGTATATTCATGAAACCGTGGAAAAGGTCAATCTAAAAAGATATACCATTTCAGGGCTTGCCAGTTATCTTTCCGGCTTAGGTCTCAAAAGCTACAGACCATCTCAGGTTGCAAGATGGCTCTATCAAAAGGGTGCTGCCTCCATATCTGAGATGACCGATCTGTCAAAGGAAGAGCGGGAGATGCTGGACAGAGAGGCGTATATAGGTCATATAGAACTTGTAAAATCAAAAGGGCCCGTAATAGAACAGCGAGCAAAGTCGAGCGTAGAGCCGATGATTTTCGGCTTCCCGAAGAACATCGGGAGGAGGGGAAGGCTCCGATGCGGCTTTTCGCCATCGGAGGGGGACGGTCGCTCCCCTGTAAATGAAAGCGGGAGTCAGGAGTCAGGAGTCAGGAGTCAGGAGGAAAGTCTGGATTCTGAATCTTCTAAACAGCGAGCGGAGTC
>CAZYNY010000035.1:0-27848 GCA_964648095.1 uncultured Nitrospirota bacterium | reverse complement strand
GAGTCTTGTCTTTGAATATCTTTGAAACATTATGGGGGGAGAATTCCGGTGTTCCCTGGTATTCTACTTTATCGGATTCAAGGCTGTGACTGATTTTATCAAGAATAGAAACCGTGATTTTCAGCTTTTCACCCGGAGTCAATGAGGCAATATGCTCTGACAACCCTTCCACTTCTACCCTTATCTTTTTAAGATAATCTTCAGATGAAATGAACTCATGAATAGATTTAACATTGGGGAGAAAAGATTTTAGGTTGTGAAATCTGTAAAACTCCAGTTTTGCGATGGCTTTTTTTATTACATTAAAGCCGAAGTCGCAAAGCGTATAATCTCTTTGCTTTGTCTTTTTGGGAGAAGATGCGGCATTATCAAATATTGCCGTTGATTCGATTGCGCCTGAAAACAAGTTCACATGAAAGATATGCTCTCTAATGGTATTTGGCAAAGCAAAAAGACCGGATCGGTCATATTTAACCTGGTTATTGAGGAAAATAAACCCGCATTTATAAAAATCGGACTCTTTAAAATCCATTTTCAATTCAAGCTGAATTTCTTTTGTCTCTTTGGCCTTTATACCTATTTCCTGAAGGGCGGTATTCAGCTCCTGAATATATTTCGGGTTGTATGCGCTGTGATAATAAAGCTCCTCGCAAATGCGGAGTTCGTTCTGAATATCGGAGTCATATTTACGCTGGAATTTTGGCTGTGCTTGATCAATCTGGAAAGGACAATACCTTGCCCCGCGCCCAATAAGTTGCGCTTCAGATACGGTAGTATTTCCCGGCTTGCCTTCTTTCGCATCCCGTGTATCGTAAAGCCTGACAATATCAAAGAGATTGAGGACGTCCCATCCTTCGTTCAGCTTGTCTACGGCAAAAACTGCACGGTATTCGTTGTTTTCATTTTCCAGTGTATTGACGGCAATCTGTTTTTCTTCGCTTTCTTCCTTGCTGTTGACCTCAATACATTTTTCCTCCGAGAAGTCGTTCTTCAGTTCTTCAATCAGGTTTTCTATAGAGATATCGTTTTCTTTAAGGTATGTAAAACACCGCTTCAAGGTCGGTTCAGCGCTTTTTTCTATCGCTGAAATATCTGACTTTTTCAGATTCTTAATCGTCATTGCAAATTCCTCGTAAAAACCCTTGCTCTCGGCAATTGTTTTAGACTTGAAGAGGATGACAGGTTTGATTCGTTTTCTATCCTTTTCAAAAACCTTTCTCCTGTACTGGCTTAAGATAACTGCCTGCAATGCCCGCTGAATTAAAGGAACATCGGACTGCAACACCTTAACTTCCTTTGAATAGCCGTCTATGCGGAATTGCTTGAGCGGATAATCGCAGAGAATTTTATCAAAATACTTTGAGGCTATTTCCGGCACTGAAAAATCGATTGTCGCAGTATATTCCAGGAGGATATTTTCAGGATTTGAGCGGAAAATCCGGCTCACCGTACTCTCCCATGAGATGATTTCCTCCTGTTCCTCTTTGTTAAGCTTGCCTTTTTTCGTTTCCACATTGATATGGTGCGCCTCGTCTGAAATAAGAACGATTTTTTTATCCTGAAAATCATCATAGGTAATAGAGTTTTCTCGCGGGGTATTCAAGCGGGCGTGCAGCCCCTGAATAGTGGAAAAAGCGATGTTGATATTTTCTTCATTGGCAGCCTGAAAATTATCCACTTCTTTAATGGCGACCTTTTTATCACCGAATGCAATAGCCTCCGCAAAAAGATATTTAGACGAAAGCGGGTTTAAGAAGTTTTCGCGTGTCTTATTTATGATGTTAGTGCTGTTCACGAAGAATAGAAAGTTCCGGTAGCCCTGTTTGTAAAGGTGAAGGATCGCCCCTGCCATAATCAGGGTTTTTCCGCTGCCTGTTGCCATGTGAAAAAGGAGTTGTGCGGGCTTTTGCCGGAGTCTGTCGTTGGAAAGGTAATAAAGAAAACGACTGAAAGCTTGGCTTTGATAAGGCCGGAGCTCAAAAGCAGGGTTCAGATTATTTTTTAAATCAAGAGGGACTTCGGGCAGTGCGTTACCGAGCTCTATATAGGCGCTGATCTTCTGTTCGAGGGTCTGTGGCATCCTATGCCTCCCCATAGAATCGGCTGTTCAGCTTTTTATCTGTATCAATAACACCATAGTCCTCGTCGTCTATCTCACTGTAATTTACATAAAGCTGATTCTTATCCAGCACCTCTATGAGGAAACGTTTCTGCTCGTCAAGGCTCAGGCTTTCAAATTCGGAGATATTGGCATTTATGGTTTTCGAGTCTACCTTATAGCTGATAAATGCCTTCTCCTGCATTTCATTCCAGACGGCAAGGAGTTCTTTAGTTGTTTTAGTCTTCTGGATGCGGTCAATATAGGCTTCGTTGTGCTCCGTAAGTTCGCAGTAGATGAAGGAACCGCCGCCTTGCCATTCATAGTCTTTTGAAATACCACCTTGTTCACCCGCTATCACTTTCTTTAATCGTTGCACTGTCACATTATGAATATAGTCCAACTGTTCAATTCCGATATATTGCCTTCCCATTTTTTGAGCGACAGCACAAGTAGTTCCGCTTCCTAATTGGAAGTCTAAAACAATATCATTTTCTTCAGTGCTAATATTTATAATCTTTTCAACCAATTTCTCTGGTTTGGGGTTGCTAAAAATATCTTGGTTCGAAAACAAATCCTTGAGTTCTTGGCTGGCTTCGTCATTAGACCCTGCATCTATCCAAACACTTCTCGTATTTGCACCCTTATGTTCACTCAGAAATCTTTTCTTTTTTGGTTCTTTTGATCGTCCATCAACCCCCCACCAAACTAAACCCTCTTTTTCACGTTCTATATGTGTTTTTTCTTCACAACCCCAAACTCTCAATGAATTTGAATAGGTATCTGGATAAACAATTTCACCCGTTAATGGCTGCTTAATACCGTAATATAAATTAGGTCTTTCTTTTTTTGTCCACTTACTTCTATAATCAGACTCGGCCCAATCTCCACGTGGATCTTTATCAGGATTTTTGTATGCTGCTCTTTGCTTTTTGTTTAAAAACACTCTTGGCAGTTCATCAGTATTTTTTCCATAAATTAAAATAGTGTCATGAGTAAATGCAAAGCTTGGTTTATTATCGCCAGTTGTTTTTTTCCATGCCACACTTCCAATAAAGTATTTTCTCCCAAAAATATTATCAGATAGTGCTTTTAAATAAAAAGATTCATTATCATCACAATTGATCCAAATATACCCTTTTTCTCTCAATAAAGCTTTGCTTATTTCTAATCTTGTTTTAATAAAGCTAAGCCATGTCGAATGTGTAAACTTATCGTTATATCTAAATTCATCGCTTCCCGTATTATACGGCGGGTCAATATAAATCAGCTTCACCTTCCCGGCAAACCGCTTATACAGCGAATGAAGCGCAAGCAGGTTGTTACCTTTGATAATCAGATTTTCCTTTGAAAAGTCAATCTTCTCTTTTCCTGATAAAGCATGCTCGCCGTCTTTGTCATATTGTTTAAAGTTCGTAAACACCTTCGGTGCAAGCAGGCGGTCAATCTCGTCCGGCGCAAGGGTTTCATTCCAGAATATCTCATCCCGCTTCTGGTCTTCCTTTGTCTGCCCGCCTTCCAGCACACAGTCTTTATACGGCCACGCAAGAACCACTTCACGGCTTTCTGAAAGATAATCGCCGTTTTCATTCACCAGCCCTATCTTGTTTTTAAATGCCGTGTAGCTGTCGGGAAGGAATTGCTTATTGGAAACGAATCTCTGAAACTTGATTTTATCGAAAACGAGAACACCTTCAATTTCAGCGAAAAAGTGCCGTTTGATGGCGTTATTCTTGAGCAATAGTTTAATCAGCCCGGCGTCCATATTGAGGGCAATCTCTATCACCTTATTTTTTAGAAGCTTGCCCTCGGAAACAAGGCGGTCATCTTCTGAAAGCAGTTGAATTAGTACTTCCAGTAAGTTCTGCATTCTTTATCACTCCTGACTAAATTTCTATAGGTCAGTCTTATTAAAAAGGTTGTTGTTCCTCATTTTCCTCATGTCGTTTCGTATCAGACTATAAGTTTAGTGTCCCAATGTAATAATTAAAGTCGTTCATGTTTTCATCGTCTAAGAAGTCCACAGAATATGTGTCGCTGGAAACATAAATATGAACTTTCTTATCCACGCAGTCGAGGATTATATCACCTGCACTATTTTGTGTTATGGTATTGTAACCGTCATAATAATTCAAATGTTCAGAGTCGGCTTCACCTATAATGATTATGTCTGGGTTCATTGCTTCTAACAATTCAGTCGGCACAGTTCCAGTATATCTGCCATGATGTGGAGCAAAAAGAATATTCACTTTTGGCAATTCTAATTTGTCCTTAATATTTTCCATGAAGTCTGTCTCCAAATCTCCTATCCAAAGAATTGTCGCGCCATCTTGAACGCCATATTTAATTATCGGAGAAATGTTGTTTGGGCTTGCTTCGTCTTTTGCAGCTTGAAGCGCATCCTTATAGTGCTGATTGGTAAGCACAGGCCATAAAATATGAATGCCCGAATGTCCTCTTCCTTCTCCTTCTTCATTCATCCATTTTCTTCTACATCCTTTCGAGATGTAGAAAGACTTCTTTTCGGAATCTCTCAATTCACAATACTTCTGGAAGTCTGTTGTTTCGTCATCTTTTGTAGCTTCGTTTTTTACACAGTAGAAGTTTAAGATACTCATTTCAGAATCTAAATACGCAAGTCCTTTTATATGGTCGTCATCAGGATGGGTTGAAATAAACCTAGTGATTTCTTTATTTTGACTTTCTCTCTTAAGTTCTCTAACAATTCTCGCCTTGTTAGAATCGTCCATGCAACAGTCGATTATTGTAAAGTTCGGTGTATTATGCTTTATGTAAAACATATCACCGTTTCCAACTGAAAGCGATTTTACTATACTCATATTGTTATCAACTTGAGTTAATTCTCTTAATTATATAATTAGTTTGCTTTCTGTATGAAAACAGAAACATGAACAATAACAATGCAATTAAGATATAAGAATTCCAGTCTTTTAATATCGGGAGCTTAGATTCAATCAACTCATAAACTTTCAATAATATAATAAGGACAAACAATGACGTGAGAGTCCTGTACATATTATTGATCTCAGATAGCAACTCAATTTTTGAATCCTTCTGCGATGCAGAAATAAAGTCTTTGTAGTCAGCGAACTTGAGGAAAGACAGTTTTCTTAAAATAGGCTCAAGTATCAATGAACCAATCCTGCTTATAACCAGACCGATGAAATAATATACGAAAACCCCTATGATCATATTTTCTTGTAGAAATGAGTGTGTTGTAATTTCCTTTGAAAGAACAGCAAAAAGTATTCCTGGAAATAAATAATTAAATAAGTTATACGACGATATTTTGTCTAACAATTCTTTCATTTTTAGTCACCAAAAGAAAGAAAAAAGGGATTTATTTTCCCCTCACCCTCATCATCCCAAACCCTTTATTCCTCACCATCCCTGCGGAACCTTTCCCCCTAGGCATTCTGTATTCCTCATCCAGTGGGCGATGCACAGCCCACCCTCACCCTGACCCTCTCCCTGAGGTAGAGGGATAAAAAGAATTGCAAAGGCCAAAGGCAAATACAGCGCTATTGTATACTGTAATTTTCTTTGATGCCATCCTTATCCAGTCTCTTATCTATCACGCGTGACGAGACCTGGAAGGCTTTCCCCAAATACTCGGTGATCAATTCCCATGCAAAGTCCCAGTTTCGCTCAAGGGAGATCCCCTATCCTTTTAATCCTGCCTGGTGATAAAAGCTTCAATTTCCTGAAATTCTTATCCGCCCCACTTTTGACAATATCTGCAAGAACTTCTTTGGCCCGTTTTGGGCCTATGATTCTTGCGGCCTCTTCAAGGATGTCTTCTGTCTCGCAGGTCGCTATGCCTCGCTTTTGTGCTTCCTGCAACAGGTCTTCATCGTCCGTGGCGAGTATCATTCCTTGTTCCTCGGCCACGGCGATGCAGGCGCGATCTGTATCGCTGAATTTCCGGGGTAGGCTTGTCATGACCTCAAACTCTTTGTCAGTGAGTTCGTCGATCATTTTGGTCTTCCCTCCTGCGATTGAAGCGGCCAGCGCTCCAAGTTCCGGAAACTTTTTCGTTCCCCGCTCAGCCTCGTCCTGTACCAGGCTCACGACATACAGTCTATCCTGAAATATCCGTTCCAGAAGACCGTAATGGCCTGAGCGGGCAAAGTGGGAATAAGCCGATGTATCAAGCAGTATGCTTTTCAACGGCGTCTCTGCTTCTCTTGAGCCCGCTTTCCGCCAGAACTTTTTTCAGTTCGAAAACGTCCTTGTTCAAGAGCTCCGCGAGCCTGCTCACCGTTATTTTGCCCATCAGGTAGGCATCCAGGGCAATCCGCACATATCGCTCGGGCATTTTAGCAGGCATGACCGTTTCCTCGGTGTCGCCGAAGATGGACTCCTCCAGAGAGCGAGGCTTGATTTGGAGTAATTCCTCTGTCCTCGACTTCGAAATGGACTTTAAATTCACAAGCCGCCACACCATAGCTTGATAACTGACGCCGAAGTAGCGCTTGAGCTGGATGACCTCTTCGGCGTCGAGGTGCTTGTTGAGATTTTTCAACGCGTGTTCGATCGCCTTCCGCGGCATCAGAAACGCGGCGGCAAACGCATTGGCATAACGCTCCATGGTCGGCGCGTCCGTATTCAGGCAATCTTCGTAAATGTTCCTGTCGATCTGGATGCCACGGTTCCGGTGTTTCAGGCAGTGGCAGTATTCGTGGGCAGCAGTAAAAACCTGGCGCACGAGGGGGCGCGAAGCATTGATGATCACAAACGCTCCGTGTTCCGGACTGTATAGGAACGCACCGTCGAAACCGACGTTGCCCATTTCCTGTCTGATGACATGGATGCCCTGGGATTCGATCACGCTAAAGATGTCTTTGATCGGCTCATCGCCCAGCCCCAGCCTTCTCCACTCGTTATCGGCAAGATGTTCGGCATCCTCTTTAAGGGCAGACAGGCTTTTCGCAATTCCAGGCTTTTCGGGATAGGCAGGGGGAAGAACGGGAAGCTGTCCGGTTTCCTTTTCCAGAAAGGCGTAGTCCTCACAGAACTTGGCCGCTCTGTCCAGGGCCGAACGCTCCGGAGCGCCGAGGGTCTCCACGCGAAAAAGTGCGGCAAATGGCTCTTCTTCCTCTCGCAGGAAGAAGTCAGTACCCTTATTAAAGATTTTGCCAAGCTTGGACATCGTCTCGAGGCCCGGAAGCCGTTTGCCGCATTCGATCATGGAGATGAATTCCTTGGAAACGCCCAGGGTTTTGGCAAGCTCTTCCTGCGTCTGGTTGTAGAGAAGGCGCAACTCCTTTACTTTTTTACCGATAAGCTCCTTCATAGGCCCTCCTCACTGATAATAAAACATATAACAATAAGTTAACTTTGTCAATAATAAAATATAAAAGTTAACAAATTGGTTTGGATGCTTTGTGAATGGGGATTTTGGTCATGGGCTATGCCTTGCGAATCATCTCCACCAGTTCATCGAGCTTCTTCTCTGATATTTTCTTTCCCCGCAGCGTCCGGAACAGGATCGGCAGGCTTGCCGCGACCTTTGCGTTACTCAGAAACTCCTCGGGAATGCGGCCGGACTCGATATGGGCCAGGTCAAAGAACGTGTACCAGTCGTCGGTGCCTTTTTTGATGTGCAGGTAGGCCGCGTATTCTTCAAGTTTGCCGCTTCCCTGCGGCGGTGGCATAAGCCCCCGTTCAAGCTTGCTGATATTGCCGGGATCGAGCCTGCTCTCCGCGCAGAACTGGCGCAGGGTCTTTTTGAGCCCGATTCGTTTCTGTTTAAAGAATTCACCAAATGTCAATTTGGCTGACATATTGACACCTCCCTTTACCAGTGTTGTAATCATACTACAACATGAAAGCAGGTCTTGTCAAGGCCCGAAATAGTCGCTTTGTATAATGCAAACCACTTATCTTTTATAATGAAGGCCATTGTAACTTCCCAGTGTGGGCCTGACCGGCTAAGTCACCTGCCATAACTTCCCCACATCATGCAGCAATGCCCCGAGTATTACCGTGTCTGATATTCCCTCTGATTAAAATCGCCCATTTTGATCCCCTTTTTAAATAAAATTTAAAACCCTTGCCATTTAGCGGCAGCATCTCTTTTAATCTGATAAATGGGAGCTCAGCAAGGGATATCACTGCATCCTTTGTGTAAAGTTCCCTCCCATTCCTCTTGAGGGCTCTATCCTTTTTCGGTTTGTAGTAGAAATCCGGGTGAGACTCAAATTCGGGTGTCACAAGCACGTGATAGAGCTTATCCCAGGGCCTTCCAAAGAGCTGGATGGCTGAGCCCAGATAAAAGGACATGGTCTTTCTTCCTCCGGCAAGGGAGCAATGAAGCCTGGCCTTATTATCCATAGCCTTTTCCTGGATAAAGGCGGTAATAAAATTACCCAGGGCCTCATTATCTTCTACTTCCCTGATATCAGGGAGAGACTGGCCCTTCTCATCCTTGATAACTACAATGGATTCTCTCTTTAAAAGGCCGTATGGTAGATTAAACTCCTTGCAAAAATCATTAAACCTACCCGCCTCTATAAGATTTTTTTCTATTATAGCCTTCCCATGTGCGGTGATGATTATATAGATCTCGTCAGGGTATACAGGAGGATCTTGTTTTATTAGGGCATAAATAGTCTCTGTAATTATCTGCGGTGTTGTACCAGCGCCGAAGATTAAGACCTCCTTGAACCTGGCCTCATTCATAAGGCAAATATATCCTTTTTTATTTATCTATCCAAGAAAAACAATATTTTCACAATATTTTTCTTCAGATCTCCCCTTGCTCTTTGATCTTTTTGAGTGGCCGCCCAGGGCAGACACGTAGGTCTGCCCCTACACTGCTGCATCGTGCAACACCACCCAAGATCCGCCTGATATTCCCTCCGGTTAAATTCTTCCATTGATGTCATCTGGAAAAAATATCTAAAAATGTTCAGTCAAGATCTGGCCCTATTTTAAACTTAAGGGCCTTGAAATATCTGTCGAAGGTAAAGGCAGTATCTATCTTCACCCTTTCCATCAAGGCGAAACTGGTACAGTCTGTAAAGCTGAATCCGGCATCTTTATACTTTAGAAAGATCTTCCATGCCCTATCCTCGTCAATATCTGTTATGTAGACAAGGCTCACAAAAGAGCTTTTTTTAAGTTTTTCTCCAAATTCAGACGCCACCTTCCAGCCTAACCGGGACATAAGAAGCGTTACCGCTTCGTCAAATATGAAATTTGTGGTAAGGAGGGGGATTGAATTATTTATGTAAAATTCCCTGGCGCTTCCATGATCCGGGTCTTTTTCATCTATTAAGGCATACCAGGCCCCGGTGTCAACAAATATCCGCTTCATCCTCTCCTGCCATATAGGTATTTATCATGCTCCCTTGCCACAGGAGAGCCGTCCCCCTTGCCTATGCCGATTAACTTCGATATCGGGTCTTTATCCTTATTAGCCGCATGGACCAAAAGCTTCTCAGACAATAATTCCCTGATAATTGCCGATATGCTCTTTTTTGTCTTTTTTGAGATTTCAACGATCATTTGATATTGCCAATCATCAAGGGATATTTGCGTTCTGTGTTTGGCGCTTTCCATATAATCCTCCTTTATTACATCTTACATCATACATCTTAATCGGTCAAGAACCTTGAAAGGTTATCTCTTTTTGACTTCTGGCTCTATAATATACTTCCCCAGCCCAAAACTCGTTCCCTTCCCAACGTGCAGATGCTCCCCCAAAAGAAGATACGGCATAAATTCCGGGAGATCCCCTGAGAATGTAACACTCCCTAATATCCCGCCCATCTTCATCCTTACATCCTGCCTTGCGGAATACCTCTCCCAGTCATACCAGCTGATGTCTCTTTTTTTGCCTCTACCTTCTTCGCCCTATCTATCAGGCCCTTAAAATCTAAGTCAAGCCTCTTTTCGCAATGAAAATAGGAGAGCGTGGAGATACGCCTAAGCAGGCTCCTTATTAAATGATGGAATTCAAGGTCTACTACAAGATCCTCTTTCACAACTATACGGGTGGGGGTTAAAAAGTTCAGAGTTATGAGTTTGAAGTTAGGAGTAACCACCCTTCATCCCCCCTTAAATTAAGGGGGGAAAGAGGGGAGTTATTTGAAGGAATGGTTTTGAGTTGCCTGTCCAGGTTATTACGATCCGGCTGCCATGTTGCTATGAAATACCGGCATCAGGATATAACCTAAGAATGTTATGGTAACATTAATCCACTCTTGGACTTCTGTCAAGATGTGGGAAATTTCGCAATCCTTTATTCATCAGGTCGGCCTAAGTTTAGAGTTGGGAGTTATGAGTTTTGAGGTAAAATTCAGAAGTGTCCCCCCCCTCCAAACTCCATACTCCATACTGAAGCCCAATCCCTTATTCATCAGGTCAATGACCTAAAATGGGCCAGAAGCTTCTGGTACGTATCCATTAGGTGTTCGGGTAACACCCTGGTCTCGGAGATAACAGGCATAAAGCTTGTGTCGCCATTCCACCTGGGCACGATATGTATGTGGAGGTGATCGTCAATCCCTGCCCCTGCGGTCTTGCCAAGGTTCATGCCTATATTAAAACCTTCAGGGGAAAAGGCATCTTTGAGCACAGATGTTGAAAGGCGGGTAACCTTAAACATGTCCAGGAGGATATCATCTGACAGCGCCTCCAGGCTGTTTGAATGGGCATAGGGTGATACCATCAGATGACCATTGTTATAAGGATAGGTGTTCAGCATCACAAAGGAATGGGCACCCCTGTAGAGTATATAGTTTTCTTTGTCCCTGTCCTCTTTGGGTTTTTCGCACAATATACACCCGCCCTCCTTTGCCTTTGTTATATACTGCATCCTCCAGGGGGCCCATAGCCTCTTCATTTCTGCGCCGTCCTTTTCAGTTCTTCCATCACCATTTTCATATCTTCCCAAACTACCCTCTTCTCATCCGGGTTTCTCAAGAGATAAGATGGATGGAACGTAGGCATAACCTTTATACCATTATATGAATGAAACCTCCCCCTCATCTGCGATATCCTCTCCCTGGATCCGAGCAGCGTCTGGGCCGCAAATGTCCCCAGGGCAACTATTAACAGGGGACTAATAGCCTCAAGCTGTCTCTTAAGGAAGGGGACGCAGCATTCGATCTCATCAGGTTCAGGATTCCTGTTATTAGGCGGCCTGCATTTTACGATATTTGCGATATATACATCAGACCTCTTCATGTCCATCGCCTCTATGATCTTAGTCAGAAGCTGCCCTGCCCGCCCTACAAAAGGAAGACCTTCTATGTCTTCATCTTCACCAGGGCCTTCTCCGACAAAGACGAGCCGGGCATCAACATTTCCTGCACCGAAGACTATATTCTTCCTCTTAAGATGAAGCTTGCACCTCCTGCAGTCGCCGATCTCATCCCTGATAGAGGCCAGGGTGCAGGGGACAGGGGACAGGGAGTAGGGGGTAGGGGGCGGCAAGGGCGGCTCTGATTCTGTCTCGGTCATCCCCATAGCAGACTGGTAGGCAAACTCCTCCTTTATGTCCCTTACCAACTCAAGGAACATAGCAGCAAGATTATCAGGTCTATTCATCATCCCTGCATCCGGATAAAAACATGGCAATGCCGGCTCTCAGGATCTTCTCATGCACACCGGCTGAACCTTTTAGGACAATCTTTCTGTTGTCATTGCCCATGTATATCAGCTCTATATCTATCCTGATATCAGGGAGGAGACCTCCTGCCCTGTCGGCCCACTCGCAAGCCACAATCCCTTCTCCGCCGATAAAATCAAACAGACCGAGGTCCTCTATATCAGATGCCCTGTTAATCCTGTACAGGTCAACATGATAGAGGGTGAGTCGACCATTATATTCACGGACAAAGACGAAGGTGGGGCTTGAGACATCCTTGTCCTTTATCCCAAGGCCGCAGGCAAGGCCCTTTACAAAAACCGTCTTACCGGATCCAAGCTCCCCATTTATTGCCACCAGCTCCCCTCCCGTCATGAGGCCTCCGATAATCTCCCCAAGCCTCCTGGTTTCTTCAGGAGAGACTGTCACAACTGTACAAACGTACCCTGATCTGGTATCTACCTCCTGCATAAGGCCTCGGTCCTTTTTGCCATCCTTTCTATAATTGACAACTTCTGAACCACCTTGTCAGCAGAAAGATCCTTCCTCCCTTCATACTGCTTTCCTATGACAATATGATCAGGCCCAAATAGAAGGGAAGGAAATTCGGCAAGTGAGTCCATATCCTCTTTCAGGCCGCTGTCATCAAGGATCAGGCCTGCTGCCTTGCCATCATCCGACCATGCCTTAAACCCATCCTTTAGTCCCTCCAAAGGGGCGCCAACTTCGCTCGCAACATTAAACCCCTCAAGGTATTTAAATTCATCCTTCCTCAAAAGGAAGAGTTTGAACGGAAGGTCAACGGCAACTGTACAAAGAAGATAAGCAGGATGCGCCTTCTTTGTCTTTGCAATATGAAAAAAGACAGCGACCCTCCTGCTCCCATGCTCGCCATCAAACCTGGGGAATGATCTAAACCCTTTTTGAGAGACTCTTCCATTAACTTTACTGCACAACCTCTTTAAACTTACCGTTATAAGTGCCTTCCTGAAAGATGAGACAATCATCATCGCCATTATCATAATCAAGACTAGATAGATAAAACCAATAGTTAAATCCCACATCGACATTGTCAGGCTCCTTTTATATTCCTTATTGCCTCTGTTATCATCTCCATCAGGTCACCCGCGATCATCCCCGTCTCCCCCTTCTCCCTGGCCGCAAGGTCTCCAGCTTTGCCATGGAGAAAGACGCCAAGCCTGACAGCGCTGCTGATATCAATATGCTGGGCAACAAGTCCTGCTATAATACCGGTTAAGATATCACCTGTGCCGCCTGTTGCCATGCCCGGGTTTCCTGTCGGATTGATATATACGGCCCCTGAAGGCTCGGCCACAATAGTCCTTGCCCCTTTCAGTACAAGGTATAGATGATGCTCTGTTGAAAACCTCCTTGAGATCCCGATCCTATCCTCCTGTACATCTGAAGCGGAAAGGCCCAATAATCCGGCCATCTCACCCGGGTGGGGGGTAAGGATTAAGGGCGCCCTCGCATGCTTCAATAGATCTGTATATCCTGCAAAGGCATTTATACCGTCGGCATCAATAACCATGGGAAGGGTAACCCTTTTAACGAGTCCCCTGATCAGTTCCTGCGTCTCCTTATCTGTTGATAACCCGGGGCCTATTGCGATAACATCCTTATCAGAGAGAAACTCGATTATTCTATCCTCAGCAAGGCTGCCCAGATGACCCTCTTTTCCCTCAGGCAAAGGGAACGTCATCACCTCTGTCAGCTTTTGGGCCAGGATCTGATTAATGCTGGATGGTATACCGAGACTGACAAGGCCGGCCCCTGCCTTAAGAGAAGCGAGGCTCGTCATGGCAGCGGCGCCTGTCTTGCCGACAGAACCAGCAAGGACCGCCACATGACCGAAGGATCCCTTGTGGGAATCTGCCGGCCTCTCAGGGACCATCCCTCTTACCTCTTCAATCGTCAGCAGATTTGTCTGTATTGATTCCACTTCTTTCATCCCTTTCGGTATGGAGATGTCAACGATCTTAAGCTCACCTGTATATCCTGCTCCCGGATATACCAGGAGGCCGATCTTGGGAAGACCAAATGTTACGGTTAAATCAGCCCTTACGGCAGTACCCAGCACCTTGCCGGTATCTGCTGATATACCTGAGGGGATATCAACTGAAACAACCGGTTTTCCGGCAGAATTGACCAATGATATGACATCGGCAAAGAGTCCCTTTACATCCTCGGAGAGACCTGTGCCGAAGATCGCATCAACAACCAGATTGGAGTGGGATATAGTGGTCTTCAACTCCTTCAGGTCAAAGGAGTTTATATCCTTTACCTCACCGCCCATCTTCTTCAGTATCCCAAGATTGGTCAGGGTCTCCCCCTTCACTGAGTCCTCCCCGGTAAGGAGGTATACAGAGATCTTAGCGCCTCTGTTTACAAGATGTCTTGCAATTGCAAGGCCATCACCCCCGTTATTCCCTTTGCCGGCAACGACTGTAATCCTCTTGTTTGAGCGATTACCGTATCTTGCCTCCATCTCTTTTACCACCTGGATGGCGGCATTTTCCATCAACACAATCCCCGGGATACCATACCCGGAGATCGCATTCTTATCGATCAACTGCATCTCTTTTGATGTGGCTGCCTTCATATCCTTGGTTTTCAAATAATTATCACAAAATCATGGGAAATAAGCAAGGCACGGGACAATCGTTAAATAATCTAAATCAGCCCCTGATGTTGGCCAGTTTCAGGGTATATAGGTGGTGGTAAAGCCCACGCTGGTTCATTAGCTCATCATGATTTCCCGTCTCCGCAATGCGGCCCTGATCCATAACCAAAATAATGTCTGCCTTCTGGATGGTGGTAAGGCGGTGGGCGATCACGAATGTGGTCCTTCCGGTCGTAAGGCGATCAAGGGCCTCCTGGATCTGGGCCTCCGACTCATTGTCCAGAGAGGATGTGGCCTCATCCAGGATCAGGATCGAGGGATCTTTAAGGATCGCCCTTGCAATGGCAATCCTCTGCCTTTCTCCTCCGGACAGCAGGACACCCTTTTCACCCACCGGGGTATCATACCCTTTAGGTAGGCGGGCAATAAAATTATGGGCATTGGCCGCCCGGGCAGCCTGTGTAATCTCCTCCTCGGCTGCGCCCAGCCTTCCGTAAAGGATGTTCTCGCGGACGGTCCCTCCGAAGAGATAGGTCTCCTGCGGGACAAATCCTATCTGTTTGTAAAGGGAGGAAAGCCTGACCTTTTTAATGTCATATCCATCGATCTCGATCCAGCCTGCAGATGGATCGTAGAAGCGGTGGAGTAGCTGTATGAGAGTGCTTTTCCCTGATCCGCTGGGACCGACAAGGGCCGTCACTGTGCCTGGCATAACTTCAAAGGATATACTATGGAGCACTTCACTTCCATGATCATATCCGAAAGTCACATCATGAAATACCACACGCCCTGCAATAGCCGGCAAGGTTATGGCGCCTGGAAGCTCCACTACTTCAGCCTTTGTATCTAATATCTCAAATACCCTCCGGGTAGCGCCCTGGACCTCTTTTACCCGGGAAAAGAGATGGGCAAATGCCCCGAAAGGTCCGATCAGGATACCGGCATAGAGCAGGAAGGCGATAAGGTCGCCGGGTGTGATTATGCCTGACCGAACCTGTTTGGCCCCATACCAGAGGATCCCCATTGCCGACCCAAAGGTAATAAGGGTTATAACCGGTACGAAGACTGACATGACACCCGCCCGCTTAAGCGCCATTCTTACTGTCATTTCCACATGATCTTTAAAGCGATGGACCTCGTGGGATTCATTTAGAAATGACTTGATTATCCTGATGCCTGAAACCACCTCTTCTATGGTAGTGGAGACCAGGGCCTGGGTATCCTGGATGGCCGTTGAAAGCCTCTTTAAGCGTCGGCCAAAGAACAGACCGGTCAAGGCTATGATGGGGAGTATGGCCAGGATCATGACACAGAGCCGCCAGTTAAGATAGAAGAGGATCCCCACTCCGCCTATAAGGGTGACCAGCTGCTTTGCCATATTGATAGGGACATCTGTAGAGAAGTTCTGGATGACCTGCACGTCATTGGTAAGCCTGGACATAATCTCCCCTGTACGGCGCCTGCTAAAGAAGCTTATTGACAGGCCGGTGAAATGCTCAAAGAGACGGTTGCGAAAATCCCTCATCACCTGTTGCCCGATTAAGGCGACCAGATAGCTGTGACCCATGGTAAACAGCACCTGAAGGATTAACAGGGAAAGAATGACAAGGATGGAATAACTCAGGCCTTTGCCCGGATTCTGTCCGGAAAGGGAATTGATAATATCCCTCACAATCCAGAGCATGGTCAGGTTGACCAGGGCAACCGCCATCAGAAGGACTGCGGCAAAACCCATTAATGAAAAATGCGGACGGATATAGCCGAAAAGGCGTGTCAGGATCTTCATCGGGGAAACATACCCGTCCTTATCAACCATTGACTATCTCCTCACAACAATACCATGGGGACCTGTCCCCACAGATATAGTTGCCGCAACCCTGTTTATTGACATATCGATAACTTCAACTGTTCCACCCTCCCTGCTTGTCACATAGGCCTCCCTGCCGTCAATTGAGAAGGCAATAAGATCAGGCCTTTTATTAACAAGTATAGAAGATATCACGTGCCTGGTTGGAATATCTATCCTGGATATACTGTTATTATTTCTGCTTGATACCAATGCAGATCTCCCGTCAGGACTAATTGCAATACCGTAGCTGTCAGTCCCTACAAGTATCTTATCAACGATCTTATTCGTTGCAGTATCGATAATAGCCACAAGACCCTCTCCTCTAACGGCTACCCATAACTCCCTGTTGTCCGGTGTAACGTCAATCCCCATAACATCCCTGCCGACAAAAACAGAGGTGACGATGCTTCTTGAGTTTGTATCTATTACGCTGATATCCGATGAGCCGCTGTTGGTAACATAGGCATATCTCCCGTCACGGCTGAAGATTACTTCCGCGGGCTTAAAACCTACCTGAATAAAACCTACAGGTGTAAAGGTGAAGCTGTCTATGATAGCAAGATCATTTGAACCGCTGTTTACAACGTATAGATATCTTCCGTCAGGCGATAGCGCCACATCGCTGGTAAATGCCCCTGTAGGCATCCTGGCCACCTGCCTCTTTGTGGTGATGTCCATGATCAGGAGGTCATTAGATCCGCTATTGGCAATATATAAAAACCTCCAGTCCTTTGATATGGCAAGATTATGCGGCCCTGACCCTGATATGGGGATGGTATCAATAACAGATCTTTTTGTGCTGTCAATAATGGTAATAGAGTTTGAATCCTGATTTCCCACATATATAAGCGCGGTGTATGCCCATCGCGGGATAACAAGCATTGTACATATCAGGACAACTACAGATAATAACCATTTCGCCCCTTTTAACATCTTCTCCTCCACATTACCGGATTTTCCCCACCATTTAAAGATCAAAGGAGGGGTGGTTTAAACCATCTAAGCCTCAGTGCATTGCTTACAACACTAACAGATGACATCCCCATTGCGGCGGCAGCTAAGATCGGATTTAGGAGCAGATTAAAGAAGGGGTATAAGATGCCTGCTGCAACCGGGATCAAGATTATATTATAGATAAAGGCCCAGAAGAGGTTCTGCCTTATATTTCTGATGGTGGCCCTGCTTAAGGCCATGGCAGTAACGATCCCATTCAGACTACCGCTTATCAGGGTTATATCAGCCGCCTCCATAGCCACATCTGTCCCGGTCCCGATGGCTATCCCCACATCAGCCTGCGCAAGTGCAGGTGCATCATTTATCCCATCCCCAACCATCCCTACGATCCTACCCTCGACCTGCAATTTCTTTACGTGGGCGGCCTTATCTTCAGGAAGCACCTCTGCAAAAACCCTCTTTATGCCTGCTGTTTTTGCAATTGCCTCTGCTGTGCGCCTGTTATCACCTGTAAGCATAATAACCTCAATCCCCAACCCTTCGAGGGATCTTACCACAGGGATAGAGTTCTCCTTCAATTGATCGGCAACAGCAATTATCCCTGCAAACGCCCCGTCTAAGACGACTAGTATCCCTGTCTTTCCTTCATCAGACAACCTCTCAATCTCCCCCCTGGCCCGGCTGATATCAACACCTTCTTCCTCCATAAGCCTTATATTGCCGATCAGGAGCCTCTTCCCTTTTATCCCGGCCTTTATCCCATGGCCCGGCATGGCTTCAAACCCTTCAAGATCATAGATCCCGACACCCTCCTCTTTGGCCCGGCCTACTATCGCCTCTGCCAGAGGATGCTCTGATCCCTTCTCGCCGCTTGCCGCATAGGAGAGGAGTTCCTCCTTTTTTATGCCATGGGGGATAATATCTGTCACCTCAGGGGCCCCTTTTGTCAGGGTGCCTGTCTTATCAAGTATAATGGTGTTTATCCTGTGGGCCTTCTCCAGTGCATCACCACTCCTGATAAGGATACCTGATTCAGCCCCCTTTCCTGTACCAACCATTACAGATGTTGGCGTAGCAAGACCCAGGGCGCATGGACATGCAATGATCAGGACTGCGACAAAGTTGAGCATGGCATGCGTGAAACGTGGATCCGGTCCGAATATAAACCAGATTAAGAAGGTAAGCCCTGCTATAGCAATCACCGATGGGACAAAATAGCCTGCAATCAGGTCTGCAAGCCTTGCGATCGGCGGCTTTGATCCCTGTGCCTCCTCGACAAGCCTTATAATCCGGGCCAGGGCCATATCCTTTCCTACTGCATCTGCCTTAAACTTGAATGTACCGGTCTTATTGATGGTTGCCCCAATCACCTTGGCCCCTGCCTTCTTCTCAGCCGGTATACCCTCTCCTGTAATCATCGACTCATCTACAGCAGAATAACCTTCAATCACAACCCCATCTACAGGTATCTTCTCGCCAGGCCTGACCACCACAATATCACCAACAACTACATCCTCTATGGGAATATCCAGTTCTAATGAATCGCGTATAACCCTGGCAGTCTTTGCCTGTAGCCCAATAAGCTTCTTTATGGCTGCCGATGTCTGGCCCTTTGCCCTGGCCTCAAGGAGCCTGCCCATAAGGATAAGCGTAATAATGGCCGTAGATGTGTCAAAATAGACATCGGCAGACAGACCGCCGGCCTCAAAGAGGGAAGGGAAAAATACGGCAACAATGCTGTACAGATATGCCGCAGATGTGCCTACGGCAATCAGCGTATTCATATCTGTTGTCTTATGCCGTGCCGCAGAGATGGCGCCCTTATAGAACTGCCGACCGCACCAGAACTGGACAGGCGTGGCAAGAAGGAGCTGAAGCATTAACATAAGATTTTTTGGAAGATGAGAAAGCCCTATATATTCATGGTACATAAGAGGGAATATCGGGATGGTCAAAAGAAGCGATGTAATAAACCTCCTCTTAAGCCTTTGATACTCAAGCTCTTTAAGTTCCTCTCCCTTTTGCGCTAACCCCTCTCCCCTGACCTCAAGAGGTGTATAGCCTATATCAATTATGGCCCTCTTTATATCTTCAATTGAGGTGATAGTCGGTATGTATTCGACGCTCCCCCTCTCTGTAGCAAGATTGACCTGGACAGAGATGACGCCATCTAACCCTTTAATAGCCGACTCTACCTTTGAAACGCATGAGGCGCATGACATACCTGAGATAGGTATCGATACCTTATCCGTCTTCACCTCATATCCGAGATCAGAAACAGCGCTGGCAATATTACCAAGTTTTATCTTCTCCGGATCAATCATCAGCGATACCCTCTCCGCCGCAAAATTGACAGAGGCATCCTTAACGCCAGGGAGGTCAGACAGTCCTTCCTCTATCCTTGCTGCGCAGGAGGCGCAGCTCATCCCGCCTATGGGTATGGAATATCTCTTTTCTCCTGTATCTACCTTCATATATCTCTTTTTGATTCTACCATCCTCACCACCAACCTTCAACTTTACCTTGGCTATGCCACGCTGATCTGTCCATATCCCTTTATTAATTCTCTTCTGTCCTGAGTTTGTATCCGTAAGACTTTACCGTTATGATCGCTTCGTTTAAGAAAGGGATCTTCTCTCTAAGCCGGCGGATATGGACATCTACTGTCCTGGTGGTAACCTCGGAATCGTAACCCCAAACAATATCAAGCAACACTTCACGGGTTAACACCCGCCCCCTGTTTTTTAAAAACTGAACCAATAAGTCGAACTCCTTCGCCCTTAGATGGATCTCTTTGCCGTCAAGTTTTACATCATGACTTTCCAGATCCAGCTCAAGGGAACCATAGGTGTAGGAAGGAGACTCCTCGTCTTTGCGCTCGCTCCGGCGAAGCAGGGCCTTAACACGGGCCACGAGTTCTTTGGGACTAAAAGGTTTTGTGACATAGTCATCAGCCCCCAGTTCAAGGCCTATTATCTTATCCGATTCCTCCCCTTTAGCGGTCAGCATAATGATGGGGAGTGCGGAGGTCTTGTGGTCCATCCGAAGCCGCTTGCAGACCTCCAGTCCATCCAGTTCAGGAAGCATTAGATCCAGGATAATAAGATGGGGTATATCCTTTCGGGCCAGGCGAAGACCGCTTACCCCATCAGTCGCTGTTTGAAGAGTATATCCTTCTTTTTGAAGGTAATGGGTTAGGAGGCTAACAATATCCTGCTCGTCCTCGATGATAAGGATCCTCTTATTTTTCATGAAGGGTACAAATCCGTCCTGCCTAAAGTGCAAATATAGCAGAAGCATCCCTGTGGATCAAACCTTGAGGGTAAAAGACCGCCACAATACCCAGGGTCATTTGGAAGGGAGGAGCAGGGTAAACTTAGAGCCCTTTCCCGGCTCGCTCTCTACCTGAATGCTGCCATGATGGGCATCTATAATATGTCTGACAATGGAAAGACCCAGACCTGTGCCCCCGAGTTCCCTGGAACGGGCCCTGTCCACCCGGTAGAAGCGCTCAAAGATACGGGTAAGATCTTTTTTGGGGATTCCAATGCCCGTATCAGACACAGTCATCTCAATGTTGTTGCCGGACTGCATGGCTTCAATCGCAATTGCTCCGCCATCCGGCGTGTATTTAATGGCATTATCCAGCAGATTGATCATGACCTGGGTAAGCTTTCCCTCGTCACCTATAGCGGGGGAAAGTTCAGGATGCAGCATGACTGTCAGCCGGTGCTGTTTCATTTCAACAAGAGGTTTAAGCATTGCCACGGCCCTCTTTGTAACGTCCGCCATATCGACCGCATCCCGTTTACATGTATACTGACCGGATTCGATCTGCGAGAGCATGAGCAAATCTGTAATGAGGTTGTTGAGCCTGTCGGTTTGCTTCTTTAGTATTCGAAGAAATTCCAGGCACCGGCCAGGATCATCCCTGGCTCCATCCAATAATGCCTCAATATAGCCCTTGATAGATGTAAGGGGTGTTTTCAGCTCATGGGATACATTTGCAACAAAGTCTTTGCGGACCCGTTCAAGACGCCTGGTCTCTGTAACATCATGGAATACCAGGACAGCGCATACCTCACCGTCCTTGCAGTTCGTGGCTACTGATGCCTGGACATCAAAAAAGGTCTCTTGAGGGGTTTGAATAACCACCTCCCCTGACCGGCCGGCCCTGGCATCAAGGAGTTTTTTAATTAATTCAATCAGGGAATGATTGCGGATCACCTCCAGGAATGAAAGACCAACAGCCTTCCGGCCGTTGATCTGAAACATATCCTCAAGGGCCCTGTTGACCATAAGGATCGTCCCCCTGCAGTCGAGAACCATCACCCCCTCCACCATGCTGGAGAGTATTGCCGAAAGGCGTATACGGTCCTCGGAGATCTCTTTCGTCCTCGCCTCCAGTCTGGAGGCCATCTGATTAAGCGCCAAGGCCAGGTCTCCCACCTCATCCCGGTTTGTTACATGAACACCAAGCCCGGATTCACCCTGACCGATCATCCGGCAGAACTCCTTCATCTGGTGAAGCGGCCTGATTATATTATTTGCAAGCTGATAGCTGATCAAGATGCCAAAGAGAAGGGTAGAAAACATGCTGATCAGGAGAATCACTCCTATGGACTCTATCCAGAAAGAAAGGACCCAGACAAGAATCAATGAGAATATTACCGGCATCATCAATGCCGGCATGTATTTCCGTCGGATCATAAAGTGTGCCATTAACCCTTTTCAGGGCTCATCTGCCTCCAGGCTGACAATCTTAAACTGGTCTACATCTATTAGCCCCTTATCGGTTATCTTAAGGGCCGGGATAACAGGCAGGGCAAGAAATGACATAGTAATAAATGGCGCATGCGGCTTTGCCCCGAGTCCCTTTGCAATGCCACTTAATTCAGCCTCCTTCTTTGCCACATATTCAAGCGGTTTGTCAGAGATAAGCCCTGCAATAGGGAGATCCAATGCCCCCAAGACCTTCCCGTCAGAGACAGCTATGTACCCGCCACCCATATCTATCAGGCCCTTTACAGCAAGGAGCATATCAGAATCGTTTGTTCCGATTACGATAAGGTTATGGGAGTCGTGCGCCACTGATGATCCTATTGCCCCGCTCTTAAGCCCGAATCCAGAGAGGAGACCGAGGCCGATATTCCCGCTCGCCCTGTGCCTCTCTATTACGGCTATCTTTAATATGTCGTTATCTATATCCGCCACTACCTCATCTCCTGCCTTCTTTACATCCTTTATAAGCTTTTTTGTAATAAGCTGATCCTCTGTTATCCCTATTACTTTTGCCCTATCCCCATTGAGTCTTATCTTGAAGCTATTAAGGTCTAATGGCCCAACCCTCACCTTATTCACTACAGATATATTGGAATACCTCTGTATATTTACAGATAAAGACCCATCCCTTACCACAATACATCCATCCTTTATCACAAGCCTGACCTTAAATTCCTCCAGGTCTTCAACAACAGCAATATCGGCCCTGTACCCAGGTGCAATGGCGCCAAGATCTTTCAGACTGAAGGCCTCTGCAGGATTAATGGTGGCCATCTGGATTGCCATAATCGGATCCAGACCAAGCCTTACTGCCTTCTTAATTATATAGTCTACCTCGCCTTCTTCTAAGATATCCTGAGGCTCCTTATCGTCTGTCACAAGAAGACAGCGCCTGTAGTTTCTTGCATCTACTATCTTGAGGAGCTCCTCAAGGTTCCTTGCCGCCGATCCCTCACGGATCATGATATACATACCGAGCCTGAGCTTCTCCAGCGCCTCATCTGCTCTTGTCGCCTCATGGTCGCTCCTTATCCCTATACCGATATAGGCATTTAAGGCCTTACCTGTGAGCATCGGCGCATGACCGTCTATGGGCCTTTTTGCCCTGCGGCCAACCAAGACCTTTTTCAATTCATCCTCACCCTTATTAAGAATCCCGGGAACATCCATCATCTCTGCTATACCGATAACAGGCTCCAGCCTCAAAAGCTCCTCTATTTCCTTGGCAGTAAAGCAGGCCCCGGATGTCTCAAGATCTGTCGCCGGCACACATGATGAGGCCATTATATAAATATTCAGCAATATCTCCCTGCTTGCCTCAATAATATATCTTATGCCTTCCATGCCCAGGACATTGGCGATCTCATGAGGATCTATTATTATGGTTGTTGTCCCATGCGGAAGTACCGCCCTGGCATACTCTTCAGGCGTCAGAAGGGAAGATTCAAGGTGGGTATGGCTGTTAATAAGGCCTGGTATCGCATAATTTCCATCAAGGTCGATCAGGTCATCGGCCTCTGTATAATCCCTTCCTATACCTACAATAAGGCCGTTATCGATTGCGATGTTTGTATTGTAGACCTCCCCTGACATGACATTTACCATCCTGGCATTCTTCAGAAGGAGGGCAGGCGTCCTCTCTCCCTTTGCGGCATTAATGAAGGATTTCAGGCTATCAAGGTCATACATGATCAACCCTTTCAGAATATTCAAGGATTTCATTCTGACAAGATAAATTATATCAGATTTATCAATACCTTTTCAGGCAAATCAGGAATGGGAAACAAAAATATAAAACCCAGACCTCTATGCCTCATTTAAAAGAGATGGCATAAAAACCCGGGTTTTATAATCTGGACTTAAAACCTCTAATCTTCTTCGTCTGTCTCAAATTTTACATCCGTTGCAGAGAGCGTAGTCGGCGGTCCTGCCGATGTCACGGTGGCATCCCCCTCGGCACGGACATCCCCTCCTGCTTCAACAGCGTCTGCCACAGTCTGGATGGTAAGGAGGTCGCCCTCAGGATCGATTGTAGTATCCACTGTAATGGTCACAATGGTTCCGTCAGAAAGGGTAAAGGTGCTGCCAGGAACATCAACGCTTGCAATCTGGTCTTCAAATTCAACAACGCCCGCTATCTCCTCCTCTTCCTCTGTCTCAAATTTTACATCAGTTGCCATAATCAAGAGCGGTGGTCCCTCCGATGTTACCGTCCCATGCCCCTCAGCACGGACATCCCCTCCTGCTGTAACAGCCTCAGCAACAGCCTGCAGGGTAAGAAGATCACCTTCAGGATCAATGGTGGTATCACCTGTCATAGTTACAACAGTCCCATCGGCAAATATAAAGGTAGATCCGGATACGTCCACGCTAGCAATCTGGTCTTCAAACTCAACAGTCTCTCCGACCTCAGCCTCTTCCTCGGTCTCAAACTCAATCTCGATGGCGACTATGGTAAGGGGATTTGTAGACTCAGTAACACCCTCGCCCTCAGCCTCAACGATCTTACCCGCAACAAGGGCATCGGCAGCAGCAGAAAGGGAGGTAAGATTGTCATCGTCGCCTGATCCTTCCTCGATCTCGGTGCCTTCAACAATCAGGATAACTGTCCCGTCTGTCAGGGTAACGGAGCCTGCCGAAAGGTCAACCGAGGCCACTGTTCCCTCAAAATTCAGCTCGCCCTCAACATCTTCCAACTCCTCCTCAAGTTCAGTTCCTCCGCTACTATCCTCGCTTGCCTCAATTGCTATTACGAGGCCAAGTACCTTTATCCAACCATCAGGAGGAGGTGCAGCATTAACCTCCAGATTATCAGAGTCGATATTGATCTTAATCTTTGGCTCATCGGCCATATAATCAAGTTCAAGATCAGTGGCAAAAAAGCTGCTATCCTCCGGTGCCTGAGGTGTATCAGGAGGGTTACGCCTGGCCTTTACTGCAGGCTGCTCACCTCCGGCAAGAACCGCCTGAACACGTTCAACAAACTCGGTAAAACTGATATCCTCCTCGCTGCTGCCCTCATCCTTAAAGTCTGTCCCGGATGCACTAAAGCTTATTGTAAGATCATCCGCTTCGCCAGGTTCCCCAAGTTCCAATCTAATTGTACCGCTTTCCCCATCAACATTTATGGCAGTGATCCTGCTTTCTATTACCTCCTTCTTGGTGATATGATTGGGCTCCTTTACCTGAACCTTCCGGGCTGTAAGACTATCAGAGAGGAGCCTGATCTCAACACGGACTTCTCCATCGGAACTTGTAATTGTGTCCTGCAGCTCAGCAAATGTGACCTGTTTTGAAAACTGGGTTAGGCCGCCCTCGCTTACAGGGCTTGAACCATCATTATTGTTGCATGACATAACAACGAGACTAAAAACTCCCAATAACAGATATTTTGAGAATTTAATCATTTCTATTCCTCCATCAAGAAAGGATGCATTTCTAAATTCGCTAGGCCTTGATCTAATCATCCTCCTATATTTGGGATTATGTTCCCAATTAGTCTGTTTGTCAAGTCCTTATCTTAGGCAGTCCTCAACATAGTCAGAAAGAATGGTTTTGCCTCCCGCCTTGACCTATCAACGAAATAGCCGACACCTATCTTCTTTGGGGTTATGTCCTGCTTCACCATTGCATCTACAACTATCTCTCCGCTTATCGGTTCCTGATCTATCTTGAGCCACCATAAGGCCTGCTCAGATGGCCCCCTGTGTATATTGCCTTCAAAATCGTAGAGACTCCCGCAGCAGGAGCACTTCAACATCTTTATGTCGTATTCAGGGTCAAGGGCACACCCCTCATACCGGCATAGGGCCGTAAGTGCATAGATACCCCGCTCATTCCTTACTACGAATATCTTTAGCGCCTTATCCTGATTTATGAAGAGCCTTGCAGCATTCTCCAAAAAGGCCTCTGTAAAACCAATCGGGTAGCTCTCAGGCCTGTTCAGTCTAAATGTTGTAGGCGGTTCGTACAAGACAGTAGGGAACAAGAATCTAATACTGCCATATACAGAAAGACCTGTAAATGCAACTATCCCGCCCCATCCGATGATAGTTAGAAAATGTCTTCTGTCTATCATAGTCGGACCCTCCTTTTTTTATTAGCTACTTATTATTATATCATGCACCCAAGAGATGGGACAGTTCCAAGCCAAGATCCCCCTTGAGGGATAGTGATTATTCGTTGAAATCCCTTTAAATTTAGGATGTTATGGTGAAATGGTGGGTCAAGAGGAATTATGCCATAAGCCCGCTAAAATCCGTTATAGATGTGAAATCCCCGGTTGATTGGCTAGGAGCTTTAATGCCTGCCTGGGCCTTTAGAAGGATGTATCTTAAGCCATAATCCCTGGCCGCCGTTAATACATCTTTATTGTCATCTATGAGCAGACTTCTTTCTTTTTCGAAACCTATTAGCTGCCTTAGCCTTTCCCAAAACAGCACCTTCTCCTTTGGCATGCCGATATCAAAGGCTGATACGATCCGGTCCAAATGATCATCTATGCCTGTCTTCTTCAGTTTTATCTCAATAGTCTTCCAGTGGGCATTTGTTACAAGCGAAACAGATTTCTTCAACCCCCTCAGAAACTGGAGAAAATCTATGGCAGTCGGATCCAGACCTATAAGGTAAGAGGCATCTTCCTTCAGTCTGGGTATATCAATATTCAGTTCCTTTGACCAGAAGTCAAGGTCCGTCCAGACAAGCTCACCCAGATACAGCCTGTATCGGGAAAGAAGCTCCTCCCTTGCCTTATCAAAAGAGAGGACATGCTTCTTTGCATACTCTAATGGTACAAGCTCTTCCCAGAAATAGTCATCAAATCCCCTGTCAAGAAGGGTGCCATCCATATCAAGGAGTATATGATCGATCTCTCTCCAGTCTATCAAACTATTATTTCTTGTCATCCCTTTACTCCTCCCTCCTATATTCTGACTCCTGACTTCTGGATTCTGCCTTTATTTACACCTGTACGTCTTTAAGACCCCCATCTTCTCCTCCTCTTTCATCTCCTCCAGGCTTCTCTTGGAAAGGACAGACCTTGTCTCTTCGCTGACAATATCTCTGTCTGGCGCCGCAAATTCATCCTTTCCCTTGATCAGGAGCCAGTTTTTCTCCTGTCCCTTTAAGCGGAGGAGTACAAACCTACCTTTTAATCTATGCCCGTTAAGGATAAACTCTATCTTGCCTGCCCTGAAGGCAACCAGAGGATCATACCCGCTTTTTAAGGCCGGGATATATTCATATTCACCCATATCCCATACCAGTACTGGGCCTGCCCCGTAACTCCCCTCCTCAATTACCCCCTCGAAATCGGCATAGGCAAGCGCATGATCATCCACCAGCACGGCAAGCCTTTTGACAGAAGGGTCCATAGAAGGCCCCTTCGGGATGGCCCAGGATTTCAGGACTCCCCCCATCTCAAGCCTGAAGTCGTAATGAAGATGGGATGCAGAGTGTTTCTGGATGGTAAAGATCCTCTTTTTTTCTCTTTCATCCTTAAAATCTTTTCTTGTCATTCCGTGCCTGACACGGCATCTAGGCCTTCTGTTTAGTGGATTCCCGCTTACAACTTGCGAGAATGCTATTTTCATCCTTATTTGTGAGTAAATAGCTCATAAAACTCTCATATTAAAAGCTTACACAGTATGATCTGCCAAGTCAAACACTCGGTCTATCCGGTTTTTCCGGTCTTTGATTTGACAATATAGATGCTTAGGCTATAGTTTAAACTGTCTTTATCCCATACTTTGATAAAAAGGAAGGTATCATTTTGGTAGCAACAGCATTTAATTAGCATTTAATTAGAACGCCTGAACTGTGCGGCAGGCAATAGCCCGTCCGCACAAGTGTTAGAACCAGATATTTTTAGGATGCCTTTTCGAGGCGTTCTGCTACCCAGACT
>CAZYNY010000034.1:14723-28060 GCA_964648095.1 uncultured Nitrospirota bacterium | reverse complement strand
GGCCTGATGGATCACCTATCATGGCGGTATAATCACCGATGAGGAATATCACCTAATGGCCAAGATCCTGGAAATGCTTCAGCTTTTGCAGGAGCACTGTATGCCCCAGGTGGAGGTCAGGCGCTGTAGGGTCGAAGCCTGCCTTTATATTAAGGGAGCTATTTGTCTCAATAGACCTCTTAATCTTTTCTCTGAGTTCAGAGACCTGGATTATCTCGGTCGCACCCCTCTTTATCAGATCTATCTCTCTGTCTATGCGTGCCTCGATCTGACTCATCTCAGAGATACCCCGCAATGTCTCAGTGTAGTCTTTCCAGAGACTGCCAGGTACCTGGATATCACGCTGTATTTCTTTTCCTTTATCCCATTTGCATTCATGATCTCCTCTGTCGTTTTATATTCTCCATTCGCCTTTCGATGTCCGATAATCTCCCCTGCAAGCTTTTCACCTACCCCCGGAAGCCTTGCAAGTTGATCCTTATCAGCATCATTGATATTTACAAGACCTTCAAGACATGAATCCTTCCTATCTCCCCACTCTGTATTCTTCGTCCTCTTGGGCTGAAACACCTGATTTCTGGTATCAGGTACAGAAAGCCTGACATCTTCTTTATTGTATCCATCCCCGGAATCCCTGTCAGCAGCCAGGATAATCACATCTGAGTCTCTATTATTAACCTTATTATTATCCCTTAGGACAAATATAAATATGAAACCGGATATTAGGATAAGGAGATTAATTGCAATAGATTTGACCATAGTTTCAGGCCCTGGTCACTTAATGTGGAGGCGTTACCCCTTCTTCTTTGGCGTGTGAATAGAGACCCCGCCTACATCCTCCATCGCCTCCATCACCGCCTCTGATAGTGTCGGATGCGCATGTATGGTGTCAGCGATCTTCTCGTATGTGGCGCCTATCTTCATGGCAACCGCCGCCTCATGGATCAGGTCTGTAGCATGGGGGCCTATTATATGGACACCAACTACCCTCTTGGTCCTCTCGTCGGAGACCACCTTTACCATGCCTGAAAGCTCCCCCATTGCTTGTGATTTTCCAAGTCCCCTGAAATTAAACCTCCCGACCTTTACACCTATTCCCCTATCACGCGCCTCGGACTCTTTTAGGCCTACTGTCCCTATCTCCGGGAGGGTAAATATGCCGGCAGGGACAATAGAGTAATCCATCTCCTCCTCGCCATCTATGCAGTTCACTGCTGCCACCTTCCCTTCCGCAGATGCCTTGTGGGCAAGCAGAGAACCTCCAACCAGGTCACCGATAGCAAAGATCCCGGGGATACTTGTTTCCATCCACTCGTTAACCAGCACCTCACCTCTCTTGCCAAGGGTCACGCCGATCTTATCAAGGTTCAAACCGCCGGAACATAGCTCCCTTCCGATAGAGACAAGGATCTTATCTGATTCTATCACCCTCCCATCGCTCAAGGTAGACCTTAGTTTTTGCCCATCTTCTACCTTCTCTACCTTGACCCCGGTGATGACCTTTACATCCCTCTTTTTTAGCTCCCTCTCGAGCAGGGAGGCGATCTCTTCATCTTCAGTTGCAAGTATCCTTGGCAATAGCTCGACAATGGTCACCTCAACACCGAGGCCTGAATATATGGATGCAAATTCGCACCCTATTACACCCCCGCCTACTATCAAGATGGAAGAAGGGAGATCCCTCATATCCAGCACGTCATCGCTGGTCATCACCCTCTTCCCGTCAAATGGGAACATAGGGATCTTTGCTGGTCTTGATCCTGTTGCCAGAATTATTGAGTCAGCCGATACGCTCCTTTCTTCCCCGCCCTTCGTAACCACATGAACCTGGTATTTGTCTGCCAGGCTCCCCCTCCCCTCGATCAATTCTACGCCCCATGATTTAAATAGGGAGTGTATCCCCTTTATAAGTGTCCCGACTATCTTGTTCTTTCTATCTATTATCCTGGAAAGATCCGGGGTGACCTCGCCTGATATCCTGATCCCAAACTCCTCCGACTTCTTTATCTTATCCAGGACATCAACGCAGGAAATAATAGCCTTGCTGGGGATGCACCCGCGATTAAGACATGTCCCGCCCACCTCTCTGTCTTCAATAACGGTGACCTTTGCCCCAAGCTGTGCACCACGCAAGGCCGCCACATAGCCCCCGGGGCCGGCGCCTATAATCGCTATCCTCCTGGCCTCAGGCATCCTATTTCTCACCTTCTTTGATAAAGGCCTCGTATCCCTTTGCGTCCATCAGTTGATCCAGATCTTTTGTGTTAGACATCTCTATTGCCAGGATCCATCCCTTGCCATATGGATCCTTATTTATGAGTTCCGGCGAGTCTTTCAATTCTCCGTTAACCTCTATGATCTTGCCGCTGACAGGCGCAAGTGTCGGGGATGTTGTCTTGGTGGATTCCAGTTCACCTATCTCCTGATTAACAGAAACAATGGCATCCTTCTCCGGCATCTCAATATAAACAATATCCCCCAATTCCCCCTGGGCATAGTCGGTAATACCTATAATCGCCTTTTTCCCTTCCGCCCTTACCCAACTATGGTCGGTATGATACCTTAGATTATCTGGGTTCATCTTAGCCTCCAAAAAAGTGATAGGTTCATTAATATAATTAAGTGGTTAGATACTAAACGGAACCAGGCGAATTGTCAAGACAAGAGCCATTTCAGACAAGAGCTATTTCAGCCACCATTTCCGCTGAATATAATTCCGTAGTATTCTCCCATATTAACCGGACCACCTGGCACATCGGCCTGGATTTCAAATAGTATCCTGCTATTTTTTATGTAGCTTGAGAATTTCCTGGATATGGACGAAAGATCAGCGCCGCCCCCTGGAGCTATTATCAAGAAGTAGTCCGGCCTGTATTTATTGGCCTCAAGGATATCCTCTGAATAGAGGACCAGGGCATTGGCCGGATCATAGATAGATGAAGGATGGAATTCAACAGCAAATTTAATAGATTTGTCTATTTCCCGGCAGCCCTTCATTAGCGCTCCAAGGAACTTGTGGATCTTCCTCGTCTTCCATCCGCTCCACTTCCAGAAATCTGCACCCGATGAACCTGAGGAAATAATAAAAAGGGATTCCGAATCCGGCTGAATACTAAAATCCTTATAGAATTCCTCCCTGATATATCTGCCTGCGCCTTCATATTTCCCGTAGCCGTACCCTTTCAATATTATACCATCAGGGTGTTGAGATGCTATGGATCTGCATGCCTCAAGGATTTTCTCCTGAGCCTCCTTATTGAAAAGATCAAGCCTCATTGACTTGATAGTCCTCTTGCTTGCCGGATCATATGCCAGCTCCACCGCCTCGGTATCGCCTATCCATCCCGGGTCTCTGATATCGATCTCGATAAACAGATGAAGCCCATACCTGCGAGAGACATCAGTCAGGGGCTCCAGATCATCCACAGATATATTATTCATTGCCCTAAGTTTAAAGACCAGGGTATTTACATCTGATCGGTATAAGGCCACAATATCCTTTGCCATGGCCTCCTTTTCCGAACTTGCCGCAAGCCTCATGCCGACTATCTTCCCTTCTCCTTTTTTGGCAATCCTCCTCTCAATAGAGTCAATGACAGACCCTGCCTCCTGGAAATGGATGCTCTCAGGATAATTTTTAAGAAATAGCCTATATTCCCTGAGCGCATCCTTTAGATCCCCCTCCTCATAATAAGACCTCGCAATCATCCATTGGGTCTCATGCAGAAGACTATCACCGGGATAATCCTCTATTATTTTATAAAATTCCCTCCTTGCACCTGTAAAATCCCTGAAATTAAACAGCCTCATCCCCTCTATAAAAAACGCACGAGCACCCTTGTCTTTAGAGATGGCCGACTCATCGGTACCTATTCCCTGAAGATCAAAGAGGCAGCCTGAGAGAATGATCAGAAGGCCCAGAGGCATAAATAACCTTTTGTGCAAATTATACCCCACGAGGGTTTTATTTCGTTAACTTTGTAGCTATTCTCCCATAAATTAGATCGTTTGCATAGAATTATTGATTACAACTACTTGTGCCTAATCAACCTTCCGATAACTAAGAAAAAGAGAAAAAACCCAAAGGCACAAACTATAGAGGCGCCGGTAGGCATATCTAGAATAACCGAAGCAGAAAGCCCCAACAGGCTTGCTATGAGACCTACTCCCCAGCCGATCCAGAGGCGGGATCTGATCCCTTGTGCAAGTATTAAAGAGATCACAGCCGGGACAATCAAAAATGCGAAGACAAGTAATACACCTGCCAGAGCCACTGAACTGGTCACCACAAACCCAAAGGTCATATAAAAAAGGAAGTCCCACCAGCGGACAAAAAAGCCTTCTTCCTCAGCCCGATCAGGCTCAAAAGATATCATTAAAAAGGGCCTGCGATAAATCCAATGAAAAATGCCGACAATCGAGTAAAGGATCATAGTCTTGGTGATCTCGCCGGGGGTCACAGTTAGGATATTGCCTACCAGAAGCGAGCGGATATGCTCTGCCCCGCCAGGGGCCCGATCAAGGATGATCAGGGCAGCAGCCGTAGAAACGGCATAGGTGATTCCTATGATCGCTTCCTGAGGAACCATCTCTCTTTTCTGGCGTGATAAAGAAAAGAGGAGGGCCCCGATAAAGGTCATCCCAAGAGAATAATAATAGGCCTCCGGATCATGCAGGTCGTGGCCCGCAAGGATGGCTATTGTGGAACCAAGCGCTGCCATCTGGGCAAGGGCAAGGTCTACAAATATAACACCACGGCGGATCACGTGGATGCCGAGATAGGTATGGATCCCGGTCAGGATAAGACAGGCCAAAAAAGGCAGTATCATTAAAGAGAACATCTAACCCCTTCATGTTGCATTATCAATTAACAATGTAGGGGCGTATCGCGATACGCCCCTACTTTAATGCATTCGCCAGGGTCGTTACCAGGTGGTCAAAGAGCTGAAAATAATTGATAATCCCGGTCCCGGTAGACACGGAAGGGGGAAGGACAACCACCTTTGCTCCGGATTTTTCCGCTACAAATTTTGGATCCCTGTCATTAAAATAAGGTTCCATGATAATGATCTTCACCTTTTCCCTCTTGATGATCTCGATCAATTCTTTTAAATGGGATGTAGAGGGCGGGATACCTGGCTTGGGTTCCACATATCCTACTGCCTTAAGACCAAACCGACTTAGGAAATAGGGCCAGCTATTGTGATAAGTGACCACCTTTTCTCCCTCAAAAGGCCTCATTGTCTCTTTCCACCGGAGGATTGCCTCATCTAATTTTTTAGAAAACCGGGTGAGATTTTTTTCGTAGACATCCTTCCCGTCAGGATCAACACGTATGAGGCCCTCTTTGATATTCTGGGCGATCTTCTTCCCGTTCATTGGATCCAGCCAATAATGTGGATTCCCCTGAAGGTGGACATCTCCTTCGGAGCGGTCGACAGGCCCTGTGGGAACTTCCAGGACATCAATCCCTCTTGACGCATCAACAAAACCAATACTTCCAGTCTGAATCTTAGAATTTCTTGCACCAATTAATAACGGTCGCGCCCAACCTACCTCTAACTCCAACCCTACCTGGACAAGCATCTGGGCCTGTGAGAGCTTCAGCATGTAGCTAGGTTTGGGTTCTAGAAAATGTGGGTCCTGGACCCCCTTTGCAAGAAAGTCTACCTGAACCCGGTCCCCTCCTATCTCTTTTACAATGGCCGCCAGGTCTTCTGTTGTAGTAATCACCTTGATTGGTGCGGCGTAAACAGATACCGGAATCAGTACCAATAAAGACAAGATCAATAAAGCTATTATCCCTTTCATAATTACCTCTCAAAAGATATGAGCGCCATGGGCGCCGGTTAAAAATTCAAATTGCAGGAAGATGGCATGGATAGGATCATCGAGGTCATCCGATTTATCATAATTATACTGAAGACGTATCTTAGAAAATTCTGACGGATAAAATGTCAGATTTGAAGATCCGCGCCATCTGTTACCTGTCGCTGGATCAAGCGGATCTGTCGTATCGGCAAACTCTATCCTGATGCCGGCTACCCATCGCCTTCTAAATCCATATAGAGACTGGACATAGAACCCTCTGTTATCGAATCTTCTTCCAGTAAGAAAGGTTCCATCTCCCAGAATCGCCTCACCAGCCTCATAGGATCGCTGCATCACCTCTGTCTGGACTGCGACAAAAGGCCATCCATGATCAGCTATAAGCGGTCTCCATTTGATATAAAGATCTACCCCATGTATGCTGGTTCTCGTATCATCCCCTGTCCCATTTGAACCAAAGAGGTGGGATGTCCCTGCAACCAAAGAGGCTGTTTCAGAAAGATCAAAGGAGGTCTTAAGACGCGCCATATAGAGAAGATCATCCAGGCCATGAACCTCTTGTTTTACAATCGGCCTTCCGGCAAATGTCTCCTCTGATGAAAAGATGAAATTTGTTGCAGTCTCCCCTTTGCTGTTTTGAACTGATCCGATCAGTTCAAAATAAAAGGGGATCGGCAATAATAAAGAGGCCTGAACCCCAGGGTTTCTTAGCCCGTCTCCACCGAACATTAATGTGTTTACGATGGTCTGGTCGGCAAAATCCCAGGCATGGGGATGTATCGGGTTTTGCCTGCCAAAGCGCGTAAAGAATTGACCTCCAATAACCTGAAGACCATAGGGGAGTCTAAGTGTGGTCACATATGCCTCCTCGATCTCAACAACCGATTCTCCCCCTTCAAACCCGAATACCAGATGCGACTCTGCCCTGAAATATGGGTCGACATTCCCGGCCATGGTCAATTCCAGGTTTTGAAATGTAAATCCCCTGTCATTCGGATCATGGGCGCCGAATTGAAGATTCTCAGACTCTGAAAAGATACCTGCAGAAAATAATCCATCCAAAGAGATTTCAGGATTCAAGGTCTGAAATCCCAGAGATCTAGTTCGAGCCTGAGGCGTCTCCTGCGCGAAGAGGGGAGACAATATTCCAAATATAAGATATACCACAATAATAATCCACATCGCTCACTCCTAAAAAAGAAGTCCTGTAATATTAATTTGAAAAAAAGTTTATAGAAGAGAGAGGGCAGGAGGGCCCCTGGTCGTAATCTGTAAGTAAGGATATAGGTCTGGGAAATAATCTTTGGAACAAATCCGGGTAAGGCTGATCCAAAAGATGGTCGATGCGATCAAAACCACCACAACAACATCTCCATGCTGGATATAGATGCCTATGGCACAACCATGGGAATCGATCAATTCATCTTCTGAATAGGCATGGTAGAGGGCAAAGCCGGAAAAGAGGAGGATATAGATGACGAGAAATGTCCCGATAAGGGATCTGATCCAATTATATTTGTTCATAAATACCGATCGCATCATCCAAAACAGTAATCGAAACGAAAGAAAGTGTCAAGACCTCTTTTCCGGGAGTTTCCTGGTTCATCAAGTTCATAAAACAACCATCTCTCCTTTATCCTCTCTCCATGAATCCAAGAAAGGATTGGGGGCTGGTTGTAGACGCACAGTCTTTATGCTATCATAATGATAGCAAGGAGGTGATTCAATATGTCTGATATACTTATAAGAGATGTCTCTGAAAAGACGCTTAAGAGGCTTAAGGCTATGGCAAACCGGCACAACAGGTCGCTCCAGCAAGAGATCAAGGAAGTACTTGAGAATCTTGCAAAAAATCCTGTAGCAGACATCTCCAAGAAGGCAACTGAAATCAGAATGAGGCTAAAAGGGAAGGAAATAGAGTTTTCTGACAGCGCAAAACTTCAGAGGGAGGATCGTTCCCGTTGAAGGCTGTTATCGATGCAAGCGTTCTTATCAAGTTCTATGTACCTGAAATATTCTTTGATAGGGCAGAAGAACTGTTCGACAAAGTTGAAGATGGGGAGATATTACTGATTGCCCCGGACCTTATATATCCTGAAACAGGCAATATACTCTGGAAAAAGCACAGGTCGAAAGAATTAATTCTCTCTGAGGTAAATGAGATATTAGAAGGCATATTATCTATTCCCATCAGGATAGAACCCTCAAAACCCCTCCTCCAGTTGGCAGTTGAGCTTGGGCTAGATTATAAAATAACAGTCTATGACGCCCTTTATATGGCGATCGCACAGATATATGGATCAAAACTGATTACTGCCGACAAAAAACTTACGGGTCTGCTAAAAAATACCCCGTTGGAGAGTCATGTGGCCTGGTTGGGGAATATGTAGTTCTCTTCAATTCATGAAACTGCCGAAAGACATAAAAGAGGCGCGAAAGATCCAAGAGACCCTAAGGAAGAAGGTAAAGATCATCCCTTTAAAGAAAGTTCCTAATTTCATAGCAGGTGTAGATGCAGCATTCTTTAAGGATGAGGACAAGGTGATTGGAGTGGCAGCCCTTTATAAATATCCTGAGATGATTCTTATCGAAGATTCATTTGCTATCACAAAGGCCTCTTTTCCATACATACCAGGTTTCTTGTCCTTCAGGGAGGGTGAGGCAATAATTGAGGCGATAAAGGGATTAAAGACAAAACCGGATCTGATCCTATTTGACGGTCAGGGGATTGCACACCCAAAGGGGATGGGAATTGCAACGCATATCGGTGCCCTCCTTGATATACCAACCATAGGATGCGCAAAGTCAAGGCTGGTCGGAGAATATAAAGAACCGCGGCCTAAAAAGGGAGACTGGTCTCCCTTAAGATATAATGGTAAGACCATCGGTGCGGTATTGAGGACTAAAGATAATGTAAGACCTTTATTTATCTCACCAGGCCATAAGATTGATTTAAAAAGCTCTATCGAGATAGTACTAGGTTGCACCAGCAAATATAGGATACCTGAGCCTTTACGAAGGGCAGATTATATCGCAAGGTTCGTCTATTTATGATTACCCAATTTTAATAATAATATTTTAGATAACGAATTGAGTAATTTAAAATGGTAAAGCCTTCGATGGCAAGCTCAAGCACTCTGCTATCTGCAATTAGGACATCTTTTTAGTATATTTGCAAGTATTTTTTAGGCTTGCCCCCCAATTCTTTATGATTTCACTTCTTTAATGCATCAAAAAGGCACCTTCCGTATCATCTGTGGATGTTCTTTGTCTCATTTCGATTAAAATCAATTGCAGATCCTGTGCAAGCCTGTATATGTAAACGGCTTGTAGGCGCAAACTTTCTCCTTTATTGGATTACCATCTAGAACTACGAAGTTAAGTGTTTTACTTTTCGACAAGATTGATGCCTCTTTAATTTGATTGTTTTCTAACCAGAGAATCTCAAGCCTCTTAAATTCCATAAACTGGGAGACATCGGAGATCTTATTGTTGTTTAGCATAAGATAACGGAGGTTAGGCAGGTGAGAGATCGGTCTAACATCTGCGATTTCATTGTCATACAAATTAAGCGATTCCAGGTTTTTCAGTTGGGAAAGAGGGTTGATATCCTTGATTTTAAGAGATCGCAGGCTTAATTCTTTTAAATGTTTAAATTGGCCAATCCATGAGAGGTTATTCATGCGACCACCCGCAATGTCGAGCTCTTCGAGTTTGGTCAAATTGAATATTGGTGAAAAATCTTTTACAAAAAGGGTCCCGACTTTTAAGACACGAAGCTTTGTCAGCCCTACTAGAGGAGAAAGGTTGGACACATTACTATCAATCAGATCCAGTTCTTCCAGATTTATGAGATCAGACAAAGGATTAATGTCGGTCACTTGATTACCACCGAGATAAAGTTTTTCAAGATTATACAATGAAGAAAGGGGATCCAGGTTTTGGATCTGCCTTTCTGCAATCATCTTATATGCATTGTATATTGGTTCGGGGGAACCAATGACGTCATCTAAACCAAACTCGCTTAGTATGGCGACGTTTGACAGGTCGAGCCGTTTAAAATCCTTGAGGTGCTCTTGGGCCTGAGAACAATCATCAGTCCCAATGTGGGTCAATACGACCTTTACAGTGTATTTGACTTCTTCTGGAGCGCTTGAATCCTTACACCAATCTGAAAAAGTGCGCTTCGGGAAAGGTTCATTCGCCGCAGTAACTGTTGGGCCTACTGCAACTACTGCCACAAGTATAATTATTTTCCAAAGGTTATTTGACATTTTCTATGAAGTTCTCATATCCGAGAACCAAGCTCTAACAAAGATTGCAAGATTCGATGGAAATTAAAGGCCCACCTTCGTGGAGCACCCAGCCTTCAATCTTTCTATCTCGCCCTGTGATGGATACCCATACCCAGCTCCTGCGTTTTCGAATCTCCTCCAAGCAACTGTCTATCTTCCGCCCTGATCCACACTTATCGGGCATCATATCAATAGAATAAGAATGGTTGCCTTGGTTTACCGATGTCCACCCTTCCCCCTGATAATAAAGAATCTCAAATGGTTTAGTAAAATCCATATCAGGGATGTCTTTATCATGCTTGATATATTTAGGAGGTTTACCGATGATCTTCGCAATACCGGTGATAGCATGAACCTGCTCCTTTCCTACAAGTAGTTCGCCAGGAATCAACCTGCTTCCGATCTTTGAAGTTGTATCAGGAGAAGAATATACCGGTACCGCCTTGATGGCGACATAACGGCCCTCTGATCTACAACCTTCCCCTTCGCAAACCGCTACCACCCGAACTCCCATCTCATCTATAAATTGCTCCTTAGTATGTTCGTATTGGAGCTTTGGTATTGGCAAGGGGATATATCCCGGCTTTATAGAATATGCATCATTATATTGTCTGAAGCCCTTCCCGGCCTCATATTGTATTCGGCGATGATAGCTATTCGCCTGAATTTCAAACTCATTCCACGATAACCATTTCACGAATTGAAATTCATGGATAGCACCGTTCACCAGGCTATTGCCTTCTAAAAAATAGGACGCCGCTCTCTTTTCATTTTTGTCATTAAGTATATCACGTTTTATTTCATCAATTCGGAGGGCATAGATCTCATCATATTTCAGAATAGCTATGCGAAGGTACTTATCTCGTCCTTCATTGGGTCCGGCTGTTAAAAAATGAATATGGGATGATACTGCGTCATTCTCTTCTGCATAGAGGGGATGGATGGTTAATAGGGCCATAAAGAAACCCGTAGTTTTTACTAGAGAAAGGATAAATCTAAAACAACGGTATGAAGAATGCGACATCATAAGCTATCAAAAAATCTTATTATTTATATTACCATTTTTTAGGTGGTTGTAAAATAGTATGAACCTATTAGCTAGAAATATCTGTAATTTGATGCCAGATCATTTATAATTCCTAAAAAATTATCTGGGGGGGGAGGGTTTGCCAAAAATCAAATCTGGGCTATACTTTATGTATGTGGAAAATTAAATATAACTTTTTATTTATAAATTTTCTTTTTACTTGTATCATCTTTGTAATTTTAATAATGGATTATGCAATTTCCGAATCTCCAAAGTTGGATCAGGGATTATTTTCTATTGACCAGGAAACCCGTGAATCTGCACTTAAGGAATTAAGTGTGCTAGATATCGATTCAAAGAAGGAGCTTATTCCTAGTTTAATAGAGGCAGTAAAGAGCGACTATAAGTATATCCGACTGGGGGCCTTTGATGCACTAGCCAGGATAGGTTCGCAGGCAGTCCCAGTCCCTGATATTATAAAAATATTGAAAGACGAAAATACTACTTTTAGAAAACGTGCAATCGAGGCGTTAGGCAGGCTTGGGCCTGAGGCTAAAGAAGCTGTACCGGTTCTTATCCAAGCGCTTAAAGATAACGAGATACGCTCTTACGCTGCTGATACCCTAGGAAAAATAGGTTCAGAAGCAAGGGAGGCTGTACCTACTCTTATTAAGCTATTGAATAACAAAGATATGCGATATACAATTCCGAATGTATTAGGAAAGATTGGCGCAACAAGTGTCCCTGCCCTCATTCAGGCTTTAAAAGATGAAGATGCAAGAGTAAGGAGCGGTGCTGCATTCGCCTTAACAAATATTGGTGCTGAAGCCATCGAGGCCATTCCTGCCCTTATTGAGGCCCTGAAGGATCAGGATAGAGATGTGAGGCAATCTGCCTCTACTGCATTATTCGCAATCGGTCGTGTAGCCAAGGACGATATCCCAAAGCTCATCGAGATATTGAAAACAGGCGACAAAGAGGCTCGTTTTAGTGCTGCAAGGGTTCTAGTAAAGATTGATCCTGGGATTGAAGAGGCTATATCGGTATTAGTTCAAGCCCTAGAGGGTAAGGATCAGGTAGTTAGACATGTAGCTATCTACACACTGAGTAAAATAGAGAGGCCAGATCCCGCATACAAAAAAGCTGTCCCCTCTTTAATCCGTATTTTTCTGGATAATGATCCATATAATACCTCCCGTCTTCTTGCAGCTGAAGCTTTAGGGAAAATAAGCCTTTGGGCCGAGGAGGCTGTTCCCTTTCTTGTCAAAGCATTAAAGGAAAGTGAAAGTATTGTTCGCAGCAGGGTTGCCAATGCACTCGAAGGGATAGGAACTCGTGAGGCCATAAAGGCTGTGAATCACTACAGGAAAGAAGAAGATCTGCGAGCCAGGCGCTCGGAACAAGAAAAACAACGCTTATATACTAAGGAGGAGATGCTTGCAAGCAAGCCAGACAATGAGTTGAGATGGAAGGTCTCTGTTAAGGGATGGAACCAGGATGAGCTGCTTATTACAAGACATACGCGGTGGAGACCTTATGAGGAAAAGCCTGATAGATTAGTAATCTGGTTAAGAGTCAAGGATAAGTTTAAGATATTGAAGGTTATGGAAGCCGATGCTGGATCGGGGGTTTCACCCACCCGGCATCCAGTTTTAGATATAAGGAAGAGATCTTTCTTTATATTATTCTTGATACAGGTGGGTCGGCTGGGTACAATCAAGCGATCTTATTATCTATCTTGCCTGATTACACATTGCAAGAAATTATCTTTGAGCGTGCATATGAGTGGTATACGGAATCGGATAGATTAAATAAAGGAGAAATCGCACAGACTGAGTCTAATATATTCACTGACGACAAATTAGAATTTAAGTTCTACATTTGGAACCGGGGTGATCCTACATGTTGTCCTAGCGCTGGAAAGGTCATCGGGACTTACAAAATAGTAGGCGAGAGAAGGTATAATCGAGATAAGAAGAAATATGTTGCTGATTACAAAGTCGTGGTAGATACCTTTAGAAGAGAACCAATTGATAATAATGAAGGACATTAGTAAAGGCTTTCGATGATAAGAAATAGGGGTATTCTTGCATCAAATATATCAAATTGACCCGGCCTTACCTACTTGATAAAATAAAACTATATTTTTCAGGAAGGTCTGATGAAGGAAGCCTTATTATATAACA
>CAZYNY010000034.1:0-14713 GCA_964648095.1 uncultured Nitrospirota bacterium | reverse complement strand
AGGCTGTATCGTATCCGATGGAAAACGGGGCGCATGCAGGACCAGGCTAAACAAGGATGGTATTTTCTATACGCTTATTTACAACAAGGTCTCATCAATCCATGCAGACCCTATAGAGAAGAAACCCCTCTATCATTTTTATCCAGGGACATATTGTCTTTCCCTCGGAACCCTCGGCTGCAGTTTTCATTGCCCCGGCTGCCAGAACTGGCAGATATCCCAGTCTGATGTAGATCTGGACCAGGAGATTATGACAGACGTGACGCCTGAAGAGTCAGTCAGGCTTATAGAGGAATCCGGCTGTAAAGGTATATCCTGGACATACAATGAGCCCTCCATATGGTTTGAGTATACACTCGATGGGGCAAGGCTTGCCAAGGAGAAGGGCCTTTATACAGTATATGTTACAAATGGCTATATGACTATTGAGGCCCTGGATACCATAGGGCCATACCTCGACGCCTTCAGGGTTGATATCAAGGGATTCTCAAGGGAGTCATACAAAAAGATTACAGGGCTATCAAGGTTTGAAGGGATATTGGATGTAGTCATCAGGGCAAAGAAAACATGGGGGATGCATGTTGAGGTGATTACAAATGTTACTCCCACGATCAATGACTCGGATCAGATGCTGCAATCCATCGCATCATGGATAGCAGGAAGTCTTGGGCCGGATGTCCCATGGCATGTAACCAGATTTCATCCATATCTTGACCTCTCCCATATACCTCCAACACCTATAGAAACCTTGGAGAGGGCAAGGGAGATCGGGACCAAGGAAGGTCTTAATTTTGTCTATATAGGGAATGTCTCTGGTCATCCAGGCGAGGATACTTACTGCCCTGGCTGCAAGATGATGATAATCAAGAGGGATGGTTTCTGTATCTCTGAATATCATATCAAGGATGGGGCCTGTAAATTTTGTGGAAAGGTTATTTCCGGCAGATTTTAAACCTAAATCAATTAGGCGAAACAATTATTGGCTAGACGAGGGGGGCGGGTGAAAATTTTTATGCGACACCTTGAAATCTTTCTCGTAACCTTTCGATCATAAAAATTTGAAGCTGCCTCCCCTCGTCTCAACTTAGGATGGATACTTATGGAAAAGCGGGTCAAAGAGATATTTGCGCTGCTCGACAAAACAATTCCAGACGCCAGGACTGAACTAAGATATACTAATCCCCTGGAACTCCTGGTGGCTACTATCCTCTCTGCCCAATGTACAGACGAGCGGGTGAATAAGGTTACAGAAAAACTCTTTAAAGAATATAAAAGCGCCTCTGATTATGCTAAAGCAGAGCCGACAGAACTTGAGGAGGATGTGAGGCCCACAGGATTCTACAAGAACAAGGCCAGGGCGCTAAAGGAGATGGGAAAGGCCCTATGCGAAAGATTCGGCGGTAAGGTCCCGGACAACATGGAAGACCTGACAACCCTCCCTGGCGTCGGAAGAAAGACTGCCAATGTGATCCTTGGCAACTGCTTTGGACAGCCTGCCATTGTGGTTGATACCCATGTAAAGAGGGTATCCCAGAGGCTTGACCTTGTCGATTCTGATAACCCCGAAAAGATAGAGTTCAAATTGATGGAGATGATCGATAAGAAGCGATGGACTTCTGCCTCCCACCAGCTTCTTCTCCACGGAAGATATACATGCACTGCCAAGAACCCAAAGTGTCCTGAGTGCATCTTAAATAAGGTATGCCGGTGGGTAGGGAAGAGGATATAGGAAGGCTATTTAAAAAAAGATTAATACCCCATCCTCTTCACCTACATTACCATCCACTGTGGATATGGCAGGGGTCGCGCGCTTACTTCGTCAAGGCGCCTGATCTCATCATCGGTGAGATTGAAGGCGGCAGCCTTTAAGTTTTCTGAGAGCTGCCTTGTGTCTTTCGCACCCAGGATCACACTGGTGACATAAGGCCTGGCAATTAGCCAGGCAAGGGCAACAGCCGCCTCGCCTATTCCTCTTTTTTTGGCAATTTCTGCCAGCAGGTCAAGAACCTTGTCCCCATGGGCTGTATCAACAGGCGGGAAACCTCCATCCAGAGAGGCTGTCCTCCTCCCCTGAATTCCTTTTCTGTACTTCCCGCTCAGATATCCCCCTGCCAAAGGGCTCCATGTAAGGATCCCTACCTTTTTATATTCACATAAGGGGACAATCTCGTTTTCAATGTCCCTCCCGGCAAGACTATAATAGACCTGCGCAGTCTCAAACCGGGCAATCCCTGTTTTTTCTGAAACAGCGAGGCTTTCCGCCAGTTTCCAGGCGGCAAAATTGGAGCACCCTATATATCTCACCTTCCCTGATCTCACAAGGTCATCAAGGGCTCTTAGTGTCTCTTCGATAGGCGTGAATGGATCCGGGCTGTGCACCTGGTAAAGGTCAATATAATCAGTACGAAGGCGCTTCAGGCTTCTATCTATTGAAGTCAGGATATGATGCCGGGAGAGACCAACATCATTAGGCTCATCGCTCATCTTTCCCCTGACCTTTGTGGCAATGATAAACTTGTGCCGCCTCCCTTCAAGGATCTTCCCCAGGATCTCCTCCGATTCACCGAAGCTATAAATATCAGCAGTATCAAAAAAATTAATACCTGCATCGATAGCCTGGTTAACAATGGATGCTGCTTCTTTCTCAGAAAGACCTCCCAGGCCCCACTGGTTTTTCCCGAAGGTCATAGTCCCCAGGCAAAACTCTGAAACAAAGAGGCCGGTATTTCCCATTTTTTTCAGCTTCATATATATAACCCCTTATATTATCCCTTAAGATTTATAAACCTTAGCAAGGGAAAGCTCCTCCTCCCTGCTCCTCACTTCCCCGTCAAGCCTTGCATCAAGGATCTTCTCCATGATCTCCTTGAAGAGAGGACCAGGGGCAAGCCCGATCCTCTTCAGATCACTTCCTGTAATAGATGTCTTTATGCCCTGGAGATTTGTTAGATACAGCGAGATAGCCTTCTTCACCCTGTCATCTTTGGCCTTTGCCATCATCAGAAGAAGCAACTCAATGGAGACTGGTTTTAAGAGATGGTAGATCTCGCTGGGCCTGATATTCTTCTGTCTGTACAGCTTGGTTGATAGCCGCTTTATCTCATCCCTCCCATAGATGATCTTCTCTTCAAATTGGCCGGGTATTGTAAATCTCCGGCATACCTCAACAATATATTCCTTTCCCAGCTCATCCAGAAGGCCCATAAAATAGACCTGCCAGTTTATAACCGGCTTATCAAGATAGAGTAGTTTATACCAGGCAATGACATCATTCATATTTGAAAAGAGGGTCTCAATATAGGGTGTCAACCTTATTCTGGGATGAATAAATTTAAGCAGGTCAAACTCATTCATCCTCCTTACGGCCTTTATGGGGTCAGTCTCTGAAAAGATCAATACCAACTCGTCAAAGAGCCTGTGGCCTGAAAGCCTGTGGAATAGCTCCATCTTAACTGCGCTCTTGATCAGGTTCTGGGTATATTTCCCGATACTGAAATTGAATCTCTGCTCAAATCTTATGGCCCTGAACACCCTTGTCGGATCCTCGATAAAACTCAGATTATGAAGGACCTTTATAGTCTTATCCTTTATATCCCTCTGTCCACCAAAGAAGTCTGTCAGGTTTCCATAGTTTCTCTTATTAAGTTTAATAGCAAGGGTATTAATCGTAAAATCACGCCTGTAGAGGTCTTTTTTTATAGAAGCCCTCTCAACTGTCGGGAGGGCAGTGGGATACTCATAATATTCCATCCTGGCAGTTGCCACATCAAGTTTAAATCCGTCCTGAAAGACAATTACGGCAGTCCCGAATCTATGGTGGCTTTTTATCCTTGCAGAGTGCCTTTGGGCAAATGTATTTGCAAAGGCTATCCCGTCACCTTCTATTACAATATCAAGATCAAGGTTTGTCTGGCCCATCAGGAGGTCCCTCACAAAACCGCCTACTACATAGGCCGATACATCCATCTCGTCTGCCACAGATCCGAGACCTCTCAGCATCTCATCTATATGCTCCGGGAGCTTTTCACTTAAGACAGATCTGAAATTTCTGCTATATGTATAATGATAGTCTCCCTCTTCATCGATCAGACTCGGCTTCATGACTATATCATCATGGAGTGTCCTCAAAAGGTCAGTCCTGGTGATACCGCCGATGATCCTCCCTTTTTCGACAACAGGGACAAACCTCTGGTTGAGCTCAATCATCTTCGACTCTATCTCTCTAAATGGGGTATCAGGGGCCGCTTCATATACATCAGACTGCAGAAGTTCCCTTACCTTTGCGGAACTTAAGCCGTGGAAGATCGATTTCTGGATCACCTCCCTCGTCATCAGACCAAGGAACCTGTCATTGTCCAATACGGGCAGCACATTGACCCCGTACCTGGTCATTAACCCCTCCGCATCAGTGACAACCTTATCCGCTTCTATTGTCTTAAGGGGAGAGGTCATTATCTCCCTGGCAACCACTTTATGCCTGACCTTCTCTTTCAATATCTCAAGAAGTCTCTCTTCTACCTGTATCATGGTCAGGTCTTTTATGCTTGCCGATGCGGCGTTTCTGTGGCCGCCCCCGCCAAACTCAGATGCAATCTCGCCGACATCAATCTCCTCCCTCCTGCTCCTCGCAACCATCTGAACGGTGTCGGCCATATTTACAATGGCAAAGAGGACATCTATATTTTCCATGTCCCTTAGCTTATGGACAACGCCGGCCATCTCACCGATAAATTTGCTGCAACTCGCAGTAGCAACAGCCACCTTAACCCCTTCTACATAATAATCCCTTGCCGAGTGCAGGAGTTCGTCCAGGAGAGAGATCTCATCCGGAGAGAGATCCCTTGTTATATAACTGGAAACAACATTTAAGTCAGCGCCCTTCTTTAAAAGATAACTTGCGGCCAATAGATCCCTGTCTTTAGTAGAAGGAAATGTGAGAGAACCTGTCTCTTCATAGATACCAAGGGCGAGGATGGTCGCCTCAAAGGGAGTAATGGGGATCCTCTTCTTTTTCAGGATCTCAACCAGCAAAGTCGTAGTCGCCCCTATATCATCCAGCACCTCAACCTCACCATGGAGTTCACTGTCAGACGGGGGGTGGTGATCATAGATATGCATCTTAAGGCCATCCTTCTTTACTATCTCGGAAAACCTCCCTATCCTCCTGGGGTTTTTAGTGTCGACCAGTATAAGGGTGTCCACAGCATCAAGGTCGATATCCTTTATCCTGTCGAAAACCAGATGGTAGGCAGAAGAAAAATCCCTCATGCTCTTTTCCATTGATCCGGGGAATATCATCCTGGCGCCGGGATATATCTTGCTTGCAGCCACCATCGAGGCAAGGCCGTCAAAATCGGCATTGACGTGGGTTATTATGACCTTCATACGATTATTTTATCACAAGAGGATCTGGAGCGGGGATCACAACCACAATCTCCATATAATGAAACACCAATTAGGAGTTATTACCTGCTCAATTCAGAAACTGATGAAATCGGCCCTTTAAACCTTATATCCGAAAACTGTTTGAAGTGCTCTGTTCCACATTTTATTTTTATTTTTTCACTACCTCTTAATTCCTGACCTTTTTCTTTTGTCTCCGCCACGAAATAGACCTTCTTTTCCCCCTTGAAAACAATTGCCCAATCGGGGTTATAGGTGCCTATGGGGGTATTTATCTTGAACCAAAAAGGGAGCTTGAAAAAGAACTCTATGTTCTCGCTGTTCTCGCAATCCACGATTACAATCGGGTTGGCGCTTTGGAGGAATTCAATGGGCCTTTTGCCGGTGAGCTTGTCGTTCGGCTTATTAATGATGTTCTCATCTTTGGCAAATGCATCAATGTTTATAACCAGAATCTGGATGGAATTGTTGGCAGCAAAGCCTCTTAGGTTTGAGACCTTCTTGCTGTCATAAACATCGTAATTGATCTGCACCTTGTCATAAAGGTTCTGAAAATGTTCGTGGGTGATTTGCAGGTTTTTCAAGACCCCTTCACGGATGGCAATTGATGGAACTACAATCACAAACTTTTTGAATCCATAGAGCTCATTTAATTCATATATGGTGCGCAGATAGACATAGGTCTTGCCTGTACCCGTCTCCATCTCTACAGAGAAATTCATCCCCTGCAATTCCGTATTCCCATTTTTTACTTCATTTCGCCCCTGAATCCTCTTTACATTCTCCCAAACCTGCTCTTCAATCAGTGTCAACCTGTTCCCAACGCCATTCTCAGAAAGCAATGAGCCAGCAGCATTCAATGAAAATTCAAAATCACCATTGCTCAAAGGCTGCCCTTCAAAAATATCCGTAACGGCCCTGATGGCCTCTATCTGATATTCCTGGTTGCTGTCAAAATGGAGTTTCATTTAATATAAATCCCCCACAACCCCATTTGCATAAAGGGGGTATATTATGAATCCCTTTTTATAGAAGGAAATTGCTAGATCCTCCTTCTGAATGGAGGAATTAATATTAAAACTCCATCTCTGAAAAAAGAGGGTGTAGTGGGATTTCCCGATCCCGCTGGCAAATCTATTGTGGAATAAACTCAATATCTTTATGATTACCTTTATGGTTTAAAATGAATTTTCTTTCTGCAATACTAAAATTCTGCGAGATAATGGTATAAACCAACATATATGAACCATTATCGAGAATTGGCAAATTGAAACGTGGAAGTCCTGTTGTCACTTCTCTGTGGTGAAATATGATCTTGTTTTTCCCATGCATTATAAAAAAGGCATCTAGTTCTCTCATGCCATTTGCCATTATATTTACATTAAAATCATCAAGTCCAGACCATATTAGCTCAAGTGTGGGTAACTCATAAGAAAAGTTTGTATCATTATTTGTAATTGATGACAAATATGCAGCACATGAGAAAGCATGTTTTGATCTATTTCGATTTCTTACTTCAATATGCCACCAATCTGTAAGAGGCTCGTTTGGGTGATTATCTAATGCTATATTTTTCGAATCAGTACTTGGGTTATAAATAAGAGATAATTCATTTACTGAATCTGGATCCCAAATTTTTGTTTCTTCTTTAAGGCGAGCAATTATTTCAGTACCATCCTCAAATGGGAAAGCGTTATAAATTTGATAAGTAAGAATCCCTTCGCGCTTTATACCCTTCTCATAAAATCCTAATCCATGGATTTTTAAGAAAGTAGAAATACCAATCTCCTGATTTACGAATATAGAGCCCCGATATTCATTATCGGAAATCTTATCTCGTCTGAAGTCGATAAAAACGAAATACTCAGATTCCTTAAGAAATGAAAAAATATGTTCTGTTAATGCCTCTGGTGAATGCACTCTTTCTGCAAAATAGGTCTCAAAGCCTCTCTCTTTAAAGAATCGATCAACCGAGAGACCGATGTTACGCTCTCTCGGTTCTTTCTGTCCACAACTGATAAATACTCGAGATTTTCTCATTTCTTCTCCTTGCACCGTCTTAAAATCTACCTCTGCATCCCGCATTTACAATGCATTATTGGGCTTGCTTTTCTTTCCGCCTCTTTACTTCCCAACCTCATTCCTCTTCCGTTTCACCGATCAATCCCTTTGCATCTTTTTCTTCCAATTCCAGTTTAGGAGATGCTTATCCCCTGGCACCATTTTAATGCCTTTCATTTCTTCACCACTTCCCAATAGCCACCCTTGTCCGGACCGATGCGTTTGAGAAGGCCTTTTTTTCTAAGTATGGTTATATGGTATTTTACGCCGTCTTCGGTTATCCCTATGACCGATGCAAGTTCTTTTTGAGTAATATCTGATTTCTTAGTGATAGCTTCTATGATTTTCTGGGTAGTTTTCTGGGTAGTTTTCTGGGTAAGATTTTCTACCAACCTTTTCTCCGACCCTTCTACGACCTTTTTGTCTTCATAATAACTTTTCCGCTTAAAAGTAGTAATAAACTTTGTCCCTACCTCGCTGAATTCGGCATTCGGTTCTTTTGAAAGTATTAGTTTAATTCCTCGCCCCCATTTCTCTATAAAATGAACACGATGAAACATCTCCGCAATCAACTCATTTCTTCTTTCTGAGACCATCTTTGTCCTGATGGTTTCTATGGTCAATCCGCCATAAAGCAGTCCCGGACTTCTTATTTCAATGCGGTCTTTGAAAACAGCGATATTAACAGAATCAAACTCACGGTAATCCCTGTGACAGAAGGCATTGATTATAGATTCCCTGAAAGCCGCCTTATCAATCTCAGGCACATCTATCCTTCTTAACCCTTCCAACTTCATGCCGATATGAATATTTTTCAAGATGTATCCTTCGGATTTTTCTATCAGGTAGAAGAGGTCGCCTTCAAAATCCTGCATATCAATGGTGTATGTTGTGTCTGTTGTGCCGAAGACAGCGCATCTAAGCCTGGCATTAGGGAAAAACACCTGCGGTTTTTTGGCAAACAGGATTACGGCTGTATTGAGGATCTTATTGTCAGATGTGAGCTTTAATTTTTCGAGTGCATTGCGTACAGTGTCATATTTCAACCCTGAGCCTTTCAAAAAAGATTTAACTTTCTTTGCGCTTATGTCTGCGATCTTTGCTTCTTTGCAGATTTCGGTATCCCATCTTAATTTATCCTTATTCTTTCCGAGAATCAGCACTTCGAGTTCTTTAGCACTTAATTGACGGTCTTCATCCGCCACTCGTATATATGCCCTGCCATAAGCAAAATAGGGAATATCGTTACCTTTAAACCGGACTCTGATACATGTTTTGCCGTCTATTTCGATTCGGTTTATATGAGGATATATTTTGGGTTCAATATGGTCTGCAATGGATTTTGATACATCACGGATTGTTTTTTCTGTTATGTTCTGACCGGTAACAATACCGCTGTTTTTAATTCCAAAAAACAATTCTCCATGTTGATGTTTATTGAGGGTTGCCGCTATTGATATGATCGCCTCTTTAATCTCAGAAGTAGATTTTTTAAGTTCCAATGTTTCGGATTCAATAAATTTCATATTAATACCACGGCTCATATCGTCTTAAAATCCACCCCCGCATCCCGCATTTGCAGGACTGTATTGGTTTTAAGCTGGTCGTTGCCGGTGAACAGACTATCGAGGGTAATAACCTTTTGAGGTTCATTTGCAAAGTTGATATCATCACCAAAAGCGGCTTTAAGCTTTTCCCAATCCACCTGATTCTCGGTAAAGAGTTCGGGGAAAAGCCCTTTCAGCCTTTGCAGCTTGGCCTGCTTAATATCTAGTGATTCTCCATCCATTTTTTCCTTAATTTCCCGAAGCACATTAACGGACGCCTTAATTATAAGGCATTTTATACTAAAGTGTTATTTTTGTAAATCATCACCCTGTGATTATCCCCTGGGATGGTATTGCCGGTGTACCTTCTTTAACCTCTCGCGCTCCAGATGGGTATATATCTGGGTAGTCGAAATATCAGAATGACCCAGGAGCATCTGGACAGACCGTAAATCCGCCCCCCTCTCAAGGAGGTGAGTGGCAAAGGAGTGTCTTAATGTATGGGGGGAGACATCTTTTGTTATCCCTGCAAGCAGGGCATATCTCTTGATAATCTTCCAGAATCCCTGTCTCGTGAGCCCCTTACCGCCTCTATGGATAAAGAGATACTTGGATACCCTCCCCTTTAATATGGCGCCCCTGCTGTTTATGAGATAATTCCTCGTCTTCGCCAGGGCAACCTCACCGACAGGAACGATCCTCTCCTTATTCCCCTTTCCCTTGGTAATAAGGTAGCCTAGCTCAAGGTTTACATCCTCACTCTTCAGTGAAACAAGCTCCGACACCCGAAGCCCTGTGGCATACAGGAGTTCAAGCATCGCATCATTCCGGATGCCTGCGGGATCATCCCCTTTTGGTAGATTGAGGAGGGTATCCACCTCACCGGAGGTCAGGGTCTTTGGGAGGGTAAACCATGTCTTGGGAGATTGTATATCCAGGGTAGGATCTCTTTTGATAATCCCATCTAAGATCAGGAAATTATAAAACCTCCTTACAACAGAGAGCGCCCTGTTTATGGATCTGGGAGATAGGCCTCTGCCCATCATCTCTGACATAAAACCTATCACCTCACCCTTTGATGCCCCATCCGCAGAAACATCTTTATTCTCAAGATATTCTGCAAAACCCCTGATATCTTTTGCATAGGCGTTTATGCTGTTATCAGCAAGTCCCTTCTCTATGCGGATATAGTTTAAAAACCTGTCTATCAGGAGATCCATGATGAAGACCCTGGAGGATTAATAGGACTTGTCTTTTGTTTAGCATGTGTCTTCATCGAATTAAACCGGCTTCCTGAAAACTGTAGTGGCCTTTCCTTGTGACTATCACGTGATCCAGAACGCGGAGCCCGAGAATCTTTCCGGCCTCGGTCAATTGTTCGTGTATGCGCAGATCAGCTTCGCTCGGTAGTAATTCGCCGGATGGATGGTTGTGGGCAAAAATTACGGCCGCTGCGCGGTCGGCAATAACATCCGCAAATACCTCCCGAGGATGAACCGGACTCTTATCGAGAAGGCCAATCGTAACCACGCGCTTTTCAATAACCTCGTTTGCGCCGTTAAGCGAGATGCAGACGAAGTGCTCCTGCTGTTTCCCGGCAATGTCGGCCACCAAGGGCAAGACATCTTGGGCGACGGTAATCCTGACCGTCTCTTTAAGCAAGTGGCGGCGGGCAAGTTCAAAGGCCGAAAGGATTTGACCGGCCTTGGCGAGCCCCACGCCGGGAACAACCTGCAAGTGATCGAGCGTCAATCCGTCCTTGTGCTCGCGGATCAGAGCGGCCACCTGCCGGGCAATCGTGCGGACATCAACGCCCGCAGTTCCCATACCAAGAATCGCAGCAACAAGTTCCTCATCCGTAAGGGCGGAAGCGCCCTTCTCCCGCAACTTCTCACGGGGGCGGTTGTGCTCCGGCATATCCTTGATGGTTTTCATTCTTGTTTTTCGTGTGTCGCGATCTCCCTTGCCAACGTCTCTGAAAATTGCTTTGCCTCACGTTCTGGAATCAACTCTTTCTCGACAGGCATTTTATTCAGGATATTCTCTGCCTTTGTGAACACCGGTTGCAAGCTATCCAGTGAGGGTTCTCCCAGCAAAAAGTAAAGTTTAAACTTGTCAGGAGAATCCTGAAGTGTAACGATACGACCTAGCCACCGATTGGCCTTGTCGAGAATACTATCGGCTTCCAACAAGTCGAAGGACAACGGTTCGTACACATGCCAGTTTTGATTCTTCCAAGAATGCTCAAATTCATATTCATAATCCCGCGTGATGATCTTCTTGGGGTGCAAATGCGCAAGCACATGTCGCATTTCCAATTCCTTCTTGAACACCTTCCAGACGTCATCATCTTCCCGCCTGGGACGTTGTTGCCGTTCTTCATACCGCTCGACTATCCTTACATAGAGTTCTTCTAGCGTCTTTGCCGGATTCTCCGTGTAGCCGCCTCCCGCCTCTGACCATTGGAGAGCGCTATCGTCAGGAGGTAACACTTTTCTGGCAATCTCAATTATGTTGGCAGGAGCGGCATCAAACGGCAGTTCTTTGTGGAATTTATCGCTCATTTCATCAAAACGCGTTTCGATATGCCGCATGAGCCCTCGAAAGTACTCGCCGTCTACGTCAAGAAACATCTTGCTCAGCCGGCCGTACCGCGTATTGCACTGTGCACCAACGTACCTGACCGCTGGCGCATAGAGCGCCACACCGACATTGATGAATTCACCCGACACAATGTCATGAACATAACGGAGCACAACAAATGAATACGATGTCTTCATATCAGTACCTCCCGTATCTTTTGAAACAAAAGATTGCTGCTATTTCGCACTTTGTCAATATACTTCAATATCTGCATGGTAGCATCTTTGCCTTCTTCTCGCCAACTTACCGGGACGGCTTCTGTATACATCCTCAGTCTCCGGTCGTCAATAGCCTCTAATGCGCCCTGCAAGCGTTCCCAAGACAATCCTCTGCCCTTGAGACCTCCGAAGAAAACGTGGTCCCTCAGAAAACCCACTCCCGGGTTATCCCATGGGTATTGCGCCTGGCCTATCGCGTAGAGGAAAGAGAACGCCATCTCGTGATCAAAAATGACCAGGTCATCGCCTTTGCGAAGGATATTAGGATTATTCTTACGGCGATCAGGATTTTGGATCATAAGATCGAAGGCAAATATGTCGGCGGCCATCTGCATTAGCGATGAAGGAATGCTCCTTTCCTGAGGCCATGTGGTGTAGCCCGCTCTCAGATATTGAGAGCCGAAGTTGAAACCCTGACTTTTCCGAAACAGCTCAGCTAATATCGCATCGGGAATCGCCTCATGAAAATCGGAATCGACAACAACAGTGAAGGGCCTGGGAACTATAAGATCCAAGTCGCTGGCCAGTAGGGAAGCTAGTAGCTCGCATGTAAGACCGGTCGTCCCACTATCCATCCCCGCACGGAGTTTCACAACCATTTCAAACTGCGTACCCGCGTTATCTTCACAAAGCATAAGACAAGGACTCGTTCGTCCTGAACGCAATTCCTTCAAGAAAGTTGTAGCCCTGACCGTTGAAATCATATTTTGTTAACCTGTGAGTTTTCTACCTTTTCTGGTAATCCCTCTTCCCCTCAAATCTCTGCCAGCCTGGCCTGAATCTTCTTCTCGAAAATCTCCACCAGCTTCCGGTTAGCCTCCACCAGTGTCCGCCCCACCTCGATGGCCAGATCCATCAGCTTGCGAGGATCATATATGATCTTCATTCCCATAATACTGTCTCTAAAATCTAAACCCAAACAGCCCGCCATCTTCCGTTTGGTAGAGGAAGAATTGGCCTGTGAGATCAAGTTTTGAGAGAGATTTAGTCATGGTATTAACTTAACCTCATAAAATCCGTCCCACGAGAAAGGCCTCAACTATTGGATCAGTAAACCCCGCCTTATCGGGATCAAACATGTCGAACATTTCGGCAAGTTTTCGAACAACAGTATGGACATTCTTTTTTAATGGTTCTGGTTTAAGCATATCCGCCAGTGGGATTACAACTTCAGACTTGACCTCTTCTACATTGCACGTCCTATCTTCGAAAAAAACTCTTGCGGGGCTTGCAGCCGCTAACTTTTTGCCTTTGATATTTCCGTGTTTAATTAACAAAGAAATCATTTCGTCTTTTGGCACTTGAAGTTCTAAAAATAATCTTCCTATTCTTAGAAATGTTTCTGCGATGCGATTAGTTCTCGTGTCCAAAAAAACACATTCTGGTCGTCTGTTATTTTCGAATAGCTCTCCGAGAAAATAAAATTCTCCTGTTCTCATTACGCGCCAATATTCTCTGTGACCCTCATTGTTAAATTGTGATTCAATACCGTCAGCTATAGGTTTAGGCGATCCATCTTGAGTATGCAGTACAGCTGCAATGGGCCAACCAAACGTGTGGATGGCTGACTTATCCATTGCACTCCTCAAATCTTCAAGAGAATGACCGCTAAATTCCGTTGCCGAAGGCTTAGCAATCACCTCCATGTAGCTAAAATTTAACTTCATCAACTTATCACTTCCTTTCTTATTTTGTTAGCCAAGCTCTCCAAGTTAACCATTGGCTTCCTTTCCTTGCTAGCGGAAGTACTTCGAGTGGATTCTGGTATAGCAGTGCGTTCCCTAATGAGTTCCATCCGCTCATTCAGACGCTTTTTGAATTGAGATATAAAATTATCGAGATTTTTTAAGTCCCATCGCATGACATCATAAGGTGCAAGATCAAAATGCACTCTATGACCTTTTTTGACGCAAAGAATCACGACTTCATCTTTGCGTTTAGCCATGGCGTAGCCAGTCTCAAAATAACAATTTGGTCGTTTATGAGTAAGGTCACTGACAATGATGTCAGCAGTTGAGATCTCGTTGTAAATTTGATCGAGCTTATACTTTCCGTTGTCCCTTTCATCAATTCTAATGGCGTCAAAACCTAGCGCGTTAGCAACAGGCTTGTAAACTTTCACCCACACTTCATCGATATCTTCTCGACCAAAGGGCATTACAAAAAAAGCCCTCTTGTCTAATTGGTTACTCACAACACCCCCCAGATGCGCGCGAGGGTAGCCTGGGTCTTCTTCTCGAAGCGGGCGATCAGCTCGCGGTTGGCGGCTACCAGCGCCTGCTCGGCTTCGATCTCGGCGACGATGGCTTGCTGCGTGGTCACGTCGTCAGGAATTGGAATCGGAATGTTGTTGAGGGCTTGTTGGTTGAGCTTGGGTTGCGCTGCGCCAGTCACCCATTCTTCGATCGAAATGGAGTTCAGATAAACCTCGACAAACTTCTGGGTGGCGATGTTCTCGAATTTCAAGACGTGCGCGTGGTTATTCACCCAGCATTTTCCAGAAACGGAAAACGCAATCGGAGTGGAGCGTGCGAGGAGATTTGCGCCATCCTCGGAAATCAATAAAATGTCTTCGTTGAAGATGAAATCTGCCACGTGATCGACGATACCCGAAGCGCCGTAGTAAGGAAATGGGCCTTCTTTGCGGGCGCCTTGCGTGATCGGGACGCGACGCGAATCCATATTTTTGGCAAGGCTTCCGAGTTCCCGCTCCAGCCACTCCGGATGGATTGGGATGTAGGGGCGGTAGTGGTCGAGGACGGCGCGGGCGCCGTTGATGACTTTCTGGTAGCCCTCGATCTCCGCCACGATCTCCTTCTGCACCTCCAGCGGCGGCAGGGG
>CAZYNY010000033.1:0-28560 GCA_964648095.1 uncultured Nitrospirota bacterium | reverse complement strand
AGCAACCGGGGATTGTCCTGCAGCTCGGGCGCGTCGTACCGAGGCAACGCGCCGGCATGGCGCACACCTCGCTCAGAGACGTCAAATCTCCAGGTGGCAAGAGAGAGCCATTTGAACAGCTGTTCTTCGGACCCCAAAAGGGAGGACAGTCGTCTATGCAGGCGCAGCGCCCTGATTGCCACAGGCAGGAACGCCTGTTTTCGCGCCACCTGATATTTGTTCATGATCGACGATTCGAGCATAGCCGTGGTCTTCTCATCATTGGTTCCGCTTATCCGTCTTCGCTTAAAATATAGTCTTGCCGGGTTGTTATGCCCGTACAAACCCGTGGTGCACCAATTCCAGCGTTTCGACCATGACCGAGCTGCCGTCAGATTTAAATTCCGAGCTGCTCCATTTCACGGGAAGGGCGTCGCGGACGTTCCACCTGATTTTGTCTTTACCCGTACCATCCAGCAGAATGATGGAGAGGTTTTTACGCTGCTTCTGCCCTGCAATGACCTTCTGGTTCCAGTCCCAGAGATCAGTCGTGTCGAGAAATCCTCGCTTCAGCGTGATCGTTCCGTACTTGGTTCCCTTCGGCAACTTGTGGGAAAACTCGTTCAGCCCGCCTTCGCGGTGCTCCTCCACTTCCGTTTCCACCTGAAGGCCGGAGCACTCGGTGAATCCTCCGGCGATCACACTATCGATCTCGATCCGGAACCGGAACGATACATAGGGAAATGCGTCGACTGTTCGGTTGGCCATTGGTTACAGCATCCTCACGTTTTCATTCAGCGTTCTGTTCATCCGGGATATCTCCTCGCACCACTGCCTGCGCTCCCAATGTTCCATAGCGAGAATTTCAGTCTCACTCCAGTGAAAATGGCTGGCGATAAAGGCCGTTTCTTCGTAGAGCTGCTCCAGCGGGTAGCCTACGATGCCCCGAAAGGGAAGGCTTCCACCTCAAAAACGCTCTCGCATTTCGGGCACTTTGCCGAGATCTCGCTGCTGCCGTTCTGATTAATACGCTGGTAGAAATCCTGCAGATAGGCCACGTCCGAGGAGAAGAGGTCCTCGACGACCTTGGGCGTGATCATCTCCACGTCGCCCAGCCTGGCGATCACGCGCGATAGCACGATGATCGTCAGGTAGGCAGGATTCTGCTTTACGCGTGGGTCCTTCATGGGCAGAATCTCGTCCGCGGCCGTCGCCAAGCGCATCACCCCGTTGCGATGGAGCGTGCCCTCCTTGTCGATGTAGCCTTTCGGCAAGACAAATTCATATTCCGTCTGTAATGCCATGATACGTTCCTCCCATGTCGCCTTACGTAAGGCTTGAAACCCGGGCCAGAAATCCTAAGCCCGCAGCAGCCCTTCGTGGGTGATCTCCAGGGTCTCGATGGCGATGTCGTTTCCCTTCGCGTTCATGTCTGCCGGGTCGTATTTGCTGGGCCATCCCTTCACGAAGTCCCACTGAACCTTGGGATTGCCCTCTTCATCGAGAACGATGATAGAGCCGTTTTTCCTTGCATCCTCGACCTTCCCGTCGATGATTTTCTTCCGCCAGTCCCAGAGCTCCTTGGAATCAGTGAGCCCCCACTTGAGCGTAATATTTCCATATTTGGTCAGGCCCGGTTGTTTCCGCATAGACCCGGGGTCCGTGCCGACCCGGTACTCGATGGGATCTGTCGTAGTATCGGCGATCGCGCACTCCACAAACGCCGCCTGCTCGATGCCGTTGATCTGCAGGCGGAACCGTGCGTTGGTATAAGGATCTCTTCGTGGTGCCATGGACTCCTCCTTTGTGTCTGTCGGTAATGGTTATGTCCGATGATCGCTCTCATGCGCGTACATAACCTCCCTGCTTCCGGCAAGGGTCGCTTATCATGCTGCAATCGTCCCCTTGCCGCTCACCCCTACTTCTTATTCGCCGGCGTTCGCTGTGTAATTCGGAATATGACGAATTCGGCCGGCTTCACCGGCGCCACCGCGATATCGATGATCAGCTGTCCCGCGTCGCGCACTTCCGAGGGATTGTTCTCGTCGTCGATCTTGACAAAAAACGCTTCCTCCTGCGTGGAACCGAAGAGTGCGCCCGATCTCCACACGTTCGTCAGGAACGCTGTGATATCGCGCTTCACTCTCGCCCAAAGCGAGCGGTCGTTGGGTTCGAACACAACCCACTGACTTCCCTCATCGATGGACTCTTCGATGAAGAGCAGGAGGCGTCGCACGTTGACGTAGCGCCATTCTGGGTCCGCCGACAGGGTGCGGGCGCCCCAGATCACGATCCCCGAGCCCGGGAACGACCGGATGACGTTGACGTGATTGGGGTTCAGGAGTTCCTGTTCACCCTTGGTCACGAGACGCTCTATACCCACAACGGAGTTGAGGTAGCCATCGATCGTCCCTGCTGGTGCCTTGTGCACACCGCGCAGCACATCGGTACTGGAATAGGTTCCCGCCACGCCGCCGGAAGGCGGCACATACTTGTTACCGCCCGTCACGGGATCCGTCACCGCGACCCACGGATAGTAAAGAGCGGCGTATGACGAATTGAACGCGTTCCCGGCATAGTCACCCGTGCCTTCCTTGAAGGCAAGGGCGGCCTGCGGATCCAGGCCGAAGGGAGAATCGGCAACGAAGAAACAGTCTTTGCGGTTCTGGCAGTAACTATACGCCGCGATGATCACTTCACGGTCTCCGGGCCGGTCGGGTATGGCTAGGATGTTGATGTCGTCCACAGTGTCGAAGGCGTGGAGGCTGTTCTTCGTTGCAGCATCGCCGATGAAGTCCATGTCCGCTAGTCCCGTGGTAACGGACGTGTTGCTGATGTTAGCCGCCCGGTTCGGTCCCTTCTTGGTGACCTCAATGAACTGCGATGTCCCATTGATCGTGTTTTCGACAGTGTCCATGACCAGTTCGTCAAAGGTCTCCGTGACGACGCCGTTCACGAGCACGGTGAGTTTGAATTTAGCGGCGCCGGATGTCGCGTTTTCCACATTGACCTGCACCGCATCCCGGAAGGCGTTCACGAGTAGCGAAGCTGCAGGCATCGAGTCGTTCAGGGTAAGACCGTCGGCCAGGCCGTCGTCGCCGCCACTCAAAACAAAGAAGCTCAAGTTTATCGGCGCGGTCAGGGCCGCGGCAGCCGTCGTCACCGCTGGTCGGTTAGCCGGCGCCACTGTTACGCTCTTCAGGTTCCGCACGTCGATGCTTGGAGAAACGCCGTTGATTCTGGTCTCCGCGTCTGCAATGGTAAGATCATCGAACTCTTCCAACGTCGTCGCGCCCCGTTTGATCGTTAACTTGAACGTATTGGCGGCTGTTCCGTCGGCCACGTCCACCGTCAAATCGCTTGCCAGGGCAGTTACGGCCAGCGTGGGGTTTGGCACGGCGACTCGGTCGTTCAGAATCACCGAGGTCGAGAGCGGCAGGTTATTCGTCGTTGGCTTCAGGTTCAGTGTCTTGATGAATGTTGAAATGCTGTTGACCTTGCGCTCCACGTCGGTCATGGCGAGCCCCGAAAGCCTGTCGACCACAGCTCCGGCCTGGATGACCAGAAGAGCGAACTGGTTGTTCGGCTGATTGGCGATGGCGAACGACAGCCCACGGTCCAGCGCCGTGATCCCCAATGTCGACACTGCCGGCGTACTCCGATCGTTCACGATGCGCACCGATTTCGCTGGCGCAAGGATCGAGGTTCCAGCATGGCTGACCTTGATGTATTTGGAGTTACCGTTGATCTTTCCGACCACGTCCGCCTTTGTCAATTCTTCGAAGGCTTCCACCTCCCGGCCCTTGTACCAGACCGCCAATCTGAACTTGTTGGTCGGATCCTTCTTCGCGTCGGTAATCTCGACCCAGAGGTGATCGCTCCAGCTTCCCGGACTGAGGGCATCGACCTTCAAAGTTGGCGCCGGCACTGTGTCCTGCAGTGTGATTGTCCCCGTGTCTGCAGTATGAATCGCGGGTGTGGTTGTGTAGTTATAGTGACAGGTGCGGACCACGTAGCAGCTCGTCCCCCCCTCTGTGAAAAACTGGTTGACGGCGTAGGCGAGATACCCTGCGGAAATGAATCCACCGTAGGTCTCGACGAACTGCGTCCAGTTCGTGATGAGTTTAGCTTCGCCGATGGGGCCCTTTTCGGCAAGTCCGATGAATGCTCCGGTGGCAGTCCCGACGGCCTCGATCGGTTTTGGCCCGGCTATTTCTTCAACGTATACTCCCGGTGCTAGGTATTGCGGCATGACGACCTCCTTGTGTTATACATGTGGACGGTTTTCTTATCTCACAATTTCCAGGTGCGCGCTTGTGGCGCGCGCTTTCCCCCGACGTTCCGCTGTGGATGTCTTGCGATTTAGTTTTCCGATTTTTTTTTCTCGCTTCGTTTCTCTCCCTTTGCCACCAGTGGCGCGGCTTTTTCCGGCATGCCCAGTTTCTCTACCTGGGCGAACCCCCTGTTCAACAACTGCTGCACCTGGGGCGATTTCAGCTCCTCGGCCGACAGAGTGATTGCCCGTCCAGGCAGGAGATGCATATTTCCTCCTCCCTGCTTCCGCACAATAAACGATTGGCTCGATATGTTCCTCAATACGTCCATACTCGCTCCTCCCTTGTTAGTGTTCCGGACTCCTCTCATTGTTATGGCTGCAGGATAATCGGTGTCGTCAAGAGCTTGGATTCTCCTTCGACCATCGTCCCGATGATCATGGTTTTAGGTTGAAATGACGGATGACTCACGTTCAACTGGATCATCGTGCTGCCGCCTATTTTGAGATACCGGTGATTGCTCACCACGGATATGTCGTCCTCTTCCAGCGGCCCCCAATAGAGAACGAATCGGCCGTCCGTCTCTGACGCGTTCGTCACCGTGTTTCCGGCGACTGAAACCTGGGCCCCTTCGACGGGATTGTTTCCCGTATCGAGAATAACGCCCCGCACCAGAGTGCTCGCCGGCGAAAAGGGGTAGAGATAATTCGGCTTCATCGTGACGGCCGTAACGGGATTTCTGGAGTTGAGCGTAGGAATGTTTACGCTCGCCTCCTTCGGGAAATAGTATTTATTGTCGACACGAATCGTCACGTTTGTTTCGGTTAGGTCCGTGAACACCAGATACCCGCTCGGGTTTTGGAGCGCCGCTCTGCCGTTCTCTTTGATGAAAACCGTCGTCATGTCTACAAGATACGGCAGGCCGGAAAAATCATCGAGCAACCGAACCGCGAACGACACGCGGGAGAGGGCCCGCTCTGTAATCGTCATCCTGTCCTCCTGTTCATCGCCGGCTTCATGGTACGCTATAGGTCAATGACCGCTGAATCACGCGATCACCGGACCGCTCGCGGGTCGAATCAATCAGCGCCGTAGAAACCTGATAGGTAACAGACAGGCGGTACGGTTTACTGCTAAACATGCTCCAGAGCTTATTCATATCCTCTATCGGGATGGGATGCATCACCAGGACAATTTCTTCGAACGTGCCTGCCAGGCTTCCTTGGAGAAGCGACCCCCGGATAACCGTGTTGTCGTAGAGTATCTGCATGGCCTTGCCTAAGATCTGATGTTCCGTCTCGCGCGACGAAGCGTAGGCGGTCATCAGGTAATATAGGTTAAGGGGGAGGGGAGGATATTGCAGGGCGCCCGTATTCGTCTCCTGCATGCCCTGGTTTTTCAGGTGCTTGTTTTCGTTGACCTGGTAGAGAAAGAGCGACAGATGCGGCTGGTTGTCTTCCGAGATGTCGGCCGGCGACGCCGCGGTAATGTGGTCCTGCTGGAGCAAGCCGCCTGTATTGGTTTTAATCAAATTGAGAATCGTATTCGTAATGTCGTATATGACGGTGTATTCACTCATCGCGCATCGTACTCCTCAACAAACCCGACATCCTTAGCACGTGGAATCTTCATTGCCCCGTGTGATCCGGATGGATGCCCTACTTCCGGTCTTTGATGCCGTATCGGCGCTGCTCGCCAGCCCCCCCGCTATTCCAAGACAAGCCCTTAAACCCCTATCTTCTTACTTCTGATAAAGCCCGGTCAAAAACTCTTTAATCTCCCTCAACCTTTCCCTCTCCACCCCATACACCTTAGGCGTAATCTCCCTCTCTGCCATCCACCCCTTTGATATCAAGAAATCAATGGCCTCCTGAACCTCCCCCTTTTCTCTCTCAGTATCAGCTTTCGAAAGCCACCATTTCATGATCCCTTCTACCGTATCCTTGGCTTCAGGGTGTTCAACCAGATAGCTAAGTATTTCACGGGCTGCCGCCATTAGGCTGCCGGATGGCCCTTCTTTTTTCACAGGGATCGCCCTCTTTTTTTAATAACATCCCAATCTTTAAGCCAAGCATAGTTATATGCTTGCAATAAGGATACCAATGGGGATTTTATTCTAAACCCCTAAGAAATATAGGGGTGATAATATTTTGTTAAAGCTAGTGCGGGTTTTAACCCACACCTCTTCAGTTGATCTTTTGATTAAACCCCTTTAGATTCAACGGTCAGATTGGTGCGGGCATGTTGCCGCAGTAAAAGCGGGATTCTTGCCGCAGTTTATGAGGTCCTATGAAGGACAATAAAAATCCCCCGAGATCAAAACCCTCCCGACCTCCCCTTTAGTTAAAGGGGAGGAGATATGCCCCCCTCTTTATTTAAAGAGGGGGTTTGGGGGAGTTTGGCAGGAGATCAACTCCGGAAGGAGTTCCTATCGAGGCCATTTTTCTTGGAGGAGCCTATCGCTAATATATTCTAGCTTCTTCTTAGACCCCTTATCCCTTTTAATTTTTTTATTAAAGTGGAATTGAACCCACCAGTTATTCATGTAATGTATGTCTCCGTAAGAATCTTCAACAATTCAGGTAACGAGCAAGAAATCCGATCTTCATGCATCGCTGCTCGCGTTATATGGGAGACAAGCACGCGCTTATCCGCGCCAACCATATCTGCGGCACGATTAAGACTGTCAAAATCTTGCAGTGAAGGGCGGGATGTCAACTTCGCTTCAATGGCCCATAATTTATTACCATGCCGGAACAGTAAATCTATTTCAGAGCCATCAGATGTGCGGAAAAACCATGTATCCACCGGTTGTCCGGTGGTATTTAATGTATCCAGGATCTGTTCAATGACAAACCCCTCCCAACTGGCTCCCACCCACGGTTGATTCAGAAGCGTTTTAAAGTCATAGACATTAAGCAGACTGTGGAGAATGCCTGTGTCCCGCCAATAGCACTTAGGACTACGAATAAGCCGTTTCCTCAGATTAGCCGACCAGGGCTGGAGTTTTCGAATGAGAAAAGCCCCTTCCAAGAAATGGACGTAGCCGTTAACTGTATGGTAAGAAAGGCCGAGGCTTTGGGCAATCTGCGAGGCATTCCACAATTGACCATGAACGGTTGCTAACATCTTGAGCAAGCGCTGCATCACCTGTGGTTTGGCGCTCAATCCCCAGTTTGGCAAATCGCGTTGTGTCAGAAGGCCGAGATAATCCTTTTGCCACTGAGGATAGAGGCTGGATGTCAAAATGCCCCCATCGGGGAAACCTCCTCGGAGCCACAGTTCCGTCAAAGGGGTGTCTTGAAGTTCAGTGAGAATGAAAGGGGTTAATTCGACCAGTGAGAGACGCCCGGCCAGGGATTCAGAAACGTGTCCCATGAGCGCCGGTGAGACGGAACCCAACAGCAGAAAGCGGCCATTCCGCCGACGTTCCTCATCAATCGCTCCACGCAGACGGGGAAACAATTCCGGCCATGTCTGGGCTTCATCAAGCACGATGAGACGCTTGGCTTTGATCAACGAAGGCCATTGAATGTCCAGTCGCAGTTGTTCAGGTTCTTGCTCCAGATCAAAATATTCAGTTGATAAAGAGCGCGCCAGCGTGGTTTTGCCGGACTGGCGTGGTCCGACTAACGCCACTGCAGGATACGATTTCAACCGCTGCCCTAACAGCGATTTGACCTTTCTTGGGATTATCATGCAAATTAGAATATAGTTTCTAATTTGTAAAGTCAATATTGTGATTGGTCCAGATATTGATTATCTCTATAGCTAACCCGATTTCATTAATAGCCCAAAGGGTAGGGTAGGAAGATCAGCCCTTGAAGGTGCTCTTGTCCAGGCCATTTTTCTGGAGGAGTCTTTGAAGGCTTCGGCGATCCTTTCCTGCGGCAAGTGCTGCGTTGGTTATATTCCCTTGATGTTTGATCATGAGATTGGTTAGATAGGCCCGTTCAAACTCACGGATGATCCGGATCTTTGCCTCACAGAAGGATCCATCCTTGAAGATATCTTTAGGGTAATGGGATGGGATGTGGATATCTTCCGGATTTAGGACAGAAGAGGAGGTGACTATTACTGCACGCTGGATCACCCCTTCAAGTTCCCGGACATTTCCTGGCCATGCATAGGATAGAAGCTTCTGGAGGGACTCTGGAGATAGTTGTATTGAACCCCGTCCATTAAGTTTTCCATGCTGCAATAGGAAATGGGATGCAAGGAGGGGGATATCTTCCAGCCGTTCCCGAAGGGGCGGGATGGGGAGAGAGAGGATATTCAGACGGTGATAGAGGTCCTCCCGGAAGAGTTTTGCTTCGACCCGCGCCCTTAAATCGGTGTTGGTGGCTGCTATAATCCGGACATCGGCCTGCATACCCTTGGAGGAACCGAGGGGGCGGTATCTTAGATCCTGTAAAAAGCGGAGGAGCCTTGTCTGTGCTTGTGGGCTTATTGTATCGATCTCATCCAGAAAAAGGGTGCCCCCTTCCGCCTCGGCTATGAGCCCCTGCTCTGCGCTGGATGCGTCTGTAAAGGCCCCCTTTATGTGACCGAAGAGTTCGTTTTCAATAAGATGGTCAGGCAGGGCGCCGCAATTTATGGGGATAAAGGGTTTGCCATGTCTTGGGCCTTCGTAATGGATTGCCCTGGCAAAGAGCTCCTTTCCTGTGCCTGTCTCACCAGAGATAAGGAGAGTGGCATCTGAATGGGAAAATAGAGGGATCTTCTCAAGGGCATCAATAAAGCTTTTACTCTTACCTACCAACACCTCCAGGTGAAATCCTTCTTTGATCTCGTTAGCGCCGGACGCAGGCATAGTCTGTTTCCCAAGATGAAGGATACGTTGGATACGGAAGGCAAGGTCTAATTCATTAAATGGACAGGAGATAAAATCATCAAATTCACTTAGAAGGTCCAAAATGGAGGTAGATAGACCATTCCTTTTGGCGCAGACAAGGGCAATGGTCGGGGTCTGATTATATTGTTTTTTGATGGAGCATATGAGTTCCTGGGATAGATTGGCCGGGTCTGGCCGGAAAAAGATGATACCGGGCCGCGGAGAGAGAGGCCCGGGTTGAAGGGTCTTGACTGTCTTGAGGATAAATTCCCCGGAAGGGAGGGAATCTTTAATCAATGTTGAGAGCCTTCTGCATTTCTCTCTCTTGCAATAATCGGAATCAAGCTCAATCAATAGGATTTTATCCATAAGATATTACCCCATAATCCCTTTTTATATATCACTTTTTTATATATAAATAAATAGATATTTAAGTAAGCAAAAATGAGGCCAAAGCAGGCAATTTATCAATTTTGGGAGGAGTGCCCCTGACTATAACAGATTTCTAAAGGGGGTTGGTCGAAAGGATGTACAAGAAAGCAGCATAAGTGTATCCAATCAGATACGGTCTGTATCCAAAAAGATAACCTCCAGCCTATAGCGGGTAGGCCAATTATGCCGAATTTTAAGGCCATGAGCTTTATTTACTAAAGTTAGGCTGGATTGAGTGGCATCAGAGATTTTTCAGTAACAGTTCTTAGCGAATTGCAGCGCCAACAGCCCCGACTGTTTGAACCGGAACGGTGAGTTTCGGGGCTGTAGCGAAAAGAGCTTAGAACTGTCGAAAAATATCGTAGCAAGCGAAAGCCAGCCTAACTTATCATCCCCGGAGCAATGGTGCGATTATAAGCGAGACTATTGACATCAGCTTAATCAGTATATTCATGGCCGGTCCGGATGTGTCCTTAAAAGGATCGCCAACAGTGTCACCGACGACTGCTGCCTTGTGAGAGTCAGACCCCTTGCCGCCAAGGTTCCCCTTTTCAATATATTTTTTGGCATTATCCCAGGCGCCGCCGCTATTTGCGAGCATCAGTGCAAGACATACACCTGTAACAGTTGCACCGGCAAGTGTCCCGCCAAGTGCCTCAGGACCAAGGACGAATCCTACGATGACCGGTACTACAACTGCGAGCAGACCGGGAAGGATCATCTCCCTAAGGGCAGCAGCGGTGCTTATATCTATGCACCTTGCCACATCAGGCTTGGCCTTTCCCTCCATTAGCCCCTTGATCTCCCTGAACTGTCTTCTTACCTCTTCGACCATCTTCTGTGCCGCCTTCCCTACAGAGGACATAGTCATGGCAACTATCAGAAACGGAATAACCCCCCCGATAAATAACCCCATCACAACATAAGCGTTTGTTAGGTCTATTGAAGGAAGTTTTACTGATTGAGTAAATGCCGAAAATAGGGCCAATGCAACGAGTGCTGCAGAGCCTATTGCAAAGCCCTTTCCTATTGCAGCAGTAGTGTTACCAAGGGAGTCGAGGCTGTCAGTAATCTTCCTGACATCATGCCCAAGCCCGCTCATCTCGGAGATACCGCCGGCATTGTCGGCTATAGGCCCATAGGCATCAACAGACATTGTGATCCCTATTGTGGCAAGCATACCCACAGCGGCTATGCTTATCCCGTATAGGCCTGCAAATTCAAAGGAGATAAATATGCCGGCTACGATCACCAATACAGGAATAACTATCGATTCCATGCCGACGGCTATGCCTGTGATGATTACTGTTGCCGGGCCTGTTTTGGATGATTCAGCTATCTTGGTGACAGGTGTTGAGGAGGTGTAATACTCCGTGATCAGCCCGATTAATATGCCGGCTATTGCGCCTATTGCGATTGCCCAGAATACCCCTGAGTCTACTCCTGTCATCCCAATTGTAATATATGCCCCTACAAGAAATGCGCCTGCCGCTATAAAGGTTGCATACCTTAAGGCTGCTGCCGGGTCAAAACGTTCAAGGACTAACATTGAACCAATACCAAGGAGAGATGCAACGAACCCCAGAATGACCATCACCATAGGAAGTGCCATATAGGTAGCCTGAGATCCTACGGCAAAGGTTGTGGTTGATGCTATTGCTATGGTGGCTATTATTGATCCGACATAAGATTCAAAGAGATCTGCGCCCATACCTGCTACATCCCCGACGTTATCTCCCACGTTATCTGCGATGGTCGCAGGGTTTCTCGGATCATCCTCCGGTATCCCCGCTTCGACCTTACCCACCAGGTCTGCGCCCACGTCGGCAGATTTTGTATATATCCCGCCTCCGACCCTGGCAAATAGCGCTATCGAACTTGCCCCCATGGCAAAACCATTTATTACAACTGCCTTTGATGGGTCATGCCCGAAGAAATAGAAGTATACCCCCACGCCAACAAGGCCAAGACATGCCACCGATAGTCCCATTACTGAGCCTCCTGCAAATGCAAGGGTTAGCGCCTTACCTGCATTCGGGTGGTAAAGATTTGCCGCCTGGGCTGTCCTTACATTTGCCTTGGTTGCTGCACTCATACCGAAGAAACCGGCAAGTATCGAGCAGGCGGCGCCAGAGGCAAAGGCGACTGCGGTCCATGTTCCTATCCATATTAAAAGGAGTATAAAGACAATGGCCACGAATAGGGCAAGATATGTATATTGCTTTTTTAGATATACCATTGCCCCTTCATGTATCCTGCCCGAGATCTCCTTCATCAGATCATTTCCGACAGGTTGTTTTTTTATGTATAAATAGATAAAAAAAGCTATAATTAATCCGCCTATCCCGAATATTGGACCCAGGTCTGCAAATTGTTCCATATCCCTCCCCTTATTTGTTATATCTGTTCATTGCATCTTTAATATCATTAGATACCAGATAGAATGCGGCCTCTGCCGCTCTCCTGACAGTATCATCAACTACCGCAAGCTCATCACTATCAAATCTTCCCAGAACAAAATCAACAGGATCAACCCCGGCCCTCCTGCCGATTCCAATCTTTATCCTGATAAACCTATTGGTGCCGATCCTGTCGATTATTGAAGAGACGCCATTGTGGCCGCCATGCCCGCCCCTTGTCTTTATCCTTACCCTTCCAAGGGCCATGTCCATATCGTCATGAATCACTACAAGGTCTTGATGACTTCCTTTGTAGTCTGTAAGGAGTCTCCTTACGGCCTCGCCGCTTCTGTTCATATACGTTATCGGCTTGGCTAAGATTACCTCTTCTCCTTCTGCGTTTGATGACCCCGACAGATATCCTTCTCCGGTTTCTCTGACTGAGACCCTCCTAATCCTTGCCATTTCATCGATTGTCATGAAGCCGATATTATGCCTGGTAGCCTCATATTTTTTGCCGGGATTCCCAAGTCCCACAATAATCTTCACTTACCCTTTGTTCCTTCTCCTCCTTTAGGAGCCTCCTCTTTCTTTGTCTTTGCCTTCTCTTCACCTGCAGGCTCCTCCTCTTTCTCCTTCTTTCCTACAATCTCCGGTTCAGCGGCCTCTGCAACCGCAGGGGTTCCGGCCAACATCTCCTCGAGCTTTGCCTCGGTGATTGGTGCAGCTATAGAGACTACTACTAGGTCCCTGTCTCCTATGATCTTGATGCCCTCCTCCGGTATCAGGTCCCTTAAATGCACAGATTCGCCAATCTTAAGCTGGGCTGTATCGACCAGAATATGTTCGGGTATGTTAGCAGGAAGACACTCTATCTCTATTTCCCTGAGATTATGCTGGAGTACACCGCCTTCTTTTACAGCCGTTGGCGTCTCTGTGGAGACCTTCACATGTACCTTTACCCTAATAGCCTCATTCATCGATATCTCAAACATGTCTGCATGGAGGATATCGCCGGTGATAGGGTCCCGCTGGTAGTCCCTTATTATGGTTACAGGCGCTGCCTTGCGCCCCGCTATCTTGAGGTTTATCAGGGCGTTCTCTGATCCTGAATTTAGGATCTTCTTCAGGTCAGACGGGTTTAGGGTAATTAGGGTCGATTTCCCGTCAGAGTATACCACCGCCGGAATCTTCCCTTCTCGCCTCAAGCTCCTTGCTGTCCCCTTTCCTGTTTTATCTCTGACCTCTGCATTTAATTCAATCTTCTTCATATTCAAAAACCTCCGGATTAAACAAATAATGAACTAATTGAAGCCTCCTCATGTATCCTCTTTATCGCCTCACCAAGGAGCGGCGCTACAGAAAGCAGGACTATCTTTTTGCATACCTTATCTCTTCCGTTTAGCGGGATTGTATCGGTAACGATTATCTCATCTATGGGGGCGTCATTTAGCCTCTGGAGAGCCGGGCCGGACAACACGGCATGGGTGCATCCTGCCAGGATCCTCCTTGCCCCATTTGCCTTAACGGCCTCGGCGCTCTGGCATATAGTGCCGGCGGTGTCTATCATATCATCCAGGATGAGTATGTCTTTATCTGTGACATCCCCTATGACATTCATCACCTTTGCCATTCCCGGGGCATCACGTCTTTTATCTATTATTGCAAGTCCAACCTTCAGTCTTTTTGCAAAGGCCCTTGCCCTCTCTACCCCCCCTGCATCAGGAGATACTACTACAAGATCCGTTAAGTCCATCTTCTTATTTATGTGCTCGAGCATAATGGGGGTTGAATAGAGGTGGTCAACAGGGATATTAAAAAATCCCTGGATCTGGCCTGCATGAAGATCCATGGTAAGAACCCTGTCTGCCCCTGCTGCCGTTATCAGGTCGGCAACAAGTTTGGCAGTAATCGGTACCCTTGGCTGATCCTTTCTGTCCTGCCTTGCATATCCATAGTATGGGATAACGGCAGTGATCCGCCGTGAAGATGCCCTCTTTAAGGCGTCGATCAGGATGAGGAGTTCCATTATATTCTTATTTACAGGGTTACAGCATGATTGCATTATAAAGACATCCATGCCCCTGACATTTTCCTCTATCCTGACCAGTATCTCTCCGTCGGCAAAGGCGGATACAGTAGCCTTACCCAGTGATATCCGGAGATAACTTGATATCTTCTCCGCCAGATCAGGATTAGAATTTCCTGTAAACAACTTTAATCTGTTTTCCATGCTTTACGCACCTTAAATTAATATAATTCTGATTCTGGCTGGGGCGCCAGGATTCGAACCTGGGAATGCGAGATCCAAAATCTCGTGACTTACCGCTTGTCGACGCCCCAGATCCCTTCTATTGCAGGGGCTTGCGTCGCCCCCTCCGATGGCGAAAGCCGCATCGGAGCCTCCCCCTCAACGCTCGCTTTGCTCGCTGGGTATCTATCTAATAGTCAACCTGCCTTAAGGCAGGCATGAACGGGGATTTCGAAAGGGTCTTTACAACCCAGACTTTCCAGGGCCTCTTGCTGATTAATTTATTTGCAGCCGTTCTTGCCTCCTCTTTATTGGCGAATATTCCAAAAAAAGTGGCGCCGGAACCGGACATTACCACCCCTTTTGCATCCAGCGACTTAAGCTCCTCCCTGATCTCTTCTATGACGCTGTTCTGCCGGGCGGTGATCTCCTCAAGGTCGTTTTGCATCAGCGATGAGACCTCGATTAAGTCCAGCTTAAAGCCATTAAACTTTTGAAGTTTATTATCCTTTCCCGTTTTTGTCAACCAATTTGTTTTGGTCTCACTTGTACCTCTGACCTCCTCAATCCGGTTGTAAGACCAGGATGTTGATACCTTTATGCCGGGATTTACAAGTACCAGCCATCTGTTCCTTCCCGTCCTTAAAGGGTATACTATCTCACCCCTTCCTTCGACAAAAGAGGCGACCCCTCCCAGAAAAAAGGGGACATCGGACCCGAGTCTGCCTCCTATTGAGCTTAGCTCATTCATGCCATATCCAAGACCCCAGAGCCTGTTTAATGTCATAAGTGTTGCTGCAGCGTTGCTGCTTCCGCCGCCAAGCCCTGCTGAGACAGGGATATTTTTTTCAATATATATAGAGACCCCCCCGCTGATCATCCCCTTATCCTTAAGTAATTCGGCTGCGCGAAAGACGATGTTATCCGAATCAAGGGGTATATCCTTTGAGTTGGAAGCCAGGGCTATCCCTGATCTGCTTTTTTCGAAGGTGAGTATGTCACAGAGGTCTACCATCTGCATGATAGACTGTATGTTATGGTAGCCGTCTTCTCTCTTATCAAGCACCCTGAGAAAGATATTAACCTTTGCCGGGCTTTTAACGCTCAGCCTCATTGTCTGTCGCCTTTGTAGTCCTTAATGCCGTATTTTTCCAGGCGGTACCTGAAGGAACGAAAATCAAGATGAAGCAACTTTGCTGCCCTTGTCTTTATCCAGTTCGCCCTTTCGAGTGCCTTTAACAGCATGTCTCGCTCCATCCCCTCCATGATACCTTCTAGGTCAATACCTTCATCAGGAATGGTTGAAGGAAAGGCCTCCTTTAATATTACATGTTTCTGGATGTACTCCCTCAGGTCTTCAGCCCTGATAGTATCTTCCCCTGCCATTGCAGCTGCCCTCTCTATGACATTCTCAAGCTCCCTGACGTTTCCTCTCCACTCACTACCCATCAACAGATTTATAGCCTCCGGCGCGAAACCCTTTATCTCCCTCCCTAAGCTCCGCTTGAATTTGTCGAGGAAGTAACCGGCAAGGAGCGGGATATCTTCCGTCCTTTCTCTCAATGGCGGGATATATATGCGGATGACATCAAGCCTGTAGAAGAGGTCCTCCCTGAACCTTCCGTCTTTTACTGCCTGATCAAGATCCATATTGGTGGCTGCAATAATTCTGACATCAACCTTAATATCTTTTAATCCTCCGATCCTCCTGAATTCCCTTTCCTGAATAACCCTGAGGAGCTTTACCTGGATCGATGCCGGGGTTTCTCCTATTTCGTCAAGCAATATCGTACCGCCATCTGCCATTTCAAATAGCCCCTCCTTGTTGGCTATGGCGCCGGTAAAAGAACCCTTCATATGTCCAAAGAGTTCGCTTTCAAGGAGCGTCTCAGGCAGAACAGCGCAGTTTATTGTGACAAAGGGGTTATCCTTTCTTGTGCTGTTGAAATGGATAGCCCTTGCTATTAATTCCTTTCCTGTCCCACTCTCTCCGGATATCAGGACATTGCAATTTGTATCGGCTATCTTCCTGACGATATCAAAGACCTTCTTCATTACATTGGACTTACCGATTATATTTTCGATCCCGCTTAAGATCGAAAGCTCTTTCTTGAGCAGGATATTCTCTTCCTTAAGTCTTTTTTTCTCCAGGGCATTATTTATTATGAGTTTTACTTCATCTATTTTAAAGGGCTTGGTGAGATAATCGTAGGCGCCCTCCTTCATTGCTTCGACTGCCGTCTCGGTAGATGCGAAGGCGGTGATCATTAAGACGATTGTCTGGGGTGCAATCTCCTTGATAATCCTTAAAAGCTCCAATCCGCTTACCTTGGGCATCTTCATGTCGGTTATTACAAGATCAAAGATCTCCTTGTTCAATACCTTGATAGCCTCTTCTCCATTTGAGGCGCTTGTGACAAGGTATCCTTCCCTCTTCAGCATTATGGTGAGCAGCTCCCTCATACTCTGTTCATCATCTACTACAAGTATCTTTTCGTTTGTCATATTTATGTCTTCCCCCTTACAGAAGGGAGGCTTACTGTAAAGAGGCTTCCCATCCCTACTGCGCTTTTTACTCCTATATCGCCGTTATGTTCTTTCACTATCTTCTGGACAACTGCCAGACCGAGACCGGACCCGCTGCATTTTGTTGTAAAACAGGGGTTGAAGATCTTTCCTATGTCCTCTTTTTTTATCCCCTCTCCATTCTCTTCGACTCCATTCTCAATGCCCCCCCCAGCTGACCTGTCTCTGGTCTCTATTCTGAACCTTCCCCCACCAGGCATTGCCTGAAAGGCGTTTATCAGCAGGTTCCAGAATACCTGTTTGATCTTGTCCTGATCTATTGTAATATACATATTTTCGTCATGGAAGTCTGTCAGGATCTCTATGTCGTCCCTATAATCCCTGCTCTTCTTTGCCAGGCTAATGGTCTCAGCAAGCAGCTCAATTATATTGCAGGGCTTGGGGTTTAGCTGAATGGGCCTGGCAAATATCAGAAATTCCGTTACAATCGAATTAAGTCTTTCTGTCTCTTTTAATGCTACCTTCATCAGATGTCTATCCTCATCCTTCATATCAAGATCCCTGTTCAATACCTGCATCGATCCGCTTATCGAGGCCAGGGGGTTTCTGATCTCATGGGCAATGCCTGCCGCAAGTTCACCGATTGTAGCTAATCTTTCCCGCCGGCTCATCTCCTCTTCCATCTCCTTTGTCCTGGTCAGATCCTGAAAGACCCAGATCGACCCCTTGTCCTCTCCATTCTTATCCTTAAAAGGGGAGATTGTGAAACCCAGTATCAGTCTTGAGCCATCCTTCCTGGAGGTCTCGATATCAAATCTCTTTGAAGGTGCATTAGATTTGCTTGAATTCTCTGAAGGGCTAACCGCTGTCTTCCACCCCAGTATTTCTTTTACCCATTTACCATATACCTCCTCAAATTTATATCCGGTAATCTCGCCTGCAGCCCTGTTAAAGGATGTAATCCTTCCCTGAAGGTCAGTTGTAAGGAGCCCGCTCGATATGCTCTGCAGGATGTTTTCATTGAATGCCTGCAGAGAGGTAAGGTCTGTCTCCTTACTGGTCAGCTCCTTTCCGGTCTGCTTAACCTTTTCCGCAAGGTCTCCGCTTAAAAAAGCCACCGTGAAGAATGCTATCGTATAGATAAATAAGAAATAGAGGGTTTCCCGCGCGGAATAGCTGCTTGGAGGCATGGAAGGAATCAGCTTGTAGTACTGTATGTCTACTAATCCGCCATACATTATTGCCGAAAGCGAGGCCGCCGCGTTGCTCCCATTCCTAAAAAGGATGATACTTGCCGATATGATAGAGATAATATAAAGGGGTGTGTATGGACTGTCAATACCGCCTGTCAGATATACTAAAAAGGTTTCAAGCAGTATATCTAAAAATATCTGCAGATAAGAAAAAAGGATGAGATTAGAGACACGGTTTATCAGGAGGGAGTAAAGTATTGTGAGGATATATATAAGCGTGATTAAAAGGTAGAAGACATCCCTGTATCCAAGCCGCAGGAGGATGGAGGTGCCGAGGAGTGCCGTGACCATAAGGACCCTTGCTCCCGTGAGCCATTTTAACTTGGTGCGGATCTTTTCCATCTCCTGCATCACTTATCTTCATCTATCCCCTTGAGGCTATCCTATCGTTCCTGCAAGCTTAAACATCGGCAGGTACATCGCTATTACAATAAACCCTATTATCACCCCAAGAAAGATCATAAGCAGAGGCTCGAGCATGGCTGTAAGTGCAGTTACAGCGGCATCCACCTCATCGTCATAGAAATCCGCTATCTTTCCGAGCATTGTATCAAGGGCGCCTGTAGTCTCGCCGATTGCTATCATCTGAACAACCATGGGGGGGAAGACCTTTGCCCTGGCTAACGGGTCGGCAACGGTCTTTCCCTCGCTGATAAATTGTCTGGCTGTCAAGAGCGCCTCCTCAATAATCTTATTGCCTGATGTTCCTGCCACTATTGCCATGCCTTCCAATATTGGTATGCCGCTGCTTATCAATGTGCCTAGGGTCCTTGTAAATTTTGCTACACCAGCCTTTCGAATTAAATCTCCAAAGACAGGGAGTCCCAAAAGGAATCTATCTGTAATCCTTCTTCCATTTTCGGTCTTATAGAACCTCTTGAAGGCAAAGATTATGGCTCCAAAGCCCATCACCATAAAGACAGCATATGATTTCATGAAGTTGCTTACATCAATCACGAACTGGGTCGGGAGGGGAAGGGTGCCTCCGAAGTCTACGAACATCTTTGCGAAGATCGGTATAACCCATATCATGAGTACCGCGATTACCAGCACGGCTACGCCCATAATAGTAATAGGATATACCATGGCGGTTTTTATCTGTTTTTTTAATTTCATCGCCTTCTCTATATGTTTGGCAAGACGGCTTAATATGGTATCGAGTATACCGCCTGCTTCACCTGCGGCAACCATCTTTACATAGAGGTCATCAAATACCGTTGGGTGTTTCTTGAGCGCATCTGCATATGTTGAACCGGCCTCAACATCCATCCGAAGATCGGCAACTGCCTTTGCCAGGATCTTATTTTCTGTCTGGGTTGAAAGGATCTCAAGGCACTGTACAAGGGGGAGGCCTGCGTCTATCATGGTTGCAAACTGTCTTGTAAATACAACTATATCCTTGTCGCTTACCTTTCCGCCAAAACCCGGAATAGGAAGCTTAAGCTCCCTGCTTTTCTGTTGGATGGAAGTTACAAGGATATTCTGCTTTCTCAGGAGATTGACAACCTCTTCCCTATTCTTTGCAACTACTTCACCCTTCTGTATGTTTCCCTGTCTTGTCCTGCCGGTCCATACAAAGGTAGCCATTTACCCTCCTTATACTATTTACAGGGGCTTGCGTCGCCCCCTCCACCGGCAAAGCCGGATGGAGCGCTTCGGCTGAGTTCAGCGTCGAAGCCCTCCCCCTCAACGCTCGCATTGCTCGCTGGGTATCTATCTTGCAACCTTCTGTTCTTTAGGGGTCTGGGACGGGCCGGACCCTGTCCTGTTTATCATGGTGATCAGCTCTTCGTGCATACTCGATCGTGCGATTGCATCGTCGTAGGATATTAGCCTCTTCTGATACAAATCGAGGAGCGACTGGTTCATCGTTTGCATTCCATGTTTTGCCTGCCCGGCCTGCATGTTCCCGTATATCTGATGTATCTTATCCTCACGTATCAGGTTCCGGATAGCAGGTGTCGGGATCAGCACCTCTATTGCGAGGACCCTTCCGTTGCCTGTTGCCTTCGGAAGGAGCTGCTGCGACAATATTCCCTCCAGAACGAATGATAGCTGGGCCCTTACCTGGGGCTGCTGGTAGGGGGGGAAGACATCTATGATCCTATTAATCGTCTGGGCAGTTGAATTAGTATGGAGTGTGGCGAATGTGAGATGGCCTGTCTCTGCTATGGTGAGTGTAGCCTCAATCGTCTCAAGATCCCTCATTTCACCAATGAGAACCACATCCGGGTCTTGCCTTAATATATATTTTAAGGCCGCCTTGAATGATTTTGTGTCAGAGTTTACCTCCCTCTGGTTTATGATCGCCTTTTTGTGGGGATGGAGGAACTCTATCGGATCCTCCACGGTGACGATATGCTCATGCCTTTCACTATTTATCTTGTCTACCATTGCCGCCAATGTGGTGGATTTTCCGCTCCCAGTCGGTCCTGTAACAAGGACAAGACCCCTTGGTTTTTTCACAAATTCATATACTGAAGTCGGAAGACCTAACTCCTCAAAGGTCGATATCTTAAAAGGGATACCCCTGATTGCCGCTGCAACGGCGCCGCGCTGCATAAATACATTTGCCCTGAACCGGCTTAAGCCCTTTAGGCCAAAAGATAGGTCAAGCTCGTTCTCCTCCTCAAATTTATGTTTTTGAGAGTCTGTCAGGACACTATATATAAGCTGTTTTGTGTCCGACGGGGTAAGGGCAGACAGGTTGAGCGGGACAAGCCTCCCATCCACCCTTATTTGTGGCGGTGTTCCGGTTGTTATATGCAGATCCGATGCGCCCTTTTCGATCATTGTCTGAAGGAGCTGATAGAGATTTGCCACGTTTTTCTGTCCTTTTTTTATAAAGTTAATCTATTTACAGGGGCTTGCGTCGCCCCCTCCCCCGGCAAAGCCGGATGGAGCCTCCCCCTCAACGCTCGCTTTGCTCGCTGTGTATAGTCGCCTCCCTCCACAATCAGAGCATGTGAATACTTACAGATCAGTCTCTGAATGTGGAATTAACAACCTCCTCTACGGTTGATAGTCCTTCCCGTATTTTCTGAAGGCCGCTCATCCGGAGAGTGGCCATCCCGGATCGGATTGCTGCCTTTTTTATTTCATCCGAGGAACTTCCCTGCAGTATCTGCTCCCTTAGCTCCTCTCCTATGGGCATGACCTCATAGAGTGCAAGCCTCCCCTTGTATCCTGTGTTGCTGCAGGTCGGACAACCCTTTCCCCGGTAGCAGACCATTGTCTTTGCCTCATTCTCCGGTATTCCTATCTCAATTAATGCATCAGGAGGTATCTTTTCTATCTCCTTACAATCCCGGCATATCCTCCTTACGAGTCTCTGTGCAAGTATGAGTATCGTTGAAGAGGCGACAAGGAATGGCTCAATACCCATATTCAAAAGTCTGTTAATGGTGCTCGGGGCGTCGTTGGTATGGAGCGTGGAGAGGACAAGGTGTCCTGTTAACGCTGCCTTAACTGCAATCTCTGCGGTCTCATAATCCCTGATCTCTCCAACCATCACCACGTCCGGGTCCTGACGCAGGAAGGAACGGAGCGCAGCAGCAAAATTAAGTCCTATCTCCTCCTTCATCTGGACCTGATTTATACCCATCAGGTTATATTCTACGGGATCTTCTGCCGTCATGATATTAATATCCGTTGTGTTTATATAACTCAAGGCGGAGTAAAGAGTTGTTGTTTTTCCGCTCCCTGTAGGACCCGTAACAAGTACCATCCCGTAAGGGGAGGTTATTGCTTTCATGAAATCGTCTAAGGCATTAGGTTCAAATCCAAGCTTGGTCAGGTCAAGGGTAAGGTTCCCCTTGTCCAGTATCCTCATGACTATCTTTTCGCCGAAGAGGCACGGAAGTGAGGATACCCTTAAGTCCACCTCCTTCTCCTTCATCTTCAGTTTTATCCTTCCGTCTTGCGGGAGCCTCCTCTCTGAGATATCAAGGTCGGCCATAATCTTAAGTCTGGATGTAAGTGCGGCCCTAAGCTTCATAGGCGGACCCATAGTCTCATAGAGTATACCGTCGATCCTGTACCTGACCCTGAACTTCTTTTCGTAGGCCTCTATATGTATATCAGAAGCGCCCTTCTTTATGGCCTCTGTCAGGATTAGATTTGCTAGTTTAACAACCGGGGCCTCCTCTACTGCCTCCTTCAGCTGGGAGACATTTACGCTCTCTTCCTCAGCATCCTGGACTACATCGAGATCATCCTGGGTCTGCTCAATTACCCTCTGAAGGTCGTGGGCAGAGTCATAGAATCTGTTTATTGCCGTAATAATGCTGGTCTCCGAGGCTACCATCGGTTCTATATCATACCCTGTCATGAATTTTATATCATCTATTGCTAACACGTCAGAAGGGTCGATCATGGCCAGGCTTAATGTGGACCCTGACCTCTTAACCGGGATTGCAAGATGTTTTTGAACTACCTCTTGCGGGACAAGTTTTATTATTGATGGGTCTATCTCGCATTTATTCAGATCTATTGCCGGGATACTATATCTCTGGCTTAAGAACCTTAACAGATGCTCTTCGCTAATATACCCCAGCTTTACTATAATACTTCCGAGACGTCCACCATCCTTCTTTTGGGCTAACAATGCCTTCTCCAGCTGCTCATCTGTCAGGAGACGGGCGCCGACCAGCAGTTTCCCCAATTTTTCAGCTATCATCCTCTTATTTTACCACCTTATTTTACCGGGTCCTCAAGAATTAATTTTATTTTTTTAGTTTAACTATTCCCCTCTGGTTTGTCAATATTCTGTCTTTGCCGGTACCAGAGCCCGAAGATAATTAATCCAAGAAGTATTATCGTAGGATAGCCAAAATCTTTTGATGAGTAGGCGATAAGATCATTAAACCTGCCTATAAGCAGCGACATACGTGACATGACGGTATAGCCAAAGGCCGCGCCAAAGGCGATCATTAGGAAAAAAATCCCGGTTCGCGCGACGACGTTGGCCGGGCCGGTATGCTCAATGGAAAAGAAGAAATAGAAGAGGACCGATGTAACCCCGATTACCAGAATTATTGTGTTGATGCCGCTCTGGGGTACAACGAAGTTCATGCTAAAGGAAAGGCCCCCGTTTACCAGTGTGATCAGAGGATTTACGGTATCCTCGATTTGTTTTAAGATGTACGAGGAGATAGTCCGTGGGATGGCCACGCCAGAGCCAAAGCCCACTACAAAGGCGAATGATATCCGGGATAGCCAGGCGATCTTCGGGAAGAAGCGCGCCCACATGAGGAGACCCAGCAGGGCCGGGATCAGCAGCACATAGCTGCCGGGCGCCATCGGGTTCTCAGCTATTTCCTTGCTCAGAGGCGCCGATAGGAGCCTGTTGAAGACAGTATAATAGGTTAACACGACAGAATAGCCGACCGAGACGCCCACGTAAAGGTGTTCGCCTACCTTAAAAAGAGGGTTGTCTTTATACAGGAAACTGAAGATTAAAAGAGTCAAGCCCGTAGCCACCCAGGCGCCCAATACCATTGCTGTCGGAAGTTGTCCCGGCATTACACCGGCCCTTCTTTCTCATTCCTCAATATCAGGTAAAAAAGATTGCAGAGCAGGACTAAGATAATGATTACCATGTGTGTGGCCGACTGCGCGTCCATGCCTGCTATTGCCGTACCCTTCCTGGCAATGAGGGTTTCATACTCGGCCGCGCCCTGGAGGCCGCCGATTAATCCATTGATCTGACCGCTTCGAAGGAACGGATAGAGTCCGGGCGCGATTACACCGGTTGAGCCTCCTCCCATCTCAAAGCGATATTTGTCCTTTCCAAAGACATACCACATTTCAATGCCGGCGGAGCCGGCCGCCAGGCTTATCAGGTAATTTACGTCCCGAAGGTTGCGCACGCCTTCGAGCACCGGCATTTCCTTTGTAGGATTCTTGTAATAATCCGTTGGAAACGCCTTGTAGAGATCCTGTCCCATCGAAATGATCAGGGAGCCGGCGCCAGGGCTCCAGCCGAGAAAGACATAATCCTTGCCGGGCTTTTTCCCTGTCTCGGCGGCCACGCGCAAAAAGATGCTGTCGGCCAGCGCCGTGCCCGGCAGCCAGTGGGTCATGCCGATCACACGCAGATTCTTGCGAAATGCATGACGGAGCAGCGCTATCGCCTGAGGCTCAAGCTCCGGCTTGGAGGATGGATCGAAATCGAAAGAGAGGAGGAAGACAGAGCCTTCAGGCAGGTTTTCGATATACTCATAGATCACCTGCACCTCCGGAGAGACCTTGATCGGCAGGCCGAAGGGATTGAGCAGGGGTAACAATGTGGCCAGGGCGATCAACAGAAAAATGATCCTCCGGTCAATGCTGATCATGCGGCGGGCAAAGCCTTTCAATGATCTTTCCCTCCGCCTAAGTAGGAACGCTCGATGCCCAGAATAATCTTAATGGAGAGCGCAACCGCGCCCATGCTCACCCCGATCAGGATGGCCCGTCTTACCGCACTGTTTATGACATTCAATAACCACTGCGTAACGTCCCAGGTCCAGGGCAAGAGGAACTGACCGAGCGGGACACGGCCCATCATCACCACAACGGCAGCAGACAGCAGCACGGCGGCCTCACGCGAACGGGCGCGGAAGGCACGATAGGCTGCCGAGGCAATAAAAAAAGCCAGGATCGAGAACATGGTTGCCTGGAGCGGCACCATCGTGAAGTCGTAGATCCAGCCAAACATGGTCTGGCCGCCATCGATCGTTGTATCGCCGTGGCTCGCAAACCCTACAATGATAGTGGTAATCATACCGAGGTAAAGGATCAAGCTATATCCCCAGCCTGGAACCTGCCGCTTAATCTTAAGAAAGTGGACATGAAAGAGGCTGGCAATCCCAAGGAGCATGGCAAACCCTGCGATGATCTGCATCCAGTTAGAAACGGCCGTGATAGCACCTTCTGATATTGGATGCGGGACATAGTACTGTAAGGCAAACATTACACCCATCAGGAATGTAATGATTAGCGGTAGCTGCCGTCTAAGGAAGATCATTTAAAGTCCTTAAAAAGATCTAAAAAGTAGCCGAACATGTCCGTATGGACTACTGCGCCTAACGTAGCCAGGAATGTCCCGATTACGAGCACACTCATGATGACTGCCTTGCCGAAGTCCTGGCCGAGGAGCGTCCCAACCAGGATAGGTTCGCGGGAGAGATAGGCGCTGGCAGCGAATAGCTCTTCTCCGATTAAGGTATAATCACAGGTGGTCACGAAAAAGGGCAACTGATGATCCGAGTCGGTTCCGGCGATCTGTATCGCGCCTGTGCCGGCCCCGGTTTCTGTTAACAGCAGGGATTCGGCGAAATACGACCCCATAAAGAAGTTAGCCGCCGGCTTTTCACGCAGCATGATGCCGTCTACAGCCGCAGTGTAGCTGAACTGATCGGAGGTAATGAAAAAGTTTGAATCTTCGTTGAAGGCATCCGGCCTGCCGGCTTCAATATAGGCCTCCTTAACAACTTCCTGACATACTGCCATGACAATAGGATCCCGGTGCGGGACCTTAAGCGACGTTTCATAATGCGCCACCTTCTTGGCTACTTCTCCCAGGATAACGGTTGCGGCGATGGTAGGGGCTTCCGACATATCACCGCTGCCGGTGAGATAAAGAATGGGTCGCCCCATCTCGGTGGAGCGGCCAATCGCTTCTTCCACCGCATCAATGCCGGAAATCCTCCTTAAAAAAAGATTTGGGTTCTTCTTGGCATGACTTATAGCATACAGAAGGACAAGGGCAAAGATAATCATGAAGGAAAAATTATTAAGCATGGAAAAATTAAAGATATTAGGATATGCAGCAGCAGAGGCTATGTTGCTTTCTATTATCTTCTCTCCATCTGCAGCCTCAAGCTTGAAAAAATAGTTTTTCTCATTGGAGATAGTGAGTCCATTGCCGGACTTGACTATGAAGTAATGATAGTTATTGGTAAATCTCCTTGTCCACCAAGGCTTTCCAAGCTCCTTCTGGTAATGGGAATTGGAAGGGAACTCAGCTATCTTATTAAACTCGCCGGATCCGGATTCGGACATATATATCTGATAGTTTACCTTGGGTCTATCGTAGGGCGCGGCCTTCCAGACCAATGTAATCGAATCCCCGGAGTCATCAGGGGTATCATAGGCAGAAAATTCGGCTGAAGGGGTAAGTTCTGGCTCCTGGGCCATAGAATGTAAGGCTAGGACTAGGATCAAGACTAAGGTTAAGGCTAAGGCTAAGGAAAATTTCAACCTTGACCTCAACCTTCTTTTATCCATTTCCATCGACCGTTGCCCCGCCAGTTAATATCAAGGAAAGCGGTCTAATTTAATCATATCTATATTAAACTTGTCAAAAGATTTCTCCCTAATTATGTTAGGAATCTCTTAATATCAATAAGGCATGCCGTACACCTTATACATTCCCAGTTAATGTTGAAAATCTGGACAAAATATGTATAATAACATTTCTGTCAGACGGGCAAGAAAAAAGGAGGTAGAACTATATGAAAACAAGAAAAACGGCCAAAAGCAGCGCTGAATTTGATCGCCGCTTTGACGCCTGTGAAGATGTCCATGACATCATTGATATGTCAAAGGCAAAGGTCATACGTCATGGGAAAAAGGTGCGCCTTACACTGGATGTCGCAGAATCCCTCGTTAACGACATTGACGAAATCCGTGAAGAGATCGGTGTTGATCGCGGGGCGCTGATAAAGGTTTGGCTGCATGAGAGGGTAAAGCAGGAAAAGGCTGCACATGCTGAGCAGACATAAGCGGGAAGCTCGGCCGAGTTTTGGCCTGGTTTGCAGTTTCAGTATGATCTGGACGTTGCTGCCGAAGACTTAAAGGGGACAGCCTGCCGTTGCCTTTAACTGTCTTCAAGGTGCAGTTGATGCCAGATCCAGATCAATGAACAAAAAAGCCTGGATTTTTCCAAGCCTTTAATATCTATACTTGGTTTTTCTTGGTTATTTGCGGGATACTTGCGAGAAGACCTTTTACTCTCTCTCTGAGGAAATGATCTTTTGCATCGATTTCCCTCGGCAACTATGGGTTGCTGTTTATCAGTGTCCTAACTATACCATTTTTTCATGAAATGTCAAGATCAAGATATTTTCCTAACCGCCTCCCCTTTCTATAAATTAGTTTCCCTGATTCTCCTTCCCTTTCCAATACCTTGGATTAAAGGGGCAGTTTGTATGGGGACAGATGACGCAGACCTTGCTGTGGTAGATTAGGGCCATCCAGAAAAGGAAAGCGGTGAGGGATATTGAAAGGAGTGGGTGGATAAGCCAGAAGGCCCAAGCCCCGGCTACAGCAAAGAGGATTCCTATTACAGCAACGAAAATCCCCTCTCTCTTAGTCAAGAGCCGTGGTTCTAAGCCTTTTTTTCTTTCAATATTTAATTTCATAAGATATGTTTTCTGTAGTATTGCTAAATCTTCATTATTATACTATAGATATTATTCCGAAAAAGGAAAAAATATAGCATTGATCCTTAAAAAGCATAAAATGTAATTAAAGGTAAAAATTAAGATTTTATGCTACGTTGATTCTGTAAATTGTTTGACATTCAGGCCATTTTTTTATATAGTTCTGAATAGATAGATATACCCTTAACCTAGGAGATGTTCCCTTGAAATTCAACGCAATAGAAGAGGTGATCCCCGACATAAAAAAGGGGAAGATGGTTATTCTTGTTGATGATGAGGACAGGGAGAATGAGGGGGATCTCGTAATGGCGGCAGAAAAGGTAACGTCTGAGGCGATAAACTTTATGGCCAGGCACGGACGCGGGCTAATCTGTCTTGCCCTTACAGCAGAGAGGGTTGATGAGCTCCAGCTTCCACAGATGGCAACGGATAATACTGCCGCATTCGGGACGGCCTTTACCGTATCTATTGATGCAAGAGCCGGCGTTACTACAGGCATTTCGGCTCAAGACCGGGCGCACACGATCCTTGCCGCTATAAACCAGAAGACCAAACCTTCGGATCTTGCGAGACCGGGCCATATCTTTCCTTTAAGGGCGATGAGGGGCGGTGTTCTAAAGAGGGCGGGTCAAACGGAGGGATCTGTGGACCTTGCAATACTGGCAGGACTATACCCTGCCGGGGTGATATGCGAGATTATGAATGAAGATGGCACTATGGCCAGGGTGCCGCAGCTTATGGATTTTTCGAGGCAGCACCATCTCAAGATTATTACGGTTAAGGATCTTATAGAGTATAGGATGAAGAGGGAATCCTTTGTCAGGAGGGCGGCATCTGTCTCTCTTCCCACGGTCTATGGTGATTTTAAGGCTATTGTATATGAAAACGATATTGACAACGAATCTCACCTTGTGCTCCTGAAGGGAGAGATTAACCCTGATAATCCGATACTTGTGAGGGTGCACTCAGGGTGTCTGACAGGGGACGTCTTCGGCTCCAAAAGGTGCGATTGTGGCGAGCAACTGCACAAATCTATGGAGATGATAGCGAAAGAGGGACGGGGGGTTATCCTCTACATGCATCAGGAGGGGAGAGGGATCGGTCTTTTAAACAAGATCAAGGCCTATGGCCTTCAGGATGATGGTATGGATACTGTTGAGGCAAACCTGGAGCTCGGGTTCAAG
>CAZYNY010000032.1:0-28854 GCA_964648095.1 uncultured Nitrospirota bacterium | reverse complement strand
CTTCTACTCTAATTTATCATAGGGGAGGTGTCTCAACATTATTGACACAGAGGGCACTTCCATCGGGCAAGGTAGTCTTGGGCGGCCCTCCATATACTCTCCTTCTTTTTTCTATTCACCTGACAGCTTGTAAGGAGCATCATCGGTTTTATGCCAAACCCCTTACTACTACAAAGTCAAGCCTATGCTCATATCCGGGAAGCCTTACCTCAACTGCATTATACTGAACCTTCCTTTTCGGCTTTTTAAAACTTTTTGAAATGCCCCTGATTGAATCTTTCAGGGGTTTGAAATCTGTCCTTTTAAACTGGTCACTGTCTTAGATTCTGTGCTTTAGAAGCTTGTATGAGGAAAAACTCAGGAAACTCCAGGAAAAAATCTATCTATTCATCTCAAAGATCATCCTTAGTCCTTCTAGGGTCAAGAAGGGCCTTGACTCATCTATCATTCTCGATTCAGGGGCAATCAGAGATGCCAACCCTCCTGTGGCAACTACATACGGCTCAATCTTAAGCTCTTCCCCTATCCTCTCTACCATTCCGTCTATCATGGCTGCACAACCAAAGACTACCCCGGCCTGCATGCTGCTTATCGTGTCCTTCCCGATTACACTTTCAGGGCGAATAAGTTCCACCTTTGGGAGCCTGGCCGTCTTCTGAAAAAGGGCCTCAAGGGAGGTCAGCACGCCGGGGGCGATGGATCCGCCGATATATTCACCTTTATTTGTAATGACACAAAATGTAGTGGCAGTACCGAGGTCCACAACTATCGTTGGTCCTCCGTATAGCTTGAAGGCCGCTGTTGCATTTACAATCCTGTCGCTGCCTACCTCCTTCGGATCGCGATAGCAGACCTTAATCCCCGTCTTAAGATCATCTGCTACAACCATGGGTGTAAATCCCAGATATTCTTTGATCATTTTCACAATCACGGGGGTCAATGGGGGCACAACGCTGGATAGGATGGCGGCATCTATACGAGCGGGCTCCTTCAATCCCGTCCTTATAAGCCCGTCTATTAATACCCAATATTCGTCCGAGGTCCTCTTAAGGTCTGTAAAGATACGCCAGTTCCTTTTGAGCCTCTTTCCTTTAAAGATACCCAGGACAATATTTGTATTGCCTATATCAAGTGTGAGAAGCATAGGTATGTTAATTCTTGCTGATATGTTCTATATCCCCGGCCAATATTGTATCGATAATACCGCTATCCCTTTTAAGCAGGAGTCCACCCTCCCTGTTAAAACCGCAGGCAATTCCATCTATTGAACCCTCCAGAGATTTTACCCTTATCCTGTTTCCAAGTGTGGCTGAATAGCCGGTATATATATCCATGATCCTCTGCCTCTCGCCTGCCTTAAAGATCAGGTAGTAGTATTCAAACTCAGAGAGGTTGGCGGCAAGGAATCCCGCCCTGTCGATCTCCCTCCCGGAAAAGTCCTTAAGTGAGCCCGCTATTCCCCTTATCTCTTCTGGTGCGGATGAGATCTTCATGTTCAAATTTATCCCGATCCCCACTACAAGGTAGTTCACTTTGTCATTCCCTGAGGCCAATTCGGTCAAGATCCCTGCAACCTTCCTGCTATTGATAAGTATATCGTTTGGCCATTTGACCCCAGGCCTGATATCTGTGGCCTTCTTTATGGTCTCTGCAACAGCGACGGCTGCTACTACTGTAATTAGCTGTGCCTCTGCTAGGAGGACGGGAGGCCTTAAGATAATAGAAAGATAGAGATTTTCCCCCTTCGGCGAATACCAGGTCCTTCCAAGCCTTCCCTTTCCTCCTGTCTGTGATTCTGCAAGGACTACAGTCCCTTCCTTTGCACCGGATGCGCCTAGCGCCATAGCCTCTCTGTTGGTAGAGTCAATATCTTCAAAGAGGCGGATCTCTTTCCCGATTATCTTTGTGTGGAGTTTTTGTCTTATATCGGATAGATCCAGGAGGCCCTTCAACCCTGCCCCCCTGACGGGACTATATCCATGCTCATGTCAACAGCCCTGGCCGAATGTGTCAGGGCGCCTATGGAGATATAATCTACCCCTGCCCCGGCAATCTCCCTTACGCTGAGAAGGTCTACACCGCCCGATACCTCGATGGGTATGCGCCGGTTAATGGTCTTTACAACCTCCCTGATCGATTCAATATCCATATTATCAAGGAGTAACATATCGGCGCCTGCATGAAATGCCTCTTCTGCCTCAGCCGGGCTTGAAACCTCCACCTCCAGATTGAGGTGGTGTGTAATCCTCTTTTTGACCCCGGCAATCGCCTCGGATATCCCCCCTGCAAGTATTATATGGTTGTCCTTGATTAAGACAGCCTGAGAGAGAGAAAAACGATGATTATATCCCCCACCTATCCTTATTGCACCCTTTTCAATATCCCTTAAACCAGGCGTAGTCTTTCTTGTATCAAGGATCTTCACATCAAATCCGTCTATCATCTCAAGGTATCTGGAGGTGAGTGTCGCTATGCCCGATAGTCTCTGGAGGAAGTTTAAGGCTACCCTCTCACCCTTTAATATCGTCCTTCCGTCACCTGAGATAAAGAGGATTGTATCGCCAGGTTTTACACGGCTTCCGTCAGCTATGGCCGTCACATCGAGGGCGGGGGATTGGTCGATTGCAAAAAAAACCTCCCTGGCTATTTCTGCCCCGGCAACAATGCACTCCTCCTTTGCCCTTATCCTTCCATCTGCTCGCACAGGCCCAGGAAATATGGATGAGGTTGTGATGTCCTCTGATCCTATATCCTCGGCCAGCGCCGATTCAATCAGGGACCTTATCCTCCAGCAAGGGATACCCTTCATAATAGCTCTCTAAACCTCCTGATAGATGCCTCTATCTTTTCCATCTTAGATAGGAGATCAGCCTTCCTCGCCTCCTCCTTTTCCACAACCTCTTTTGGGGCCTTCCTCCTGAAGTCCTCATCGGCAAGCCTCTTTAGCACGAGTTTTAAATCTTCATCTATCTTCAAAAGACCCTTCTCCTGTCTTTTTATCTCCTCTTTTGGATCGATTATCCCTGAAAGGGGGATAAATATATCAATGCCCTTCAGGATGCATGAGGCAGAGCCCTCAGGCCTTGTTATATCCTTGCCGATCTTCTCTATGGAGGTCCTGGCAAGCCTCTCGATATGTCCCCTTCCTTTTTCAATCGACAGGAGGGCGTCTGCCTTAACGCTGAAATGGGCTGTCAGAATTGTCGAGGGGGGTATATTCATCTCGCCCCTGAGATTCCTTATCCCGAGGATTATATCCTTGATAAGGGAGATCTGATTTTCCGCTTCAGGGTCTGTTAGTTCCCCTTTTGCCTTTGGAAAGGCTGATACCATAACAGACTCACCTTCATGTGGGATCGAGCGCCGGACCTCTTCGGTTATGAATGGCATAAAAGGGTGTAACAACCTTAAGACAGAGTCGAACGTATAAAGGAGTACCGAGATTGTATCTTCCCTTTCTTCGTCCTCCTTCTGAAGCGTATCCTTGATAAATTCTATATGCCAGTCGCAGAATTCATGCCAGATGAACTGATACAAGGCCTGGGAAGCAAGGTCAAATCTGTAATCTTCAAGGGATTCAGTTACTACCTTTATGGTATTCTGAAGGAGACTCAGTATCCACCTGTCCGGAAGCGACATGGGCGACGGAGGGACATCCTGCCTTACTTCAACCTCCGTCCCTTTCAGATTCATCAGGATGAATCTTGCGGCATTCCAGATCTTGTTTGCAAAATTTCTCATCCCCTCCACCCTCTCGGGGGAGAGCTTTATGTCCCTGCCTGGTGAGGCCTGAGATGCAAGGGAAAAGCGCAGCGCATCTGTACCGAACTTCTCCATCATAACGAGGGGGTCTATGACATTACCCTTTGATTTGCTCATCTTCTGCCCCTCCTGGTCCCTGATAAGGGCATGAAGATAGACCTCACGAAACGGACAATCCCCCGTAAATCTTAGCCCCATCATGATCATCCTTGCTACCCAGAAGAAGAGGATATCGAATCCCGTAACAAGGGAAGAGGTTGGATAGAATATCTTAAGCTCTCTTGTCTCATTCGGCCAGCCGAATGTGGCAAAGGGCCAGAGACTTGATGAAAACCAGGTATCAAGGATGTCACCGTCCTGATAGATATGGAGGCTGTTGCAGGATACGCAGGTTTCAGGTATATCCCTTGATACGGTGATACCTCCGCAGTCGTTGCAGTGCCATGCAGGTATCTGGTGCCCCCACCAGATCTGCCTGGAGATGCACCAGTCCTTGATATTTCTCATCCATTCAAAGTATGTCTTTGCCCACCCTCCCGGTATAAGCTTTATCCGTCCATCTTCTACGGCAGCGATTGCCGGTTCTGCGAGCGGCTGCATCCTGATAAACCACTGAAGCGATATGATCGGCTCTATCACCGTCCTGCACCTGTAGCAGTGTCCCACAGAATGCCTGTGATCCTCTATCTTTTGAAGGTATCCGCCATTCTTCAGGTCTTCTAATATTTCCCTCCTGCATTCAAATCTGTCCTTTCCGGCATAGCCCCCGGCCTCTTCGTTCATCACACCCGATTCATCCACCACCTTTATCTGGGGGAGGTTGTGCCTCAGTCCGATCTCAAAGTCATAGGGGTCATGTGCAGGGGTAATCTTAAGGGCGCCTGTCCCAAACTCAGGGTCCACATACCTATCCGAGATAATCGGTATCTCACGCCTGACGATAGGAAGGGTTATGCTCTTTCCGATAAGGTTCCTGTATCTTTCATCCTCGGGATTTACAGCCACAGCAGAATCCCCCAGCATGGTCTCGGGCCTTGTGGTGGCAATGGTTACCGAACCCATCCCGCTTGAAAGTGGATATCTTATGTAGTAGAGCCTTCCCTGGATCTCTTCATGTTCCACCTCTAAATCGGACAATGCGGTAGAACACCTGGGACACCAGTTGATAAGCCTGTTCCCCCTGTATATCAGGCCGTCTTCATAGAGCCTTACAAATGCCTCCTTAACGGCAATGGAGAACCCCTCGTCCATGGTGAAGCGTTCCCTCTCCCAGTCGCATGAGGAGCCAAGTCTCTTTAACTGGCCTATAATCTCCCTGCCAGATTCCATCCGCCAGTCCCATACCCTCTTTACAAACCTCTCCCTGCCGTAGGCCTCGCGGCTGCTTTTCTCGGCCATGATCTTCTTTTCGACCACATTCTGCGTTGCGATTCCGGCATGATCGGTCCCCGGCATCCATAGGGCATTAAAGCCCTGCATCCTTCGCCATCGGATCAGGATATCCTGGAGGGTATTATCCAGTGCATGGCCCATATGGAGTGAGCCTGTTATATTGGGAGGCGGGATAACAATGGAATATGGGGGTGCCGGGTTCTGCCCGTCGGCATGGAATAAGCCCTTCTCAATCCAAAATTTATACCACCTCTCTTCCACCTCTTTTGGATCGTATCTCTTGTCAAGCTCCTTGGATGACATATGTTTCCTTATATATATCCTTAAAATTTTGTCTTATCTGTACATCCAGATAAAAATGCTAAATTAACTGCCAATGATAGCATGAAGGGCTAGTCGTGGCAAGGTTAGGGTTATCCCTAAACAGAGATAGGCCGTTAACGCCTTAATTTATCTGCTATTGTGAGACACAACGCGCCGAAGCAATCTTATGGGAACTGTCCCAGATTAGATCACTCTGTCTTTCATGCCACGACAGGTAATGAACGAGCACCTTTAATTGACACGATAAAATCTTTCGGATAATATGAAGTCTATGACGACAATCACCAAACATTGCTATATTGTATGTGATCCTGCTATTTTGGGTGGAGAACCAATTATTAAGGGAACGAGGACGCCGGTACGTGCCGTTGTGGAGAACTGGCGGTTGGGGCTCTCTCCGGAAGAGATTGTGATTCATCTACCCCATCTCACGCTGTCCCAGGTTTTTGATGCCCTTAGCTACTATAGCGACCACCAGAAAGAGATTGACGCCTTTATTGAAAAAAATAGGGTTCCTGAAAAACTTATCCACCCCTCCGTAAAGTGATCTCCCTCTACATTGACGAGGACGTTGATATTTTAATAAAACCTCTGCTTAATGCCAAGGGTTTTACTATCTTTACAGCCCTAGATGAAGGGATGCTCGGAAAGAGCGATAAGGAACAATTAGAGCATGCCATAAAGATTAAGTGCGTATTTTTAACCCACAATCGCGTCCACTTCGAAGAGTTATCCGCCAAATTACCCGAAAAGGATAAAAAACATTACGGTATCATAATAGCAACTCGCAGGAATATATACGAATTGGCTCGAAGGGTTGCACGATTCCTTGAACTGCAAGCCAAAGAAAATATCAAGAATCACCTTTGGTATATTTAAGACGAAGGGGACTGATCGCTCTTTGCCGGTACCGCATTATATTGCGCCAACATGTCTGCCAATATATCAATCAAGGGATGTTATCAAGAAGTAGATTAAACATGAAAAATGGCATTTTATCCAACCACGCAACTATAATGAAATCAAATAGTTATAGCAAATTGATTTTACAATTTTCTTGACAACTGCAGAAAATTTTGATGAAGTTGAGAAAACTGTATTATCACTGGTTAGCCATCAAAAATATTGAATAATTCTCAATAATAAGCAATAATGTTGCTATGATTGACTTAACAAAACTCAAACCAGAAATTGAACGTATTTGTCGATTATTACCAGTAAAACGCCTCGGTATATATGGATCGGCTTTGACTCGAAGTTTTTCACCAGGTAGCGATGTTGACATACTAGTGGTTTTTGATTCGGATGAAAACGTTGACCTTTTTGACAAATACTTTGAACTAAAAGAGCAACTTGAGAAAATATTTGGACGGGAAGTTGATCTTGTTGTAGATAAACCATTCAAAAACCCTGTTTTCAGGGAAGCGGTAGAGAAGACAAGGACTATTGTTTATGAACGATGAGATAAGAAAAAACCTTATTGATATTCTCCATGCGGCAGAAGAGATACAAAATTTTACTCACGAGATGAACTTCAAGGCGTATCAAAACAGTCCGGTTACACAACGAGCGGTTGAGAGGGATTTTGAGATCATTGGAGAAGCACTTAACAGGATTAAACAAATCGATGAAGAATTTATAGAAAAGGTTTCTGAGTTTCATCGTATCATAGGGTTCAGAAATATTTTAATACACGGTTATGATATTATTGATAAGCTGATCGTTTGGAAGGCTGTTGAAAATCATTTGCCGATTCTGGTAAAAGAGGTAAATGAGATTTTAGATGCCTAGTGAGTATGAGGAAAAGTCTAATCTCTTATCTTATAAGATATGCTATGGAGGCCTCCATTAAATCAATTACTCGGAGGATTTATTCGTCTTAAAGAGGTCTTTTCGAGGGAGGGGAAACCATGCTCATCCTTTGAATCGGTTTTGTTCTACCTCAGTAAGCACATCATCAAATATGGATAAGGCCTTGTCTGCATCATCTTCTGTGATGATCAGCGGCGGCATGAACCTTATCACATTATATCCGCATCCGAGGATCAAAAGGCCCTTCTTAAATGCCGCCTGGATGACCTCACTCCGCTCGGTTGTAGCCATCTCCTTTGTCTTCCTGTCCCTTACCAGCTCAACCCCTATCATGAGCCCCATGCCCCTTACGTCGCCAATTAAGGGATGGACCTTCTTCATCTGATCCAGCCTTGATAGGATATACCTGCCTACCTTATCCGCATTTTGGATCAGACCTTCTTCGAGTATCTCTATTGTGGCAAGGGCAGCCTCGCAGGCAATGGGGTTCCCGCCAAAGGTGTTTGCATGGGAACCGGACTCCCAGTCCATTACATCGGAGTTAGCCACCATGGCGCCTAAAGGCATGCCGGAGGCTATCCCCTTTGCGATAGTAATGATATCCGGCAGCAGGCCGAAGTGTTCTGAGGCGAACATCCTCCCTGTCCTACCCATCCCTGACTGTATCTCATCGGCTATAAGGAGGATACCGAACTCCTTTGCAATCGACTGTAGGCGGCTCATAAAGGGCTTTGGCGGGATCACATATCCCCCTTCGCCCTGTATCGGTTCAACAAAGATGGCAGCAACCTCCTCAGGGGGGATTTTATGTCTAAAAACCTTTTCTTTTAAGAAAGCCAGACATTCGATATCACACCCCTCCGGATCATGCTCAAAAGGACACCTGTAACAATAAGCATATGGTATATGCGTAACCTCAGGGATAAGCGGAGAAAAGCCTCTTCTATGTACTGGCTTGCTTGCCGTAACAGATAGCGCCCCCATTGTCCTTCCATGGAAACCGCCGTAGAAGGCTATGAAATGGGGCCTCTTTGTATGGTATCTGGCAAGCTTCATGGCCGCCTCGGTAGATTCAGCGCCTGAGTTTGTGAAGAAGACCTTCTTCTGTTTTTCGCCAGGCGTGATGGAGACCAGCTTCTCAGCAAGTCTTACCTCGGAGGGATAATAGAAATCCGTGCCTGACATATGTATAAGTTTTTCTGCCTGACTTTTGATGGCATCTACAACCTTTGGATGACAATGACCGGTAGATGTCACTGCAATGCCTGAGGTAAAATCCAGATATCTGTTCCCGTCTACATCAATTATGGAGGCGCCTTCCCCCCTCTCAACCACGAGTGGATATGACCTTGTATAGGATTGTGATATTACCTTTCTGTCCCTCTCCACCCATTCTTTGGCATTCCTGCCTGGAGGAATCGAGCCGATCTTCGGATATCCCTTGCCGTCATCTTTGTTGTTCATCGTGAATCCACCCGTCCTGTCTATTTTTTAGTCCCCGGTTGCCTTCCTGACCTGTTTTAATGATCTTATGAACCTTCTATTGCGGCCTTTTTCCTCCTGATCCTGTCTTCGGCCATCCTGTCTGCGGCCATATTGGTCGGGATAGACTCAACAGTAGATACCCTGAATATGTTCAGCAGGGTATCATAGATAGATTTTACCTGAGACAGGGCCTTATCTTTATCGTACCCCTCTATCTCATTTGCAACATTTATTAATCCTCCGGCATTTATTACATAGTCAGGTGCATAAAGAATCCCCCGCTCATGGAGCAGTCTCCCATGCCTTTCATCCTCAAGCTGGTTGTTGGCAGACCCTGCAACTATCCTGCATTTTAGCAATGGTATGGTCTCGTCGTTTAATATGCCGCCAAGCGCGCAGGGGGAGAATATATCAGTGGTTACAGAAAATATATCCTTTGGGGGAATATATTCACATCCAAATCTATTAATGATATCCTCTGTCCTCGACCTGTCTATGTCCGTAAGAAAAACCTTTGCCCCCTCCTTGCTCAGGATCTCTGCAAGATAGAAGCCTACCTTACCGATCCCCTGGATAGCAACGGTCTTCCCCGCAACAGATTCACCCCCGGAGACCTTCTTAAGACAGGCCTTAATTCCCCAGTAGACGCCTATGGCAGTTGCTATGGATGGGTCTCCGCTTCCACCCTTCTCTTTTGAGACCCCTGCGACATGGCTTGTCTGTAACTTGACTATCTCCATATCAGAGACAGATGTCCCGACATCCTCTGCGGTTATATATATCCCCTCCAGTGATTCAACAAACCTCCCGAAAGACCTGAATACCCCCTCTCTATTTTTAGGCTGACTTCCTATAATGACGGATTTGCCTCCGCCTAGATTAATCCCGCACACAGATGCCTTATATGTCATGGCTCGGGAAAGCCTCAATACATCCTTAATTGCCTCCTGGGTGTTATTGTAAGGCCAGATCCTGCACCCTCCAAGGGCAGGGCCAAGGGTTGTGCTGTGGATTGCAATTATCGCGTTCAATCCCGCATCAGGGTCGTTCCAGAAGAGAACCCTCTCGTGGCCCTTTTGATTTATCTCCCTAAAGATGTCCATCATCTTGTTTTCCTCTGGCTTTTGACTCCTCACAGACCTCCATCAGGACCCCATGACAAGACCTTGGGTGGACGAAGGCCGCCACCAAACCCATTGCACCTGCCTGAGACCTCCCCTCAACAGGTTCCAGGCCTGCCTCCTTTAGCCTCCCTATGGCCTCTTTTGCATCCTCTACCCTGAGGGCGATATGGTGTACCCCCTCCCCCCTCTTCTCAAGAAATCGGAAGACGGGCGTCCCTTCTTTAATCGGCTCGATAAGTTCAATCCTGCTCTCCCCTATAGCAAGGGAGGCAACCTTTACATTATCCTCAGCTATTACCTCGATGCCCAGCAGTTTAAGGCCCATTCCTCCCTGAAAGAGGGGAAGGGCTGAAGTTATATCCCTTACTACAATTCCTATGTGATCTATACCTTTAAACATAGAGCAGACCCGATGTTTAGGCCGGCATAAGCCATACCCCGAAGGGCATAGTATTCTTTAGAATTATATAAAGTCAAGCTTCTTTATATATACCGAAGAGATCCCGGAACGCATCCGAGATCTCACCCAGGGTCGCCTTCGACTCAACGCACACAATAATAAAGGGTATCAGATTATCGTCCCTCTTTGCCGCCTCTTTAAGTCTTTCAAGGCTATTTAGGACCAACCTTTGATCCCTGCTCTTTTTAAGTCCCCGGAGCCTCTCTATCTGCCTTTCGCCGAGGCGGCTGTCTGAACTGAGTGTCTTGACGCCCCTTCTCGGACCTGGCTCTTCGAAACAGTTGACGCCAACTACCTTATCTTCGCGCGCCTCCAGCCGTTTCTGTGCGTCATATGCACTCCTGTGAATCTCCCCCTGCATGTAGCCTGATTTAATCGCGCTAACAGCACCGCCCATCCGGTCTATCTTTTCAATCTCCTTAAATACCTCCTCTTCGATCTTGCAGGTAAGGGATTCAATAAAGTATGACCCTCCGACAGGATCTACCGTATTCGGAATCCCGCTTTCACGGGCGATTATCTGCTGCGTCCTTAAGGCAATAGAAACAGATTCATCGGACGGGAGGGAGTAGGCCTCGTCATATGAGCAGGTATGGAGCGACTGTGTCCCTCCAAGGACAGCGGCCAGGGCCTGGATTGCGACCCTGATCATATTGTTTTCGGCCTGCTGCTCCGTCAGGCAGGAGCCGCCGGTATGTGTATGGAACCTGAGCCTGCATGCCTCATCCGCCGCCTTCCATCTCTCCTTTGCGATCCTTGCCCATATCCTCCTTGCGGCCCTGAATTTGGCAATCTCCTCAAACAGATCCCTGCCGGCGGAAAAGAAGAATGAGACCCTGCCCAGGAGACTGTCAATAACTATGCCATGTCTGGATACCATTTCTACGTAGGCTATTGCATTGGCAAAGGTGAAGGCAAGCTCCTGAACGGCTGTGGCCCCTGCCTCCCTGATATGGTATCCGCTCACGCTTATATAGTTCCACCTGGGGCATTCCACTTGACAGAAGGCGATGATGTCCCTTGTCAGCCGGAGGGACGGCCCGATCGGATAGATATATGTTCCCCTTGCCAGATATTCCTTTAAGATATCGTTCTGGATTGTGCCGGAGAGCTTTGCCATGGGGATCCCCCTCTTTTTTGCCACAGCGAGATACATCGCCAGGATAACAGCGGCAGTGGCATTTATGGTCATGGATACGCTTACCCTGTCAAGGGGGATATCAGAAAAGAGGTCATCCATGTCTTCCTGCGTATCTATCGGTACGCCTGCCTTACCGACCTCACCTTCCGCCATGGGATGGTCTGAATCATAACCCATCTGGGTAGGGAGGTCAAAGGCCACAGAAAGACCTGTCTGCCCTTTTGCAAAGAGGTTTTTAAAGCGCCGGTTAGACTCAGAAACAGAAGCGAGACCTGAATACTGCCTCATGGTCCATATCTTTTCCCGATACATGGCCGGATATATACCCCTTGTGAATGGAAAGAGGCCGGGTAAACCGATGCCATCTAGGTAGTCATATTTACCGAAGGGGAGATAGAGGGGGTCTATGGGGATGCCTGAATCAGATTTATATCTATCATTTTTCATTCGCCCTTATCCTGTTTCCATATTTCCTGATTATGATTTATGTCCTTACCCCGGTCTGATATGGTTAGGAACTAAAACAATCTTTCATTATCAAAGAGATATCTTTAAATTAATGATATTATATTTTCGGGGTCTAATCAAGGAATCACGGCCCCGGTGGGAGTCAATATTTTTTCTTGAATTTGGTTTGCCGGTTTGATATATTGATGATAACCCCTGCTTTGTTGGTGAGAGGATAGAATTTTTGTCCAACAAAATATAAAAGGGGGCTGATGCGGGGAGACGGTGTGCATGCCTCGTGGGGTCGTAAGGCCCGGGGAGGAAGCCTAAAGTTTCCTTATTGGTTCCCACCTAGTTTAACTAGGTTCAAAACTTCTACCTCCACGGCAAAAGCGGGGGTGTAGGGGGTATAAGGATTTAGCATTTAGTAGTTGAGGATCTTTTTGAGGATCTTTAGGGAGAAAGGGAGAGATAAATTTTAGAGTTCTGCTCTTTACAATCCTGGTCAAAAGTAGTTCCCAAATTGCCTAACTTAGGAAATCAAGGTCTATCTTTAAAGAGAGAGAGATTAACCAATCATCTTATAATTCCCAAAATCGCCACATTATCAGGGGTTCCGATGACAAAGAGGACAGCCTCTGAGATAATGGCCATCCATGACAAGTCATATTTTATCGGGAGGATGTTCGATTCTTTCTCTTTAACAAAAGACCTGCCGGCCAATCCGATTCTTTCTCTGGAATCAACGCTTGACTATAACTTTGTTTTTCCCTTCCTGAGAGACCCTCAACATAAGACATCATTTGGCTTTTTGAGGTAAAAAATCCCATATTTTTTTGGGTTTAAGCCATTTGCTGTTGATGATCCCACATGTCGCAATACTTGGGGTAGTAAATGTATGAATCGGTAAATGAGGCCTTCTCTCCACCCCTTGCTTGGAGGATGAGACCACGGGATCTGGATGAGTTAGTAGGGCAGGAGCATTTACTAGGTCCCGGGAGGGTATTAAGGAGGGCGATTGAGGCGGGCAGGATCTCTTCAATAATCCTGTTCGGCCCGCCTGGATGCGGTAAGACGGCCCTGGCAAATCTAATAGCAATCACGAGCAAGGCCTGGTTTAAAGAACTAAATGCCGTTACGTCCGGGATAGCAGAGGTCCGGGAGGTGATAGCCGATGCTGAGAATGCATTAAGGCTGAACGGGAAAAAGACCCTCCTATTTATTGATGAAATCCACCGGTTTAACAAGGCCCAGCAGAGCGCCCTCCTGCCGCATATAGAAAAGGGGGTCATCTCCTTTATCGGCGCCTCGACCCAGAATCCATTCTTTTCGATTATTCCGGCCCTTTCATCTAGATCGCTTATCTTCGAGTTAAATTCCCTTACTGATGACGGAATAAGGACTATTCTGGGAAAGGCGCTTGCAGATAAGGAGAGGGGGCTTGGAGACAAGAAGGTGAAGGTCGCCCAGGATGCCCTCGATCATATGGTAATGGTTTCAGGAGGGGATGCAAGGAGGGTGTTGAACTCCCTTGAACTTGCCGTACTGACCGGCACGGCAGACCAGAATGAAGAGGTCTTGATAGATCTTGAGACTGCTGTGAGATCTACACAAAAAAAGCCGGTAGTATACGAGGATGGCGACAGTCACTATGATACCATATCAGCATTTATAAAGAGTATGAGAGGGTCTGATCCTGACGCGGCTTTATATTGGCTGGCAAAGATGATATATGCGGGGGAGGACCCGCTCTTTATTGCGAGGAGGATTATTATCTGCGCATCTGAAGATGTAGGGAATGCGGATCCTCAGGCCCTCAGGATTGCGGTTTCAGCCCTCCATGCCCTGGAGTCCATAGGGATGCCTGAAGGAAGGATCCCACTTGCCCAGGCCACAGTTTATATCGCTGCCGCTCCAAAGAGTAATGCTGTATATACTGCAATTGAAGCCGCGCTGAAGGATATAGAAACGGGGAGAGTCATGCAGGTCCCGCAGCACCTCAAAGATTCCCATTATAAAGGTGCAACAAGGCTGGAACATGGTAAAGGATATAAATATCCCCATGATTTTCCGGGCCATTTTGTTGAGCAGGAGTATCTCCCTGATGAGAAGACCTTTTATAAGCCTTCGGGAGAGGGATATGAAGCCCGGATCAAGGAGAGGTTGTCAGTTCTTGGGAAGATGAAAAAATCAATCATTGAGTCGCCATAGTGAGGTTAAAGTTATGACAATTTATATAGCTATATCAATAGCATTAGTTATTTTAGGTATGGGATTTGGATATCTGATTTCCCTTAAGGTCACCAAAAGCAAGATAGAGGAGGCCGAGGAGGCTGCAGGAAGGATTGTAAAGAGTGCCGAAAGGGAGGCGGAAACAAGACTAAGGGAGGCGGCCCTTGAGTCGAAGGATAAGCATCTGCTGATAAAGGCGGAATTTGAAAAGGAGACGAAGGAGAGGGCGGCTGAGTTCTTAAATCTTGAGAAAAGGCTGACACAGAAGGAGCAGCATCTGGATAAAAAGATGGAGTTCCTGGAAAAAAGAGACGGGGAAAATAACAGGAGGGAAAAGGAGATCCTGGGTAGAGAGAGGCTGCTCACAGAAAAGGAGGAGAAGTGCGAGAGGAGACAGAAGGAGCAGATACAGCAGATTGAAAAGATATCAGGCATGTCCGCAGAGGAGGCTAAAAAGCAGCTGATGGGCTCTATGGAGCAGGAGGCAAAGTTTGAATCAGCCAAGATGATAAAGAGGATAGAGGACGAGGCGAAGGATAGCGCTGAAAAGAAGGCAAAGCATATAATTACTGAGGCGATACAGCGTTACTCCAGCGATTACACCTCAGAGGTGACCATCTCTGTTGTCAACCTTCCGAGCGATGATATGAAGGGAAGGATCATAGGGAGGGAGGGGAGGAATATAAGGGCCCTTGAGAGTTGCACGGGGATTGATCTTATCATAGACGATACGCCGGGGGCGGTTATAATCTCAGGGTTCGACCCGATAAGAAGAGAGGTGGCAAGGGTTTCCCTCGAAAGGCTGATGACCGACGGGAGGATACATCCCGCAAAGATTGAGGAGATCGTCGAGAAAGTAAAAAAGGATATAGATAAGACGATGCGGGAGGAGGCGGACAAGTTATTATTCGATACCGGCATCAGTGATCTGAATACAGAACTGGTGAATCTGCTGGGAAGGCTCAAATACAGGACAAGTTACGCGCAGAATAATCTTTCACATACAAGGGAGGTTACATTCTTGTGCGGGATTATGGCCGCAGAGCTCGGGCTTGACATAAAGCTTGCAAAGAGGGCCGCAATACTACACGATATAGGCAAAGCAGTGGACCACCAGGAGGAGGGGAGCCACCCGTCAATCGGCGCCGAGCTTGCCAGGAGGTACGGGGAATCGCCCAAGGTGGTAAACGCAATTGCGGCGCATCATGGTGATATAGAGCCTATTTCAACAGAAGCGGTGCTTGTAGCCGCTGCCGATGCCCTGTCTGCCGCAAGACCCGGGGCGCGGCGTGAATCCCTTGAGTCCTACATAAAGAGACTGGAGAAGCTTGAAAATCTGGCCGCATCCTTCAAAGGTGTAGAAAAGGCATACGCAATACAGGCCGGAAGGGAGGTCAGGGTTATCATAAAACAGGGAGAGGTCTCAGACGCCGAGTCTGCCCAGATTGCCAGGGAGCTGGCCAAAAAGATCCAGCAGGAGCTTACATACCCCGGACAGATAAAGATTACCGTGATAAGAGAGAACAGATACATAGAATATGCAAAGTAAATGCAACCACTTTTTTGAATATAAAGTCGCATTTACCCTGAGCGGGTCGAAGGGTCTTTGTGACATTGAGGCAAAACTTTGAACCTTCTTTTTATCGGAGATATAATAGGTGAACCCGGCAGAATGATCCTGGCCAGGAAACTGGGCGGGCTGATTGAATCTGAGGCGATTGATCTTGTAGTGGCAAACGGTGAAAATGCTGCAGGGGGATTTGGCATAACCCCGAAGATTGCAAAAGAACTCTTTGACCAGGGCGTAGATGTCATCACATCGGGAAATCATGTCTTTGATAAGAAAGAGATAGTAGATTATATTAAAAAAGAGGGCCGTCTCCTCAGGCCGGCAAACTATCCGGAAGGTGTTGCCGGATCAGGGAGCATTATTGTTGAGACTAGGACTTATGATAAGGTTGGGATCATCCACCTGATGGGGAGGATCTTCATGCTTCCCATAGACTGCCCCTTCAGGACAGCGAGGCAGGAGATAGCCAGGATAAAGAGAGAGACGCGGGCAATTATAATAGATTTGCATGCTGAGGCGACCTCGGAAAAGATGGCCCTCGGATGGTATGTAGATGGAGAGGTCTCTGCCGTCATCGGGACGCATACCCACGTACAGACCGCTGACGAGACAGTACTCCCCAGGGGGACAGCCTACATAACAGATGCGGGGATGACAGGACCGATAAATTCTGTGATAGGCATCAGGAAGGAAGAGGCCATAGATAAATTTTTAACCCAGACACCAAGGCGGTTTGAGATTGCCGGCGGGCCTTCACTTCTTTCCGGCGTGATAGTCGATATTGATCCGCTGGAGGGCATGGCAAAATCTATCAGGAGAATACAGATAAGGGATGACAATCCAGTATTCTGAGAGGAAGGTCTATACCGTATATGAGCTCACCTTATCAGTCAAGTCCTCCCTTGAGGAGGGTTTTTCCGATATCTGGCTTGAGGGAGAGGTTTCTAATCTCAGGATACCGGGTTCGGGGCATATATACCTTACGTTAAAGGATGAGCGTGCCCAGATCAGGGGGATTATATTCAGATCCCAGGTCAGGTCTCTAAGGTTTCTCCCTAAAGACGGCCAGCACCTCCTTTGCAGGGGACATATCACTGTATATGAGCCGAAGGGTGAATATCAGATCATCCTTACCTATATTGAGCCGAAGGGCTTAGGCGCGCTCCAGCAGGCCTTTGAGGAGCTGAAGGAGAGGCTTAAGAACGAGGGCCTTTTTGATGAGGCCCGCAAGAGACCCCTCCCTTTGTATCCGGAGAAGATCGGGGTAGTTACATCCCCGACCGGGGCGGCAATAAGGGATATCCTGAATATCATAGGGAGGAGGTTTCCTGCCGTGGATATTCTTATAAATCCAGTCCCTGTACAGGGGGAAGGCGCTGCTGAATTGATTGCAGAGGCCGTAAATGAGATGAACCGGATGGGGGATATAGATGTCCTTATTGTTACAAGGGGCGGCGGATCGATTGAGGACCTCTGGGCGTTTAACGAAGAGGTTACAGCAAGGGCGATATACAATTCAAAAATACCTGTGATCTCTGCCATTGGTCATGAGATCGACTATACGATATCTGATTTCGTAGCGGACTTAAGGGCCCCAACCCCGTCAGCTGCCGCAGAGATTGTAGTTAAGAGCCGGGATGAGCTTGTGGAAAAAGTAGATGCTATGACCAGCAGGATAATCAACAGGATGATCGGCATAATTCAGGAGAGGAGGGGAAGGATACAGGAGGAGCTGAGGGGGATGCCCGATCTTAGGAGGATGATTGAAGGCTGTTTCTTAAGGGTCGATGAATATATCTACAGGCTAAACATAAATATATCAGGGAGGATGCAGGCCTCAAGGTCCCGCTTTGCTAACGCCGCGGCCAGGCTTGACACCTTAAGTCCCCTTGCAGTCCTGAAGAGGGGATATGCTATAGCAAAAAAGGTCCCTTCCATGGAGATCCTGAAGGCCTCAGGCGAGGTGTCTGTTGGTGACAGGATAGATCTAAGGCTCTATGAGGGGGAACTTAGGTGCAGGGTAGAGGAAAAAATATGATTTACAGGGGATATTTTGCAGTGGCGTATGGGGATACGCCCCTGCATCTTGACCTCTGACTCTCATCATGTATAATAGTGAATGTCCATGCCTAGTCTAAAATTCGAAGATGCGTTAAAGAGACTTGAGGAGATCGTCAGGGACCTGGAAAAGGGCGATCTCATGCTTGATGACGCCCTTAGGATGTATGAGGAGGGGATAAGGCTTTCCAGGGAAAGCCTTGATATACTGGATAATGCGGAAAAAAAAATAGAGATCCTGATGCAGGAAAAGAACGGCACAAAAAGGGTATGCCCTTTTGATATGGAACCTGAGCCTGGTGAGGCAGGTGAAGGGTAGATACCCACGGGCGACGCAAGCCCCTGAAGAAAGCGGGAGTCAGGAGTCAGGAGAAAAATATCTTGGATTCTGAATGTTCTAATCAGCGAGCAAAGCGAGCGTTGAGGGGGAGGCTCCATCCGGCTTTGCCGGTGGAGGGGGCGACGCAAGCCCCTTAAAATAGATGGACATTGAATCTTACCTTACGGAAAAGAGGAAGATTATAGAGCTAAGGTTGGCCAAGGTTTTTTCAGGGGGGGATAAATATCCGGCTCCTCTGGATGAGGCAATAAACTATAGCCTCTTTTCAGGAGGGAAAAGGGTCAGGGCAATCTTGGTTCTTGCCTCTGCGGATGCCGTATCCGGACCAAATGAAGCTGCGCTAAATGCCGCTGCCGCTGTAGAGATGGTTCATACCTATTCCCTTATCCATGACGATCTCCCCTCCATGGACAACGATGACTTCAGGCGCGGCAAACTGTCAAATCACAAGGTATTTGGAGAATCTATTGCCATATTAACAGGGGATGCACTTTTGACCCGGGCCTTTAATGTATTGACTGACAGGGGCATTAATCCTAATATTGATCCAGACAGGTGCATGGATCTGGTCTATGAACTCAGCCTTGCTGCCGGCGGATCCGGAATGGTCGGCGGGCAGACAGTAGATGTAGTAAATCAGGGAAGGGATCTGGATCTCAAGGCAGTTGAGTATATATATAAGAATAAGACAGGAGCGCTTATCAGGGGCGCCGTAAGGCTCGGTGCAATAGCCGCAGGGGCAGCAGGTGATCAACTCCTCTCTTTGACAAACTATGGCGAGAAGATCGGTTTTGCCTTTCAGATAGTTGATGATATCCTTGATATTGACGGGAATGAGAAGAATACCTATCCTTTTATACTCGGCATGGAGAAGGCCGGAGAGATAGGAAAAGGGCTCGTTGATGAGGCAATAGACTCATTAAGGGGTTTTGATGAGAAGGCAGATCCGTTAAGAATGATAGCGAGGTTTTTAATGGAGAGAAGGCACTAATGGGCTTTCTTGAAGGCATAAACAGCCCCGCTGATCTGAAAAAGATCAAGAAGGATGAACTGCCCGTGTTAGCGGAAGAGATCAGAAAGAGGATCATCGAAGTGGTCTCGGAAAAGGGAGGCCACCTTGCCCCCAATCTTGGGGTGGTAGAGCTAACCATTGCGCTCCATTATGTCTTTGATTCCCCTAAGGATAAACTTATATGGGATGTAGGACATCAATCATACACCCACAAGCTGCTAACCGGGAGGAGAGACCGTTTCCATACCTTGAGAGAATTTAATGGTATGTCCGGTTTCCCCAAGAGGGAGGAGAGCCCGCATGATGTATTTAATGTGGGCCACGGCGGTACATCTATATCAGCAGCGCTGGGTATTGTCGAGGCCAGGGACAGGAATAAAGACAACTATAAGGTTGTAGCAATAATCGGGGATGGTTCCATATCGTCCGGCATCGCCTTTGAGGGTTTAAACCATGCAGGGGGGCTTGATAAGGATCTAGTTGTTATATTAAATGACAATGAGATGTCTATATCAAAGAACGTAGGCGCCATCTCTGCCTACTTAAGCCGCATCATTACCGGTCAGTTCTATACCAGGGTAAAGCAGGAGACAGAGCATCTGCTGAAGAATATTCCAAGGATCGGCGGCCCTATGCTGAAGGCCGCAAAGATGGCTGAGGAGTCATTGAAAGGGATGATCATACCCGGCCTCCTCTTTGAGGAGTTGGGCTTCCGGTATATCGGCCCCATAGACGGGCACAGGATGGATCATCTCATGATAACATTTGAGAATATCAGGAGACTAAAAGGGCCCATCCTGGTCCATGTCATCACCAAGAAGGGGAAGGGTTATCCCCCTGCCGAGAAAGACCCTGCCCTGTTTCACGGGACACCGCCCTTTATCATTCAAACGGGAGAGCCGAAGTCAAGGTCTTCTGCCCCCTCCTATACAAAGATATTTGGAGATACGCTGGTAAGGCTTGCAAGGCGTGACAGGAGGGTTGTTGCAATAACGGCAGCCATGCCTGAAGGTACGGGTCTTCTCGGTTTTGCCAGGGAGTTTCCTGACCGTTTCTACGATGTCGGAATGGCGGAACAACATGCGGTGACATTTGCGGCCGGTCTTGCCTCCGCCGGGCTCAGGCCTTTTGTGGCCATCTACTCAACCTTTCTCCAGAGGGCCTATGACCAGATTGTGCATGATGTCTGCCTTCAGGGCCTCCCAGTAGTCTTCTGTATTGACAGGGGGGGGATTGTAGGCGAGGACGGGCCTACCCATCATGGTCTTTTTGACCTGGCTTATCTGCGGCATATCCCCTCTATGACTATTATGGCGCCAAAGGATGAAAATGAATTTCAGCATATGCTCTATACGGCAACAAGAACAGATGCACCGGTCGCCATCAGATATCCGAGGGGGTCCGGGGCCGGGGTGAATCTTGAAGAAAAGATGATAAGGATACCGCTTGGCAGATGGGAGAGGTTGTCAGGCGGAGATGACCTTGCGATTTTTGCCTCAGGGAGCACTGTGTATACTGCACTGGAAGCTGTAAAGAGGCTTCAGGAAAAAGGCATATCGGCAACCCTTTTAAACGGGAGGTTTATTAAACCGCTTGACAGGGATCTGATATTAAAGACTATAGAGCGGACAAAGACTGTTGTAACAGTTGAGGAGCACATCCTTGACGGGGGATTTGGCGCCGCTGTCCTGGAGCTCCTTGAAAAAGAGGGGGTATCCGGTTCTGTAAGGGTGAAGAGGATAGGGATCCCTGACCAGTTTATTGAGCATGGATCACAGAAGATCCTGCGCCTTAAGTATGGGCTTGACCCTGACGGGATAATGAAGACTATCTCGGGATTCTTAAGGGAAGACGCAGCCAGGTCCCTGGACTTGGAGATGGAGAGGGAAGAGGGATATCAGGACCATGGGATCCAGCTTAAAGGAGAGGATAGATCAACTGCTGGTTGACAGGGGGCTCGCCGATAGCAGGAAGTCTGCGCTGAGTCTTGTCATGTCCGGCCTTGTAATTGCTGACGGAGAGAAGATCTCCAAGGCCGGGAACATGGTGGAGAAGACTGCCGAAATCAGATTAACAGGAAAGGCGATCCCCTATGTAGGCCGCGGCGGAATAAAACTTGAGGCCGCCCTGGGTTCTTTCTTCATTGACCCTAAAGGTATGACTGCCATGGATGTCGGGGCATCAACAGGGGGATTTACAGACTGTCTTTTAAAGGGGGGGGCAAGGAAGGTCTACGCAATAGACGTCGGATATGGCCTGCTTGCCTGGTCCCTTAGGACGGATCCCAGGGTTGTAATCCTGGAGAGGAAAAATATAAGGGAAATGGACAGGGAGGAAATAGGAGAGGAGATTGACATTGCAACGGTTGACCTCTCTTTTATCTCACTTAAGAAGGCGATACCGAAGGTACTCAACTTTTTGAGGGACGGGGGTATTATACTGGCGCTTATTAAGCCGCAGTTTGAGGTAGAAAAGGGAGAGGTCGGCAGGGGAGGGATAATCAGGGATGAGGAGAAGAGGGAGGGCGTAGTGGAGGATATGATCTCTTTTACAAGGGGCCTTGGACTTATTGTTGCCGGTGTTACCGCCTCGCCGATATTGGGCCGTAAGGGGAATAAAGAGTATTTTATATGCCTTAGGAAGAGGGGAGGAGAGATATGAAGGCATTGGTAACAGGAGGTGCGGGATTTATCGGGTCTCATCTTGCTGACAGATTAATTGAGGAGGGACACGAAGTTACTGTGGTGGATAATCTTTCAACCGGAAAGAAGGAAAATATTAACAAACGGGCAAGGTTTTATAAGATGGACATACTGAGTCCCAGACTGGAAGGTCTGTTCAAAAAAGAGAGATTTGATATTGTGAGCCACCATGCGGCCCAGATAGATGTGAGGAGGTCTGTTGAAGACCCTATCTTTGATGCCCAGGTCAATATCCTAGGCTTTTTGAATATCCTTGAGAATGCAGTGCGATACGGGACCAAGTTTCTGGTCTTTGCCTCATCAGGAGGTACGGTATATGGAGAGCAGAGGTTCTTTCCTGCCTCAGAGGAGCATCCGACATGCCCTATTTCTCCTTATGGTGTCACTAAGCTTACATCCGAGCAGTACCTCTATTTTTACAAGAAATCATACGGTCTTAGATACTCCGTCCTGAGATATGCAAATGTCTATGGGCCAAGACAGGATCCATTTGGCGAGGCCGGGGTTGTGGCCATCTTTGCGCAGAAGATGCTGAAGGAAGGTCAGCCTGTAATCAACGGCAACGGTATGCAGACCAGGGACTATGTATATGTTGATGATGTTGTGGATGCAAATATGGCAGTGATCACGAAAAAGGCAGAGGATGTATTTAATGTCGGGACCGGAAGGGAGATATCGGTAAATAGTCTCTTTGATCTCTTGAGGCAGGTATTAGGTTTGGATTTAAAAGCGGTATATGGGCCTGCCAAGAAGGGGGAGCAGAGCAGGAGCCTGCTCGATCCGACAAAGCTTAAGAAGGCCCTTGATTGGGAGCCCAGGGTGGATCTTGAAGAGGGGCTCAGAAGGACGGTTGAATATTTTAGAAAGGACAGACCCAAAAAGATAGGGGGTAGGGTACAGGGTACAGGGTACAGGGGGTAAACCCTACACCCTACACCCTGTATTTCAAGGAGGGTTTTAAATGCCTCTTCCGCAACAGAAAAGAAAGATGCTCGGTGAGATGCTTATTGCCGAGGGGCTCCTGTCAAAAGAACAGCTTGAGCGGGCGCTCACCGAACAGAAACAGCATGGCGGGCGCATAGGAAGCATCCTTAAGGGGCTTGGGTTTGTAACGGAAGAGGATATCATTAAGGTCCTCGGCAAACAGCTCGGTATCCAGCATGTGGTCCTTGCGAACGTAATTATAGATCCGGATCTACTCAAGGTTATCCCCGAGACATTGGCAAGGAGGTATCAGGTGATGCCGATATCCAAAAGGGATAAGGCGCTTACAGTAGCCATGGTAGACCCCCTCAATGTATTTGCCATAGATGATATAAGGAGGCTTGCAGGGCTTGATATACACCCTGTGGTAAGTACGGAGGGGGACCTTTTAAAGGCCATAGACAGGTTCTATAGTTCGAAACCGACCATGGAAGAAGCAGCAAGGGATATGGACATGGAGGGATATGGCCAGACCACTGGTGAACAGGTCGTGGATCTTGAGAAGATAGCAGACGATACCCCGGTAATAAAACTCGTAAATACGATGATCATGCAGGCCGTCAGGGATGGGGCCTCTGACATCCATATTGAACCTGATCAGGATCTGTTGAGAATCAGGTACCGGGTAGATGGAATGCTCCATGAGGTGATGTCTATACCAAAGCATCTTCACGCAGGGGTTATATCAAGAATAAAGATTATGGCAGACCTAGATATCTCCGAGAAGAGGGTCCCGCAGGATGGCAGGATACAGATGAGGATAGGGGAGAAGGATATAGATCTGAGGCTTTCTACGCTACCGACCATATTCGGGGAGAAGATAGTTATGCGGCTCCTTGATAAGAGCAGCATCAAACTTGGACTCGGGGAGATCGGGTTCTCATCTGATACATTCAAGAGGTTTTCGGGCATGATAAGGAGACCCTATGGCCTGATCCTTGTTACGGGACCCACGGGAAGCGGCAAGACAACCACATTATACGCGGCGCTAAACAGCATCAACTCTATAGACAAAAATATAATCACCATTGAGGATCCGGTAGAATACCAGCTTAAGGTAGTAAACCAGGTGCAGGTTTATCCCAAGGTGGGTGTTACCTTTGCTACCGGCCTCAGGTCGATCTTAAGACAGGATCCGGACATAATCATGGTCGGTGAGATCAGGGACAGAGAGACGGCCACCATTGCCATCCAGGCAGCCCTTACAGGGCATCTGGTACTCTCTACCCTTCATACAAATGATGCGGCAGGCGCAATAGTCCGGCTTGTGGATATGGGGGCTGAGCCGTTTCTCGTTGCCTCATCACTCCTTTGCGTAGTGGCACAGAGACTTATCAGGAGGATCTGTCCGCGGTGCAAAAAGGCCTATCAGCCGCCGAATGATCTCTTGAAAAGCCTTGGAGTAAAGATGGTTGATGTCTCCTTTATGAAGGGAGAGGGATGTCAGGAATGCAGGTCTACCGGATATGCAGGGAGGGACGGGATCTACGAACTCTTAAGTATAGATGAGGGGATAAGGAACCTTATAGCGTCCAAGGCCTCATCAAGTGCCATAAGGTCCCATGCAATCTCAAACGGTTTTGTGACATTAAGAGAAGAGGGAATAAAAAAGGCAGTGAAGGGGCTGACGACGGTAGAGGAGGTATTGAGGGTTACCCAAGAGGTAGAAGAGTAGCGTTATGCCAACCTTTCGTTATAAGGCCAGGGATAAGTATGGCGCCCTGTTCACAGGCATCATCGATACAGCAGGGAGGGACGAGGTGGCAGGCCAGTTGGACAATCTCGGTTATTTCCCTGTCTTAATCGAAGAGGTAAAAGAGGGGATATTCTCCCCTGATTTCTTCGATAAGTTTCAGATTGTACATGCCCAGGATATGATAGTCTTCTCAAGACAGCTTGCCACATTGATAAGCGCAGGTCTTCCTTTTATTGCAAGCTTTGATGCCCTGATAGAACAGACAGAAAACAAGAGGCTCAGGAGGGTCATAACTCACGTCAGGAAGGATGTGGAGGGAGGGAGTTCCTTATCGGATGCCCTGGCTAAGCATCCGGATATATTCAGCAATCTATATATCAACATGATAATGGCAGGTGAGGCCGGCGGTGTCCTTGATGAGATCCTGGAGCGACTTGCCTCCCTGGCAGAGCATGAGGCAGAAACAAGGGCTAGGATCAAGTCTGCCACAAGATATCCCAAGATCGTCATCTTCTCCCTGGTTGTGGCATTCATAATACTTGTTACCTTTGTGATACCGAGGTTTGCGGCCCTCTATGCAAATTTCAAGGTAAAGCTTCCTCTCCCTACAAGGATACTTATAGGAATCAATTATGCTGTCACAAACTATTGGCATGTAGGATTGATCTCAATAATTACTGTGGTTTTCCTACTGAGACGGTATATAAGGACAGAAAAAGGAAGGGTCCAGCTGGATAGTCTGAAGCTAAAGCTTCCCGTATTCGGACCGATCTTTTTAAAGACCGCCATGTCGAGGTTTTCGCGGGTATTCGGAACCCTGACCAGGTCCGGCCTGCCGATCCTCCAGACCCTTGAGATAGTATCGAATACTGTTGGGAATGTAATTATTTCAAGAACAGTGGATAATATAAGGGACAGCGTCAGGCAGGGGAGGGGGATTGTGCAGCCAATGAGGGTGAGTAAGGTCTTCCCTCCGGTGGTTATCCAGATGGTGGCAATAGGGGAGGAGTCGGGCAGGATGGAGGAGATGCTGATGAAGGTATCGGACTATTATGATACCGATGTAGATTATGCCTTGCGTAATCTCTCCTCGGCCATTGAACCTATACTCCTTACAGTTATCGGAGGAGTCATACTCTTCCTTGCCCTCGCCATCTTTCTCCCGTGGTGGAACCTGATCAACGTGTTCAAGGGTGGAGGAGGGTAAGCAAGAAAGACCTGGAGGAGGCTTCTAAAGATCCTTTTTCCCATTCAGGCTGGTAAGGAGTTTCTCTGCCCTCTCCTTTTGTCTGGAGTCAGGGTTATTACTTAAGAGGTCTCTCAGGCTTTTTTCTGCACGGGTACTATCACCAAGCCTTTTATAAGAGATTGCCATCATATAAAATGCGTCATCCATCACCCCTGTATCGCCATACTCTTCAGTAATCCTCTTGAATCTGTAAATCGCAGCAGTATATTTTTCCTGGTTATAGTAATAACTGCCCACATATAATTCGTGACTTGCGAGATTCTCACGGCAGAATTTAATCTTCTCTGTTGCCTCGGCCTGATATTTTGTAGTGGGATAATCGGCCAGCAGTTTTTTAAAGGCCTGGAGGGCATTTTTAAATGGTTCCGGGTCCCTGTCTGTTGTCCCGGACAGCTTTATATGGCTCAAGCCCAGTTTAAACTGGGCATAATCTGCAAACTTATGACGGGCATGAAGGGACACAAAGTGTTTATATTCATCTATTGCCTCCGAATATTCCCCCTTTCCGTAGAAGGCCTCACCCCTCTTTAATATGGTAATTGGGTCATAATACCTCTCTATGCTCCCCTCGGTTGCCTGGGGGATATTTTCATCGACCCCCAATTCTGAACGTATATCTGCGCCATAATCAGGTTCCTTTGTGGCACAGCCGAAAAAGATAGTCAAAAATAGTATTAAGGCCGGCAATAAGTTCCACGATTTTATCGTGCATGGCATCCACCTGTCATTCATAAGGAGACTATAGCAATATTATCCATAGCAGTCAACACCTTGTGCAGAACATGGTATTAAATTTTAAGAGTGCTGGCCATTAAATAGATGTATCGGAGCCAAGTGTAAAAACAAAACCCCCGGCATAAGACCGGGGGGTTTTGAAGATTTTTCTTGTCTTGGAAACTTGCTTACCCTATTACCCTCTTCCTTACCCAGAACCCAAGGCCCACTAGACCGGAGCCAAGAAGAAGCAGGGTAGAAGGCTCAGGGACCTGCGACGCGCAGTTTGAATCCGACGAGGTTGATGTTGATGTGCGGCCAGAGACAAAACCAGAGCAGTTACTATCATACCTGACATGGGCAACAAAGTCACTTGCATCCGTCGTCGTGCCAAAGCTCGCAATACCATTTAACGTAAAGACCAACGACAGAGAGGTTTCTCCCGAACCCAAGTCCTTGTGGCTTGCAAAGCTGCCGAAGCCGTCATAGTTTGTCCCACCAAAATTAAAGCTCCACGACGTATTATTACCGCTCACAGAGAGTACTGTTGTGCTGGAGTCATACCCAAACATATCGAGACCTATTGCATTCGGAGAGCTAGGATCTCCTGAAACCCAATTGACGGTGAGTGTAGTATTACTACCACTGGTACCAACGTCCACTGTTACCGTGTCGCCGCTGGCATTCAGTTCTGTAACATTCCAGTTGTCCAGGGTATAAAGGACTGCATGGGCAGGCCCGCTCAGCATGGCAATTGCAGATGCTACAAAAATAACCATTATGCTTATAAAAATAAGCATCCTTTTCATTTTTTCAACCCCTTCTTTGTCTAATTTTATTTCCAAACTTTCCATACATGCTGAATTAAATAAGCAATGGGCATGCCATGTTTAGCATTAACAAAAGGTAGACTTTATAACTTATTGATAAATATAGTAAATTAAGCTTTTTTTTGATTCGCAGATCTTATCTTGGTATTGTTAGGATAAAGGCCCGTGTCTATTTTTCCGACACGGTTTTTTCTATCAATGATGCATAGTATTGTTTTATAAGTGATTGATTTTAAAATGATTAGTCATTTTGACTGGCTAGTTTGTCCAGAATAAGTGAGTTAATAAGGTTAAATCCGTGTCTATTTTTCCGACAAATCTACCTCTTCACTTTTATTCTCAGCCACCTTTCCTTCAAGCACCTTTTCAAAAGTTCCGGTGGGGCTAATACAAACGCATTAATTCAAGTTCAATAAATCTCCCCTAGCCCTTGCCTGCCTGCCGGCAGGTTTTCCGAAAGAGGGGAAAAAGGGTCTCCCCCTTTGGAGAAGGGGGACCAAGGGGGATTTTAAATTAAATTGCACATCCCGCTAACATGTAACTATAATTCTTGCGTTTGCTATAATACATTGCCCCTGTCAATATCAGGCATTGACAGAGAAATCTCATCCTGCTATTTTATCCTCAGAAAAGCCTGAAAAAGCTATACATCATGGGAAACAAACTTAAAAAGAAGGGAGACAGAAAATATACGTGGCAGGACTATCTTATCTGGCTGGAGGAGGAAAGATGGGAGGTGATTAATGGAGAGGCCTATAATATGACGCCATCACCAACCTTCCGGCATCAGAAGATCGCAGGAAATCTTTATCGAATACTGGGAAATAAGCTCCAGGGTAAGCGCTGTATCCCCATTATAGCTCCCCTGGATGTCTATCTTGATGACTACAACTTTGTCCAGCCTGATGTCATGGTTGTCTGCGACGAAAAGAAGATCAGGGATAAGGTCTATGGGGCCCCTGACTTAATCATAGAGGTCATATCTCCTGCCACATCCCTTAAAGATAAGAGGGAGAAGAAGTCCCTTTATGAGAGATTTTCCGTAAAAGAATATATAATTGTTTATCCTGAGGATCTGTTTATTGAAAGATATTATCTCGAAGGAGAAAGGTATAAAGAACCTGATATCCTCGGTACCCAGGAGATCCTTAAGCTATGCTCCTTAGAAGGGATTGATATCCCATTATGGGAAGTCTTTGAGATAGAGATCCCCGAGGAGGGAGAGGGAACAGAATAAAAGGGTACTGGGGACCGCCTCCAGCGCCCCCAAGAGAAATGATCAAATTATCCAAATTATCAAATCATCCATGTCGCCGCCGTACTTGTCGCCCACGCCCTGGTAACCCAAGGTATTCTTTTACAAGTGATTGATTTTTAAACGTTTATTCATTTTGGGGGTTTAGTTTATCCAAAATAAATGGTCTGATCAGGATAAATCCGTGTCTATTTTTCCGACACAGGGCCTATCCCTGTGTCTTGCCCAACGTAACTTGACATTTTCAATAATGTGCATTATATTG